>DNDP01000225.1:4123-6074 GCA_003484235.1 Verrucomicrobiales bacterium
CAAAAACGGCGTGATCCTGTGCCAGGTGCGCTATCGGGACGGTGGTGACTGGCCGATTGCAGCCGATGGTGCCGGCCACTCGCTGGTTTTGCAGCAGATACATGGGACGGCCGACGATTGGCGGAACTGGCGGGCCAGCGCGGTGCCGTTGGGCAGTCCGGGGGAAGCCGACGCCCTTGGAATGACGGCGCTCGATTCTTCCGGGGAAGCAGTTTTGACCGAGGTTCATTTCGGTCCGAATCGGTCGGTGGACTGGGTGGAAGTGATTCACCGGTCGGGCCCGCCGTTTGCGCCCGGTGGACTGCGTGTGGCCTCGAAGCGTGACTTCTCCGATGCCGTCGTCGTGCCCGGAGTGCTGGAGCCCCAGGGACGGGCGGTGTTGACTGCCCGGTTTCCCGCCGAAGGTTCCGGCCGCGAACGAAAACTGTATCTCGTCACCGCGTCCGGACGGGTGATCGACGCCCGGGAGTTCCCAATCATCGGGCCGGAAGAAAGCTGGCAGCGATTTCCGGAGCATTCACCGGAGTGGTGCCGCGGGACGCCGCCCAGCCATGGTCGGGCGAATCGCCCAGCTCGTCAGGACCAGGTGGTGATCAACGAGATCATGTACGATCCGCCCGCGGGATCGGGGGTGCCGGAATTCATCGAGCTGGTGAATAGTGGACCGGCACCGGTGGATTTGAGTGGATGGCAGTTCACTGACGGCGTCGAATTTCATTTCCCGACCGGGACGATGCTCGAACCAGGAGCCTTTGGCGTGATTGGTGGCGATGCGCAGGCGCTGCGGACGGTTTACGGCAACCTACCGGTGTTGGGAGAATTTCGCGGCAAGCTGAGCAACCAGGGCGAACGGCTGCGACTGGTGGATGGGCTCGGAAATCTGGCAAGCGAAGTGGACTATCGCACCGGAGGAAACTGGCCGGCGTCGGCGGCCGGCAAGGGCAGCAGCCTGGAACTCGCCCATCCGCTGATGGAAGGGCGGCTGCCTTCCGCCTGGCGTGGCAGTGACGAAGCGGGCAAGAGCCATTTTCAGGTCTTCCGGCACGAGGGCGTCTACGAGGAGCTCCGGCCCCTGGGGGAGATTTCGGATTTCCGGGAACTGCACCTGCACCTGGTCGAGGAAGGTCATGTCATCCTGCGCAACCTCCGCCTGCGGCACCAGCAAACGGGCGAGGACCTCCTTGATTTCAAAGCCCGTGAATCCCGCGACGGCACCGGCACGGGTGGCTGGTTGATCCAGGGAAACCACGCGACGAGTCACTGGGATGGCGAAGAACTGCATGTCGTCTCGGAGGGCCACGGCGACAACCGGGCGAACCGGCTGGAGATCGATGTTCCCAGGCTCGAGCGCGGCACCCGCTGTGTCCTGAGTTTCGAGGCCCGTTGGGTGTCCGGATGCCCCCGGCTGATTGCGCAGACCTGGGACCACAGCGTTTCGTTCTCCGTTCGGTTGCCGGTCCCGGGCAATCTGGGCACGCCGGGTCGCGCAAATTCCCGTCTGACCGCCCGCCCGTTGCCGCAACTCGATGGATTGCGACATTCGCCGGCCGTGCCGGCACCCGGCGAAGCAGTGCGGGTGACGGCGTTGGTCACGTCCGCCGAACCGCCTGGTCACATCACGCTCTTTCACCGGCTGGACACCCTTGCCGGCGACGCGGAGTGGCGCTCAACGCCAATGATCGCGGAACCACCGGCCTCGGATGCTCCGCCGGGTGCCGGGCGCGAATACGCGGCGACCCTGATTGAATACGGCAACGCCGGACAGGTGGTGCAGTTTTGCGTGCAGGTCGGCGGCCCGGGCGAAACCGGCCAAAGCCTGCCTGTCGGCGGGCGGGACCAGCCGGCGATGTTCGTGGTCGATGGCCGCGCACTGCCGGGCGGCCTGCGCACGGCGCGTTTCGTGGTGTCCACGCGGGACCTGGCATCGATTTCGCCGCTGCGGCGAACTTCG
>DNDP01000026.1:0-20086 GCA_003484235.1 Verrucomicrobiales bacterium
TCGGTCTTGAAGAAATCGGCCATCAACCAGACTTCCACGCCTTCAAGCTCACAGGTCTGGATGGCCTTCTCAACCAGGCCGAATACAGTGTGCTGAGCGCAGAGCACGACGGCGTTCGCGGAGTACTTGTGCAACAGCACCGGAAGCCGCTCCACCGACTTCTGGTCGAGCGGAATCGTTTCCACCACTTCGAAGCCCTCCCGCGCCTGCTGTTCCAGATAGGTTTGCATGCGCGCCGTCTCTCCCGGAGTTCCCGCGATGATCAGCCTTCGGCGCAGCCGCTCCTGTCCGACGTGGGATTCCACCACCCGGAGCAGCAGCTCCTCCTTCGCCATCACCATGCACAAGGCCACCACAGGCAGGAGCACAAACACCGACCTGCCCAGGTCCGCCTTGAAAAAGAAATCCAGCACGATGCAGCCGATGGAGATGATCAGCCCCACACGCGCCAGCTTCCAGGCCGTCTCGCGGCGCGAAGCCAGCAGCGGGCGGTCGTAGAAGCCGGTCACCTCCAGGGCCAGCGGCGCCACGGGAAAGACGAAAGCCAGCAGCCACGCATAGCGCTCGAACGGCTGCAGGGGATCGGCGATGAACCCAATTTGGTAGGCCCAGGTCCGAATCGCGTGAGCCATCCAGAAGGACAGCCCGAACAACGCCGCATCCAGCAGTTTGTGGATTTGGGCCCTAAACTGTCGCTGACGTCTAAGCATGGATCAAATACAGCTCCCGTGCTTCCGCACCCACTTGAACGCCGCCGGCAGCAATGGAGGGATTGACTCCCCTCGCATGCCGCTTGGCAAGCATGAACTCAATTTAACGGTATGGCCAACCGCCGCGAAGCAGCTCACGACCGTATTGTTTGGGGCGGTGAACTACCTTCGGATGCTGCCTGCACCGTCTTCATTTCGGCGCCAGAACAAGCTCGAATTCCGGAATAGTGGCCTTAGTCGCGTGCAATGATCTGGCAGCTCATGGTCTGGGTGGCCGGTCAGTAGGCGGCAACTGGAACTGCGGTACCGCCGTCTTTAGAAACTCCTCAGCGCGCGGGTAAACCATATCCGCGGCCCCGGCGGGAAAGACGACATTCAAAGAGACGTAGCCCCATCGTTCCACCTCGCCGGAAGTAAGCATCCGCCACGCGGTAGACAAGAGCCGGCTTTCACGACTTGCTGTAACCTTGCCGTCCGCCGTGAACCAGAAGAGGAAATAGCCCTCCGCCTTCACCGGCTGTTCGTTTATCACCACAGTCTTGGCATTCTTCAGCCGGTTGAATGGAAGTTCATAGCCATTATCACCATCGATTCTCAGAGTGTCGGTATCTTCATCCAGAATGGTCCAGCCTTGTGCCGGGATGCAGGACTGGGGGCGGTGAATACTGCTGATGTCGCCACCCATCAGCACGACGGAAAGGTCGAAAACCAGACCGTCCGGAGCGGTGTATCGACGGCGGCCGAAGGAGGTGTCTTTCGGAAGCATGTCGAGTTCCTCTTGGGTGACCTCCAACGGAACGGATTCGTAGCCTGGCAATATCTCCGGCAGCAACACTTCCACGGCAACCTGACCGTGAATTGTCCGACAGCGGATACCCGGACTGCTCAATCGCTGATTCTCCTGATAGTAGCCGACGCCACCCGCTGTCAGCGCGATGATCAGCAGCCCGGCAACCAGGACAACGATGTTCTTAGCCGGCATGGTGAGCCTCCTTCATTTCCGCCAACTCGACCGGTCGCGCAGGTTCCTTGTCCTCCAACCGCCGTCCCAGCCACAAAACCGCGGCAAGCGTCAAGGCAAACGTCAGAAATCCAAACCACTCGTGAACAAAATGGCCGGCGTTTGGACCCATCGATTCTGCCGCGAGGATGATGGAAAGCAGTCGCATGACGTTCCCCGCCAGCGCAAAAGGGATGGAGATGAACACAAACAGCCATTGCTTCCATGGCGTCTTGAAGACCACGAAGCCATAGATGGTGGTCAAGGCCGCCATGGCAATCAAGCTCCGCAAACCGCTGCAGGCCGCCGCGACTTCATACCGGTAAGTGCCGTTCGGATCCAAAATTCGAATCCCATCCTGGATCACCTCGACACCGAAGAAGGTGCGGGCAACCCCCACGGCGATATCGGTGGAGGCCTGTCGCAACGGAAACGTCACGGTATCCACCATAAGACCCACCGGCAGGCAGAACGCAAACAGTATGAACGGAAAGAAGCAACGGGCGGCAAACGCTCGTCCCCAAACCAACGCCAAAAGACTGTAATAGCCCAAGAATAAACCGATGATTGAGACCCGTTGCTGCTGCATCATGTAGCCCAACAGGTGGATTCCCCCGGCCACGGCCAGCCCCATCAAGCCAGGCCACCAGACGGCCTTCGGACACTGAAGCAATTCCGAGCGTTTCCACAGCAGAAGGCCCAGTACTACAAAGGGAATGAGCAGGCCGTGCGTGTCTTCCGAGCCGGGGTTGGTATACGCGTAGTACATCCAGTAGAAGAGGCTGGGAGACCGAAGATCGCGATAGCCCAGGCTTGGGCTGCCAAAAAAAAGAAACACCAGCGACCAGGCAACAGCGAGCGAACCAAACAACCACTTGTCAGGCAGGCCCCGCCAGCATTCGCGCACGATGCCGGGCAAGTCACGAACGTACTGCTGGATATCATCCAGCAGGTCATTCTGCCGCTGCCCTGTGGTGATGCTCTCAGGCATGGGATTGATATGCGCGACCCCTTGCAGCATCAGCAAGCAAATACCATAGAAACAGGGAATTGTATTTCAGATACCGCGGACCAAGCCGCGTGGGTTCCGCCAGCAACCGGTAAAGCCAGCCCAGTCCAGCCCGCTGCATCCAGCGAGGCGAGTCCTTCTTTGTGCCGGCATTGGCGTCAAACGCGAAACCAACCGCGAATAGCACGCCCCGATGGATCCCTGATTTCCAGCGGCGGATCCAGGCCTGTTGCTTCGGAGTTCCCAAGCCCACCCAGATGAAGTCGGGCGACAACCGGTTGATCTCCCCGACAATCTCGGGTGAATCGGACTCCCCAAAATAGCCGTGGTGCCGGCCAAGAATTAGCAGGTTCGGCTGCTGAGCCCGCAGATTTGCCTCCAGCCGGTGCAGACACTCCCCGGACCCGCCCAGCAAGTAGTGCGTCACCGGTGCCGGACTCGCGACCACGCAGCGGCGCATGAAATCGGGACCGTACAGGCGGTCCTTCATCCGGGCTCCCCGCAGATTGAGGCACCACTTGAGCGGCATGCTGTCCGGCACAAAATAGTCCATCGCCTCCGTGTCCTGCCGAAAGGCGGCGTCCGCGCGCCGCAACGTGACGATATGAGTATTGGTGAAGTCCACCGCGATGGCGCCGTTGCTCTGGGCCCAGTTCTGGCAATGGGCAATCAATTCGTCATGGCTGGTAGCCAGCAGCGGGGTCCCGAGCAAATGGATTGTTTTCATGAACCGCACGTACCGGCCGGCTAAATTCTACCAACCATTCTCTCCACGATCCGGTCCAGGCTCCAGTTCAATCGCCAGTTGGGATAGTCACGGCGAAACTTTGTCAGATCCGTTATGTAACAGATGTGGTCCCCTTTGCGGGCCGATTCTTCATACTTCCACCGAATCCTGCGCCCCGTCAGATTCTCGATCTTGCTCATGCACTCCAGGATCGACGCGGCATTCTCCCGACCACCCCCAAGGTTGTAGACCTCGCCAGGTCGCGGGTGGGCCGCGAACTCCAGGAAGGCGGCCACGACATCCGAACTGTGGATCTGGTCCCGCACCTGTTTGCCCGAGTAGCCAAAGATGGTGTATGTCTCTCCGGCCTCGGCGACTTTGACCAGATAGGACAGGAAACCATGCAGTTGGACCCCAGAGTGATGCTCGCCCGTAAGACACCCCCCACGAAAAACCCCCACTCTCAGGCCGTAATAACGGCCATACTCCTGCGCCAGAATGTCCGCTGCCACCTTGCTGGCACCGAAAATAGAATGCATTGTCCGGTCGATCCTGCACTCCTCGCTGACGCCCGCGAAGTCTTCCGGACGCGCGTAATCCCAACGGGTCTCCAATTCCTTCAGTGGCATCTCGTTTGGGGCGTCCCCGTAAACCTTGTTCGTGCTCATGAAGATGAATACCGCCTCCGGGCAATGCTGACGGGTGGCCTCCAACAGGTTCAACGTGCCCACGGCGTTGACGTCGAAATCCACGAGCGGGATGTCGCGCGCCCGGTCATGCGAAGGCTGGGCCGCGCAGTGAATGATCAGGTCAAAGCGGTTCGCTTTGAAATAGTCTGATACCGCCGCCCGGTCCCGGATGTCTATCGCCGACGGATGGAAGCTCCGGGTGGTCTTGCGGAGGCGTTCGAGATTCCAAGTGGTGTCGCCCGCGGGACCGAAGAACTCCCGCCGCTGGTTGTTGTCCATCCCCCAGACTTCATGACCCTGCTGGTCCAATATACCTACCGCCTCGGAACCAATCAGGCCGCTGGACCCGGTAACAAGTACTTTCATCGGGCGGACCACTAGCAGGAGACCCGCTCCGGCACAACGATTTTGCGCGGGACCGCGGGACCGCCAAGAAGTAAAGGCCCAATTGGCTCGACACCCTATCCGGCCCGTCATTGGTTGCCGACGAATCTCCCGCGCAGTAGGGAATTCGAGTTGGTACCGCTCAATGGCAGCAGAAACCAGCTGTTTCCCGCTTGGTTGACAGTTTCTCCAAGGAGGCTCCATTGCTTGAGGTTGGCTGTTTGTTCAATCTGCCAGCGGCCCGACTGGCCGCCCGCGAGCCAGCCAACGATCCAACCTTCGGGGTCCAGATCCCAGAAGTGCATCACGGCACCTCCCGGTGGGGGATCCTGCGGGATCGAGTGCACGGCGTTGATCACGACCAGTGCCCCCCGACTGCTTGTTTCCTTGCGACCATTGGATGCCTTTGCGTGATAGGTACCGCCGATGGCAGGAATCGCGCCGGCTATTTGGTAAAACTTGTTCGTCGCATTCGGAATTGCACTTCCGTTGAAATACCACTGGTAGGAAAGACCCTGCGGAATCGCTCGCGCATACAAGGTCACGGATTGTCCCTCCGTCACGGTGGCATCAAATGGTTCCCGGACAAATGCCGGCATGGGCGACAGTCGCGGCAATCGAACTATCCTCGAGGTTGCAACCACCCGGTTGCCTGTCGCGTCCGTCACGACGGCGGAAAGGCTGTGTGTTCCTTCCGCTATGTTCGTCCAGTTGAACTGGTAGGGCCCTCGATCGAACGTGGTCAGCACCAAGCCTCCGTCCAGCACCCTCACTGACGTGATCGGGGCCGGCCCCGGATCGACCGCCATTGTCACCACGAGGGCGTTTTCATCGAGTGTGGTGTCCGCCGCCGCTGGCGATATGAACCGGATCGCCGGGGCCACAGATCCGACTGGGGCGACTACAATGTCATCAAAGGAGATTCCTCGATTGGCCCAAGCATAGAGGCCGACCGTCCCGGCCGGCAGTACGCCATCAAATATGGCTCCGCCAAACATTTGGTGTGCACCAAGAAACGCCTCGATCCTTTCGCCCGACACTTCGACCCGCATGCGAATCGGCACGACCCAGTCGATGTTGACAGGTTCCCATTCAAAACTGCCTTCCTCTGCCAGCAGAGTTTCCACGCCATTGACCCGACGCGACAGTTTGTGGAACCGCCGCCAGGGATCCACTTCCACCTTGTAGAAGTTGTTTGTGTCGCGATAGCGAAAGACCAGTCCATAGCCGTAAAGCTGCCCCGGATAGACGGTCGCGCCGACTGAATAGGAGGTCCACTGGAAAGCCGCAGGATCATTCCAGATCAGCATGGGTCCTCGCCGATTATCGCCGGAAAAGAACGACGGACTGAAGTTTCCCGAAAATTCGTGAAGCCGCTGATCAGAAACCCGCCACAGCGGCGGATTAATGAACAAATTATTGTGCTCGGCCTTCCAGCGAGCCAGGTCGCCGCTGCTGAAATCCGCAAGCAGCATGGCCCCGGAGTTGGTAAGCAAATACGAAACCGGAGGTTCGCCGCCACCGATCCGGGTGATTGTGTCCACTTCTCCCGGAGCCAGCGGTGGAGTGGTCTGCATTTCAATCTCCACCGGATCCGTCGTGCGCCGGGGATTGACAGCGAGCCGCCCGGACGCAAATCGGTAGCTGGCAGCATTGGTTGCCCAGTCAGGATCTGCGCGGCGGTCAAATTGGATCCGAACCGTCGGGGGTGTGCCGGCCACGAGGGCACCGACCAGCTTCGGGTCCGCCAGCGCTGCGTCCGGATCTCCCAGGCTCAGTGAGGCCATGTTTCCGGGAGCCAAGGCCGGAAGATAGGTTGACCTCGCGTCCGCAAAGAGCCCGGTGTTGGTGAAGGAGAAACTCTGACTGCTGTTGGTCAACGACCGATCAAAGAACGGCGAATATGTGGCCACCTCGAACCCGTCCGTGAGCGGTTTGAACGTCAAGGTGCGCAAATATCCGCCACCCCCGTTTCCGTCGAACTGGTAGTCGCAAAGGAACTGGTAAACCCGATTCCCCGCGTCACCGATACCGAGAACCTGGCCCGCGGTCTTGCCTGGTGCGCTTGAATGTCCGTTCAAGACCATGAAAACGTTGGCGTGCCGCCGCAACAACTTCTCCCAAACCGCCGGAGGGTCGTTTTGTCGCTTGTTCTGAATACTGGGCACCCCATTGTGACTTGCAGAACTGCCCAGCAGAGTATTGTCCCAGAAGACGTGTGCATGGGTGATGACAATCACCTTGCGGGACGGGTTGGTGGCCACCACCATGTTGGCCCAATCGAGCACGACGTCGCGAGGACCATACTCAAGCGAAAGCACCATCCATTCGATCCCGCCCGCCGTGAACAGGTGATAGGAGTTGTCCATCCGGTTCGTCTCAAAGACGCCGCCATAGGTCGGCCAGGTTTCGAACTCGGCGGTCTTGAAAAGAGCATTTCCAAGCTGGGTGCGGTTCAGTTGGTCATAGATGCCGTCATGGTTGCCGAAACTGATCGCATAGGGCAGCACGCCGTCCAGCAGTCCGAAAAGGCTGCGCGCGCGGGCCCATTCCGGATACGAGTTAGACTCCGTTATGTCGCCCAAGTGCAGGACGTATTCGATCTGTCGCACGTCCTTTTGGCCGACAATCCATTCCAACTGGTTCCGAAACATCTCCACGCTTCCGCCGTTCTTCGGAAATACATAGTACTGGGTGTCCGGCAGGATCATCAGACTGAAGGGATACGACTCCGGGATCACCCGGGCGGAAATCGTCTGCCCCGCGGAGGGGGTGCCGTCCACCCTGGCCCGCACGAGTGTGTCGGCGGAACGGAAGCCAGCCGGGATGACGACCTTGCCGGGCAAACGCTCATAATGTACTCCGTTGGTTCCGCCGCCGGCAACCAAGTAGCGCACCGTCAAGGGCAGACTGACATCCCCCGTCCGGGAAAACCGGAACGCGGGCACCATTCCGCCACTGGTTGGATCGGCCACATTAAGCGAGGAAACACTGACCCGCGAAAGCGCGGAGTTGGTATCCTCAGGCTCGGGCGCGGGCTGTGCGGCAACCGACAGCCCCTGCGTAAACCAGCCCAGCAGCAGCCACCAGTGCAGCCAGCCGGCTGCACCCATGGGTCGGCTGCCTGCTGGTCGTCGCCATCGAAGCCAAGAACCGGTCGCCGTGGTTTTCAATTGGCGGCCAGTGTTCGGCAGTCTCCGACCGCGATCAAGCAGGTGGACTTGCGCCCGAGTGTAGGGAAAACCCTTACCGACCGACTGGGGCCGAAATACACGGCAGACACCGGCTCAAACGACCCTCATTTACAATCCCGGGAGGCGGACCCGATGTAGGAGGTCGACCGCTGCGCCGTGTATCATCCCGATGGAAATTGCTCCGATGGAGCCGGGCGCAGTCCCCTTCAGCCGACCAGGCGACGATCACCACCCCTTGAGGCAGTTTGACAGGATCACTTGTTCAGCGTTCAGGCTGGCGGCGCTCAATTACCCACTTCACCGCTTGATGCACCAGCTGCGATGCGTCTTCCAGGCCCAGCTTTTCTTTGATCCGCGAGCGGTAAGATTCGACCGTTTTGATCCCCAGATGGAGCTCATCGGCGATGCGGCGGGTTCCGTATCCCTGGCCCAGCAATTGAAACACCTCAAGCTCGCGATCCGTAAGCAGATTCACCCCCGCCCCGCCCAGCTTGCGTTCCCTTCCGTGGACATACTGGCGGACCACAGTCGCAGCGAGGGCCGGGCTCATGTGGATTTGACCCTGCAGCACCTGCCGGATGGCGGTGAGGATGGAGGTGGTGGCCTCCTGCTTGTTCACGTAGCCGCGCGCTCCTGCCTTGAGACAACGTTCCCCATACAGGCTCTCGTCATGCATCGACAACACCAGCACCGGCAACTCAGGTTTCATGACCTGCAAATCCTTCAGCAGATTCAGGCCGCTGGAACGCTCCAGGGATATGTCCAAGACCACAACGTCGGGCAATACTGCGCTGATGTGCTCCAACGCGGGCCCCGCCTGCGCGCTCTCCCCGCACACCAGCAAGTCCGCCTCCTGATTGATCATCTGCGCAAGTCGTTCCCGGACCATGGGATGATCGTCCACCAGGTACACCCGTTTCTTCATGCGTCATTCAGCCTTGTTTGCGGCCCTATTCCACGACGGGCAGATCGGACACGCCCTGCCATCTGCAGCGCACCGTCAGCCCTCCCTCCGGGCGGTCACTCCACGTGAGGGTTGCCCCAATGAGCCGGGCGCGATCCTTCATGCCGGACATACCCATGCCAGGCTGGGCGGGACCCTTGACCAGCCCGGAACCATCATCGCGGACCGTCAGCTCGATCGCATTTTGCCCCGTCTCCAAGGTCACTTCAAGGTAATGCCCGCCGCTGTGCTTGAGTGCATTGGTCACCGCCTCCTGCGTAATGCGATACAAATTGACCGCCACCATCGGGTCCAGGCCTTCCAATACGGGTCCGGCCTCGCGGAAACTGCAGTGCCAGCCCCGGAGTCCACGGTTGCGTTCCACCAGTTCTCGGAGGGCGATCCCCAGCCCCCCCAGTTCCAGCGCCACCGGATACAGCCCGCGTGCCAGCCGCCGCGATTCGGTGAGCGCCTGTTGGACCATCTCTTCAAGCACCGCCATCTCAGCCTGCTCCGCCGGAGCAGCAATCGCCAAGCGCATCCGCATGGCAGAAAGCGCAAGTGACAGGGAGACCAATTGCTGGCAAAGACCATCGTGGAGTTCCTGCCCGAAGCGTCGTTGTTCCCGCTCGCTGATGGCCAGTATGGTCCGTTCGAGCATGCGCTCGGCGGCAGCGTCGCGCACCACCAGAACCGCACCCAGCACCGATTGCTGGTCTCCGAACAGGGGGCGCCCGCTGATCCTCAGCCAGCTTTCCCCCGCGCCCTCGGCAATCGGAACGCGCAGTTCGACCCCATCCAGCGTCCGGCCCGCCAGCAAGGTGCCCATCAGGGAGTCGCCCCACCCGCTGAGCCCCGCCTCTGCCGACAGCAAGGACCCGTCGTTCAGCCAAGCAGGCACCTCCCCCACGCATAGTGTTGCCGGGAAGTATGCCGCAGCCGCCGTATTGAACGTCTGCAGCTGGCCGTTCGCATTTACCAGCAGCACACCATCACCAATATGGTCGAGAATGGACTGCAGGATCCCTTGCTCGCGCTGCAACATTCTCTCCGACTCAAGGAGCCGGTCCACTTTGGAGGCCAGCTCACGGCTCCGTGAGTGCACCTCCCGCTCGAGCGTCTCATTGAGCCGCTTCAGAGCCGTCTGCGCCACGGTGCGTTCCTTCACTTCGGTTTCGAGCCGGAGATTTGCCTCCTCGTAGTCGGATGTGCGCTGCCGGACGACCCCCTCGAGTTCAAGAGCGGCGGCGGCCCCCCGTCGCTCCGCGGCCCGCCGCAGCCCCACTTCCGCGACCAGCCATGCCACGACAACGAAGATGCCAAGCCGTATCAGGGCGTTCCATGTGACGGTCATGGCCGCAATCTTGGGAGCGCCGCCGTAGGCTTCCGCCAACCACCAGCCCGCCGCCGCCATAAAGGCTCCACCCATTCCGGCCAGCCAACCCGACTTCGCCGCCAGCCACCAGACGGGCCCCAGGTAAAACAGCGACAACCCCAGATCCCGGCCGGTCATCCAGTCAACGAAGGCAATGCCGGCAATGCCGGGAACCGCGACCAGCCAGGCATTCAGCCCGAAAGAACCGGTGGGTTCATGTTGCGAAGCAGGCAGGGTCACGCGGCGAGGGTGCCCCTTCTCCCGCCGGCTGGCAATGCGGTGAAACGAAGGGAGGCGCTCCGCGCAGACAGGTTGTGTGCCGCCGGCGACCCGAGGGCGACATCTTCCACCTACGCCATCAATCCGATCACGATGCCCATCCAACCTTCCCGCTCCGGTGTCACGTCTTTGGATGCCGTTTGCCGTTGGGTGCACACGCTTTTCCGGTCTGGGATTCACACGATACGCCGTCGGTTTTGGGTTGACCGAGGGCGGTTTACCCGGCAGGTCTTTGCGCACGCCATCCATGACCCTCCGGGACGATGGTCGTTGACACTCGATCATGGTCTTTGCCGCAGCTGACAATCGTGACCCGCAGTCATTGGCTTCCCGACTGCGTCGCAAACGTACCGAGCTGTTCGCCCAGCTTCTCTTACCATTCGCAGAACCCGTCCGGGTCTTAGACATAGGGGGAACGCCGTCCTTCTGGCTGAACAATGCCCCTGCCCTGCCGCGGCGCTGCCACATCACTCTTCTGAACTTGGAACCGGTGGCAGATTCTGGTTTGGAAAACGTCAAGTGCCTCGTGGGCGATGCCCGAGCGACCGGTTTCGCCGATGGTGCCTATGATGTGGTGTTTTCGAATTCGGTCATCGAGCACGTCGGGACGCTGTTCGATCAAATGGCAATGGCCCGCGAAGTCCGGCGGGTGAGCCGGGCCTATTTTGTGCAGACTCCGAACCGCTACTTCCCAATGGAGCCTCACTTTCTCTTCCCGTTCTGGCAGTTTTTGCCGACGTGGTTCCGAGCTGCCCTGCATCGGCGATTTGGGCTGGGTTGGATGCAGCGGCAGCCAGATCCGCTGCTCGCCCGCGCCGGGGTTGAGCAAGTCCGGTTGTTGACCACTGCTGAAATGACTGGGTTGTTTGCAGATGCCCAGATCAAGCGGGAGCGCGTGGTTGGCTTCACCAAATCCCTGATTGCCCTGCGGCCCAAAGTCTAATATGAAACCACCCATTAGAGCTTCCCCAGTGGGATTGAGCATAGTGATGGGTGCACTCCTTGTACAGCCAACCTTGGTCAGGGCAGCTTCCACCGCCGAACCAGGCCGGATTGTTACCAAAACCACGGTTGAGGGCCTGCAGTTGATTTGGACCAATGGCGTGCTGCAAAGCGCTGAGTCCTTGGAAGGCCCTTGGCTTGATCAATGGCCGGATAATAATCCATCGACCTTCGCTCAGTCGGGCGACGGCCGTTTCTTCCGTCTGCGGGCGGCGGAAGCCTCGGGACTGACCGGCCGGCTGGTATCACGGGGTCACCCAGACCATGCCAATTCATTCTTCTGGGCATTAAATGACAATCCCATCGCGCCGGAGTGGAACTCGCCGGGAGGTTACTCGGCGATCACACATCTGCCCGGCCTAAACCGGCTGGTTGCGAGCCATCCTTGGTATTCCGGCTTTACCGGTGAATTCAGAATTCCCGAAGGCGCTTCCCTGGACCTAGGTGATCTGCGCCCGCAATACCTTGGTCGACGCTTCCCAATATCGGGTGTTTCGTCCCGCTTCGTTGGCCATGGCGGCGGCAGTTCCCTGATGGGTTTCAACAACTACGCGACATGCGCGGATGCGCGCAGCAAGGGCATGTGGCTGTTGGAGCTTGACACGCTGATCAGCGGAGACGACATCCCGTTTTTGTCCCACGACTGGACCGCTGTGAAGGTTCACACCGGTTTGGATTATGGAGCAACCGCCGCCGAACTGGTGGCGACCGGAAAGATCACCCTTCTTGAAGAGATCCTTGGGGATTTCGACGGGCTCATTCTTGATCTGATCCACAATACGGACGAGGACGCCCGGCGGATTGTCAATTACATGGAAGCCAGACATCCGGAACGCATTCGTCGGGATGTTTACCTCCAAGTTTATCAGCGGCCGGTTTACGACTACATCCGTGAATTGGACCGGTCGCTGCGGCTTTCCTTCAACCTGGCCGCCTGGAGCGCATGGGGTGTCACGAACGACTGGAAGTCGCTGATCGCGGACCTCGTCGCCGAGACTGATTTCTACGTCATTAACCCCAGCACCATGGTCAGCGCGGACATGGTCTCCTTCCTCAATAGCAATGGATTGAGCAACACGTTCGTGCCGGTGATGCACACGCACTCACCGGTGGAGATCGCGCGCCTCCAAATGCTCGCGCCCGCACAGATGGCCCCCATGATCAACACGTTGGACCTGCTCCCCTCCCTGTGGCCACCGAGTTCAAATTGTTTGCCCGTACATTCCGTTTTCCATTTTCCGTTCAACGAGAGCGGTCCATTCGAAAACCATGGTGATGCCACGGAAATTAGCTTCGACCCTCCTGCAAACATTTCTCTAGCAGCCGACGCCTCCGGCACGTCGAACCGTGCAATTCAGATGCAAGGGCAGCCCGCCAGCAGACTTGATTTGTCAACCAACAGCCTCTTTCGCTTAAATCAAGCAACCGGTCGCGAATCCACATTCTCCATCATGGCCAAAGCCAGTCGCTTTAACTCCCCGCAGGTTATCGCCATGGGCACCCAGCCGGGCGGCATCCGCTATGTATATGGATTCTATCTGTATCAAGGCAGCGCTTATTTCATTCTGACTCATGCTGACAATACCCAAACGTGGGTGTTGGCGGGAAGTATGACAGACCGAAAATGGCACCATCTAGCCGCCACGGTGACCCAAGACCAAATCACCACCTACCAAGACGGCGTCATCGTCTCAGCGGCTAAACCCACGCTGCCTGCGGTCCCTCGGACGATGCACTCCTTTCATATTGGACGCGACCCATCAATTGCGGAAAGAGCTTTCGACGGGATCGTGGACGAGATCCTTTTTTATCCCTATGCCCTCAACCAGGATCAGGTCTGGTCCCTCTTCCGTAATGGGTTGAACAACTGTTCACCCTACGCCTTGGCTGACTGGCCGTTGAATGAACCGGCAGCCGCACCTTTCCCCCTTCACTATGTATCCACACGCCCTTCCCTGACCTTGGAGATTGAGTCGGAATCCCAGTGGGACGTTGATAGGCATGGCATCCCTGCCGCCAGCCTGCGCACGGCTCCCGGAAAACCCTCCGGCGCGTTCCTGGCTGATGCGGGCGTTGAAAGCCTGAACAACCTCGTGGGGTCAAGCTGGACACTTACTGGCTGGGTAAAGCTCGATCGAACTACAGGCACGCAGTTCCTCATTGGCGGACAAAACCGGTTGCGCGGGCATCGCTATCATCTAGCCCTCATTTCATACGACGGCGTGGTGCTTTTCTTCCTGCGCCCGGCCTTCGGCGAGCAAATCGTCGTCGCTGCCGGATTGCCCGCCACAGGTAGATGGCAACATTTGGCTGTCTCCTGCAACGGTTATGCATTGAAGACTTATCTCAATGGAGCCTTGGTTGCCGGCGTTCAGCTTGGCGAGAACCTGCTCTCAATGGATCAGTTTACCAATTTCTCGATCGGATTCGATCCAGTTGATCCTTCACGAACTACCGAGGGTCACTTCGACGATGTACGGATTCATCCATTTGCTCTTACCCAGGACGAAATCAGCGCCGTCGCCGCATCGACTTCGGCCGACCATTAGATCTTGCCGGTCGCTCGACAATGCGGATGAATCCATCCGAGGAAACGGAAATCTTCTGGTCGTGCGGCGATTTGACATTGATTCGCCGCCTGCCTGCGCCAAACCTACCGCCGCTTTGTGCAAACCTCCTAGTCCATGTGCGGCATCTTAGGACATATCGGTGTTAATTCACAGGCTGACTTCGCGCCGCGTTTTCGCGCCGCGCTCGATTTACAGTTCCATCGCGGGCCCGATGACAGCGGCATCACGACCCCAACCCCGGGGGTCTGGCTGGGACATCGCCGGTTGAGCATCATTGACCTTTCGCCCGCCGGGCATCAGCCCATGTCCAATGAAACGGAGGACCTCTGGGTGGTCTTCAACGGCGAAATCTACAATTTCCTCGAGTTGCGCCCCGAACTCGAAGCGGCGGGGCATCGCTTCACGTCGCACACCGACACCGAGGTGCTGCTGCACGGCTATGAAGAATGGGGGATCGAGGGACTGCTGCCGCGCCTGAGGGGCATGTTTGCCTTCGGACTCTATGATTGCAGACGAAGCCGCCTTGTGCTTGTGCGTGACCGCCTGGGGGTCAAGCCACTTTACTTTCACCACGATGAGCGCAGCATCACGTTTGCCTCGGAGATCAAGTCCATCCTGCACCTGCAACCGGAGCTGCGGCGCCTCAACCCACAAGCCGTTTCCAGCTTTCTTTCGTATCGGATGGTCCTGGGAGACGAGACTTTTTTCCAGGACATCAACGCCCTGACGCCCGGGGCGTGGCTGGTTTGGGAAAAGGGACGGGCGGCCTGGCGACGGTACTGGCAAGTTCCGGATGTCGGCGCGCATGAAGACTTCGGTGAAGCAGCGTATGTAGAGCAGACACGCCACCAGGTGATGCGCGCCACCCAACGTCGGCTGATCAGCGATGTCCCGCTGGGTGCCTACCTCAGCGGCGGCCTTGATTCGAGTCTGCTCGTCGCCGCCATGTCGCGACTCGGCACCAACCCGGTGAAGACTTTTTCCACGGGGTTCCAGGACGATGACTTCAACGAGTTTGCCTACGCCCGGCAGGTGCGTGACCGCTACCAGACGGCCCACCACGAAATCGTCCTCAACAGTGCAAAGTTCTTCTCGGTGGTTCCCGAAGTCATCCGCTTCAAGGACGGCCCGCTCGGCGTGCAAAACGAAGTGGCGCTGCACCTCATGTCCCGGGAACTGAAACGGCACATCACCGTGGTGCTGTCCGGTGAGGGGGCGGATGAAATGTTCGGCGGCTACGGACGCATCTTCCGTAGTCCGCACGACTGGCAGCGCTGGCAGGATGCCGCCTTCCGCGAGATGCACCCTGGCTTTGAGTCGGCCTTCCGCAAGCGTTATCCAGACCCACCCGCCACGGAACTGGATCACTTCCTTGCCCTCTACGGCTGGCTGGGCGCGGGTGAGAAAAGAGAGCTGCTGGACCCTGATTTTAACGCGACCCTCCACGGCGATGCCGCGCTGCGAAGTTTCTGGCAGGAGCGCTTCGACCGTTACCGTGCACTCCCGCCCTACGATCGCTACATGCGCGTATTTCAAGGAGTCCATCTCCAGGGCCTCCTCTACCGGCTGGACACGGCGACGATGGGTGCTTCGGTCGAATCAAGGAATCCCTTCGTTGATCATGAGCTGGTCGAGTTCACCGCCACCATCCCCTGGTGGCACAAGATGAAATGGCGTTCCGAGGCCGACCGCCTCGCAGCCCAGGAACTGACGAGCGACCAGTACAGTGAACGGCACGACATCACCAAGCACGTGCTGCGCGAAGCGTTTGCCGCCGATCTGCCCGCGGACGTTGTCAACCGTCGTAAAATGGGGTTCCCGGTGCCGCTGCATCGCTGGTTCGGCGGGGAGGAGCGCCAGCTCCTCAAACAAATTCTGCTTGATCCCCGGTGCCGACAGCGGGGCATTTTTGATTGCGACCGGATTGAAACTTGGCTGGCGGACGATGCCCGGTTTGAATCTCATGCCTTCGGCCTGAAAATCTGGATGCTGCTGAACGTGGAATGGTTTTTCCAAGTATATGAACTCTGAACACTCCCTGCAGATGCTCATTCTTGCAGCCGGTCGGGGCGAACGCCTGATGCCGTTGACGCGCAACACCCCCAAGAGCCTGATCGAACTTCAGGATGGCGTCACGGTGCTCGAGAACCAGCTCCGCCACATACACGCCGCCGGCATCCAGCGCGTCACCATCGTCGGCGGTTACCGTGTCGAACAGATCGCGGCCAAGGTGAAGATGTATCAGGAGGAGTTCAACATGGCCATTGAGGTGCTCTACAACCCGTTCTTTATGACCTCCAACAACCTCATCTCGCTTTGGCTCGCCCGCTGGCGGATGGACGACGATTTCATCATCCTCAATGGCGACGATGTCTTCGACGAACAGGTGCTGCCCGGTCTGCTGGCCGTCGATTCGACCCGGGAAATCTGCATGGTGACCGACCGGAAGGACCATTACTCGGACGACGACATGAAGATCGTCATCCGCGGCGACCGTGTCCTCAAGGTGGGCAAGAAGCTCCCCCGCGAGGAGACCAACGGCGAGTCAATCGGCATGATCCGGGTCATTGGGGCCGGCCGCAACCGTTTGCGGCAAAAACTAGACGAAATGGTACAGCGCGAGGAGTCCAAGAACATTTTCTACCTCCACGCTTTCCAGGAGCTGATGGATGAAGGCTGGCCGGTCTATTTCCATGAGATCAGGCCTGATCAATGGTCCGAGATCGACTTCCATCCCGACCTCGACATGGTTCGACAGCAACTCAAGCAGCAATTCAAGGCCTAGCTCAAGTGACTTCCAACCCCCTCGGCTCACCAAAACTTCACCAGTTCATGGCCTGCCGTTCACCGTTGGCTTTCTGGGTGACCTACCATGTAAACAATCCAGTTGGCGCGGTGCTGGCCTGGGTGTGCTTCCGGGCCCATCTCACCCCCAACGCGGTTAGCTGGATCAGCCTTATCGCCACCTTGTCTGGCCCGCTTCTGCTCTGCTTCTGGCGTCCGACATCGCTGATCCAGGAAGCACTGATTCTGGTTGGCTGTCTCCAACTCGGCTACACGCTAGATGGGGCGGACGGCATGCTTGCCCGGGTTGCCAAGCAGGGCAGCCGCTTCGGCCAACTGCTCGACAAGCTGATCGACTCGATCGTGATGTTGAGCCTGCCGCCGCTGCTCTACCTGGCGGCTGGCGGACGACAACCCGTCGAACCGTTCGGAGACGACGGCGTGGTAGTAATCACGTTTCTGGCGGTCCTCTCCCGGGGATTGCTGGCAACACTTCTTTGGTTGAAGGAATATGTCGAACGGGGCGCCGACCGCACCGTGACCGACACGCGAAAGCGCAACCTGGTTTTCTATCTGCGGCGCGGCGTCGGGCAGACCACCGACACGAGTTCGTTCTACCTTCTGCTGGGACTGGCTTGGGCGATCGGTCTGTTCTGGTGGCTGATGGCTCTCTATTCTCTCTGGATCTTTGTCGTCTGGTGCGGTTATCTCGCGCTGACCTACCGCGATCTCAGCCGCAACTGATCCGGTTCATTGCCGCCGCCGCCCGCCCGGCAACATCCGGCCAGCGCAGAGCGTCCACCAGCGAACGCGCCCATTCATCCAGCGTCTTCGACCCACATTCCAGCCCCTGCAGCAGCGCCTCTGAAAACGAGGTGTAGGAATGGTTGTCGAAGGGCATTCCCCGGCCTGTCATGACCTCACGGGTGGCGGGTATGTCCGAATAAACCGGCGCCGCGCCCCGGAACACCGCCTCCACCGGCGGCATCCCAAAGCCCTCATATTCGCTGAAATAGACGAGCGCCCGCGCCCGGTTCATGAGCTCGTGATATTGCGCATCATCGAGCCGGTTGATCAGGCGCCAGTTGGGAAACTCCGGAAGGGCGATTCCCCGCGGCAACGAGCCGACCCAGGAGACCGGCTCGGCAAATCCCGGTTGCTCCCGTTGCCAGCGCCCCAGCCATTCCACGGCAAGCGAGGTCAGCTTGTGCGGCATGCGACTGGCCAGCACCAGGAACCCCGATCGCGCCGCTCCGGCCTTCGGAGCCGGCGGTGCATCAAAACCGATTCCCACTGGAACCACCGGCGCTAGCCGGATACTCCGGGCGGCGGCGAATTCCTTCAACTCACCGGCCGTGAAATGCGAATTGGTCATGATCAGGTCCGCGTGACACAGCGTGGAGAGAAAACCGCGCCAGAAATAGACCCGCTCGAATCGTGGAAAATAACCGGGATGGTGCCGCCGATAGTGCAGTTGCATGGCGTCATGGACATAGCAGGCCAGACGGACGCCACGGGGAGGCGGAAGGATGAAGGAGGCATATCCCTTGGGAAGAACCAGCCAGGCACCCGGAAACCGACGGGCGGCACGGTACACCCCCACCTGGTCATACCAGATCCTTCCCAGCGGCGAGCGGGCGGCCCCCTCGCACTGGATCTTCCGGACATTGACCGAGTCCGGGAACCGGTCGGACAACTCCCCGTTGACGAGCAGTGTCATGCCGCCGCCGGGTCGCATATCCAGCAGCGCCCGGCCGAGCCCGAGCGAGACGTTCAGAATCCCCACCGACTTCGTCCGCGAGAACGATTGATCGGCGAGGCTGAAAACAACCGGCTCGGCAATCTGAATGGAGCTTGGCACGTCGGTAGATGCGGCCGCCCAGGGCGACCGCCCCATTTTACTGATGCAGATTCCGGTAGACGGCGAGGTAACCGTCCGCACAACGGCTCCAGGAAAAGCCGGCAGCCTGCTCGCGACCCGCGGCGATCATCTCCGCGCGACGCACCGGATCATCGAGAACCAGGCGGATTCCCGCCAGATACGCCTCGGGCGTCTGGTCCACAAAGAGCGCGGCCTTGCCGCCTACCTCCGGGAGACTGGCGACGGGAGAACAGATGACCGGGCAGCCGGCCAACATGGCCTCGGCCACCGGCAGGCCAAATCCCTCGTACCGGCTGGGAAACACCAAGGCCGCCGCCCGACGATAGAGCATCACCAGGGTCTCGTCCGCGATTCTTCCTAGGTAGCGCCAGCCATCCGGCGGCGCTCCTTCATGTGCCACCCCCGGCCAGCGGGCCCCGGCAATGAGCAGGGGCGGAAGGGCAACTCCGCGCCCGGCGGCCAGCTCGTACACCCGCCGCAGCAGCGCCAGATTCTTGCCGGGTTCCAGTGACCCGACGAACAGCAGAAATTCATCGGGCACCTGCAGGCCGGAAGCCCCTCCTCCGCCGCGAGAAAGGGCGGACGGATCATCCGCTCCATTGTAGACCACCTCGATCCGTTCTGCGGAGACGCCGAACTCGCGCATTAATTCATCCGCCGTGAACCGGCTGATGCACACAAATTGCCGGGCGCGAAGGAGCCTGCGAACCCGCGCGTCACGCTGCCGGCGTTGCCACCCCCGGAAACGCTCGGGACAGCGGATGGCCGCCAGATCATGGACCGTTGCCAGAAAGGTGATTCCGGAGGGGGGAACAAAATAGGCCGTGCCGGTTGCATGGTAAAGGCCGGCACCCGAACGGAGCAGCCGGCGGGGCGCGATCCAGCGCGCCCACACCAACTCGCGCCACAATGTTTTGCACGACCGTTCCAGACCCGGCGCGCCCAGGTTCTCCACCTCCCACGCAAACGGCAGGATGTTGACGCCGGTCCCGCATCGTTCGCGAAGCCCTCCAAGCAGACCCTGGACATAGCGCGCGACACCGGCGCGACTGTTGTAGAGCGCGTTGGTATCAAAGGCGACATTCATGGTCGGACGCCCTCCCGGCCTATGAAACGCGGGCCGGCTGCACCGCCTCGGTGCGATTGTGATTGATCGCCAGACTTAGCGCGACGCAGGAAGTGAACACGACAAACTCGATGTCGAACTGACCGTAGAATGTGCTGTAGAACAGCAGGCGGGCGGTGTAATACGACAGCAGAAACGCGTTGATCATGTGAAGGTGGGGTGCGCCCCGGCGGTAGTTCTGGTAGAGCACCCACCAGCCCGCGCCCGCAAACCAGAAAAATCCAAGGAGCCCGAAAATGCCGAAGGGAATCAGGATTGTGAGCAGTCCGTGATGATAATTGCCGCTGATGAGGGTGTCCTCGTAGGCGGCGTAGCGCCCCTGCTGCACCGCCAGGCGCGTCAGGTAATAATCTGTGCCGCTGAAGGTGAACCCTTTTCCGAGCCACAGATAGTGGGGGATCTCTTTGACCAC
>DNDP01000026.1:20295-20834 GCA_003484235.1 Verrucomicrobiales bacterium
CACCACCTTCCACATCTCGACCCGCCACTCGAGCGTGCTGGCGGCATCCTGCTTGGCCACCGGATTCAACTGGATCGGCAGGAAGCTGATGCTCCGCTGAATGGAAAGGGGCAACCGGTCACCCACCGCGATCAGGACCGCCATGGTCAGCACCAGCGAACCAATCAGGATGATGACATAGCGACCGCGATACAGGCGTTCGAAGAAAAACTGAAATGCGAGAACCATCCCCACCATCACCAGGGTCGAGCGAAACCCGCCAAACAACCCCAGGCCGATCAGAGCGAGAAACACCACCAGCCTGTGCATCCGGGACACCATCCCGCGGATTCCGTAGCGGGCCAACATGAAATAGATGGCCGCCAGCGCCGCCCACGCCAGACCGGTATATCGTTCGATCTCGGCCCCCTTCAACTGGAAGACCGCCAGGTCCACGGAGAAGATTGAGTAGAGAAAGTAGAATGCCGGACCAGCGAGGTAGATCAGGTTGCTGACGACCGCCACTGTTCCGGAGAGAAAATAACCGTAGACCATTTGCC
>DNDP01000026.1:21011-21285 GCA_003484235.1 Verrucomicrobiales bacterium
AATAACCGTAGACCATTTGCCCGATCTGGTTCAGAGCCACGGGTTTGGCGGCAATGGCGAAAAACACCAAAATCGCACCGAAAACGCGAAGATATCGTTTGCCGCCCCACTCCTGAGCGCCCAGAGCGCGCCCGCTGACGCCGCCGGTCAGCATCGCCGTGACCAAAATCACCCCTCCCAACAACAACAACGGCATGACCACCGATTGACGCCAGCACCTTGGCGAGGGGTCTCCCAATCCGCGGGCTATGACGCTCCTCGTGCTGGCTTTGAT
>DNDP01000172.1:0-18890 GCA_003484235.1 Verrucomicrobiales bacterium
CGCCTTCCTTGACGGAAAGCACCATGCTCCAGCGAGTCTTCGGGAATTGGGGAAAGGGCATGGAAACCCGGGATCGATGAAATCTTGCCGCTTTCCCGCCCACGGGCAATGGCAAAGACCGCCAATCGGGAACTCATCCTCCAACCCGGGCACCCTGATGCGAAGCAACGCACTGAGACTGCTGTGCGGCAGGATTGCGCGACGGCAGCCCGAGCTCAGCCAGCCCTCACCGGCACTCAACCTAAAGACCCGCGCCCCATGAAGGGCGCTACCTCGTCAGATAGAACTTCTCCACGTATTCCCGGACCATCCGGTGGGTGTTGAACTGCGCCACCACCGAGCTCATGGCCGCACGGACGCGTTTCAGCCACGCACGGGGGATGCCGAGGTCATCGCGGTCGAAGAACGTCGGGATCACCTCCTCGGTGAGCACGGCATAAAGGTTCTCGCTGTCGATTCGATCCTGTTCCTCGACGGAAGCAGGGTGGGAATCGTCGCCGATGGCGAATCCGTTGGTGCCGTCAAAGGATTCCCGCCACCAGCCGTCGAGAATGCTCATGTTCAAGCCGCCGTGCATGGCGGTCTTCATACCGCTGGTGCCGCTGGCCTCGAGGGGGCGACGCGGATTGTTCAGCCAGACATCGCAGCCGGACACCATCTGGCGCGCGATGTGGATGTCGTAGTTGGCGATGAAAACCAGGCTGCCTTTCAGCTCGCTGTACTTGCTCAGATGAATGATGTGCTGGATGAAGCGCTTGCCCTCGTCGTCGCGCGGATGAGCCTTGCCGGCGAACACGAACTGCACGGGGCGCTTCCTGTCATGGGCCAGGCCCACGATCTTCTCGAACTGCTGAAAGACCAGCGGCGCGCGTTTGTAGGTCGCAAACCGGCGTGCAAAACCGATCGTCAGCGCGTCCGGATTCAGCAGCCGGTCGTATTCGATGAAGTTCGCGCGGGACAGGTTCTCTCCCTGGAGCAGAAGCCGCCGCCGGGCGAACTCGATGAGCTCGCGGCGGAGCTTGTACCGCAACGACCAGAGTTCCTCGTCGCTGATGAACGCGGGATCGTTCATTCGTTCCCAGAACTCGACGGAGTTCACCTGGCGCTCCCAGTCTGCGGCGGACTTGATGTGCCAGAACCGGGTCGCATCGGAGGCATCGGCCGGGCTTGGGCCGTCGCCGTTCTCGAGCTTGTTCCGCCAGAACCTCCGGACGGTCCCCTTCATCCAGCCCATGGTGTGGACGCCGTTGGTCACGTGCCCGATCGGCACCTCCTCCAGCTTGCGACCGGGAAAAAGGCAGTGCCACATCTCGCGGCTCACCTGTCCGTGAAGCTCGCTGACGCCGTTGGCGGCCCGGCTGAGCTTGAGCGCGAGCACCGTCATGCAGAAGGGCTCATCCTGATTGGCGGGATCGACCCGCCCCATGGCCATCAGGTCCTCGAAGCCGATCTCGAGTTGCTCGGCGAACTTGAGGCCGGCGTAACGCATCAGGTCCGGACTGAAACGGTCGTGGCCGGCCTCGACCGGAGTGTGTGTGGTGAAGATGCACTCCCGGCGGGTTGCCTCCCTCGCCGCTTCCAGGCTGGAGCCGGTCTCCAGCTTTTCCCGCAGGAGTTCGAGTGTGAGAAATGCCGCGTGCCCCTCGTTCATGTGGAACACGGAGGGTTTCACCCCCAGCGTCCGCAGCAACCGCACGCCACCGACTCCGAGCAGGATTTCCTGCATGATGCGGGTGGTGCTGTCGCCACCGTAAACACGCAGGGTGAGATCGCGGTAGTGCTGTTCATTCTCCGGCAGGTTGGTGTCGAGCAGATACACGGGGCAGCGCCCCACGTGGACCACCCAGGCCCGGAATCGCACCTGGCTCGTCGCCATGCGCACTTCGCAGATTACCGGCTTCCCTTCTCCATCGAGCACCGGCTCCATCGGCAGATTGGCGGGGTTCAGCAGCGTGTAAAACTCCGTCTGCCAGTTCTCGTGGTTGATCGACTGCTGGAAATAACCCTCCCGGTAGAAAAGGCTTATGCCCACGAATCCGATGTCGAGGTCGCTCGCCGATTTCGAGTGGTCGCCGGCAAGCACGCCCAGACCGCCGGCGGCGATCGGCAAAGCCTCGTGCCAGCCGAACTCGGCCGAGAAATAGGCCACCGGCGCCTCCTTCAGGGCGGGTGCATGAACGTCACCCCATGTATCCGCCTGTCCAAGGTAGGCTTCAAAGGACTCCAATACCTCGGCCACCCGTCGGGCAAACTCAGGCTCTGCCAGGCGCGCCCGGAGTTCCTGGGGAGAGACTTCATTCAGCACGGCCACGCCATTGTGATAGAGATTCTGCCAGCAGCGGGGAGAAAGGAGCTGGAAGATTTCCTGAGATTCCTGGTGCCATGTCCACCAGATGTTGCGCGAAAGCCGGTGCAGACCAGAGATCAGGTCGTCTATTGAGGGGGGCTTGGCCGTGGTCGATTTCGAATTGTTCATGTCGGCAACTGCAGGTTTCTGGTTTAAATTAAGGGGCGGTCGAGGGATGCCGGGAATCCGGCAGGGATCGGGACGCTCAGCGCCTGCGCCCGTGTCGCGGCGACCGTAGCCATCCGGTCGAACGACCGGCAAATGAAAAGTTTGGGTCCCGGCGGCAGAACCAATTCGAAATACGGAATTTCAGGGGGAGATGTCGCCCATGCATCACACCCAAGCAAAGCCCCTTCCGGCGGTTTCAGGTCCGGCCAAACCGATGCTCATTCCATGTCATGCCGCGCTCCGACGGCTCATGATTCAAGTTTTTCCTGTAAGATTCGGCCCCAAGGGCGCAATTAGAGGGGAAAAGTGTGAATACGATGATGAAACTGGACGTGCATGATGCTTACGAGGAGGCGTTTCGCGAAGTGCTCGCACACCGGACGGTCCTCCTGGCCTGCGTCAAGACGCTCGTCCGCGATCCACATCTTGCCGAAGACACCTTTTCCGATGTCACGCTGGAGATCGTCCGGTGCTGGGATCGCTACGATCAAACGCGGCCATTTGCCCCGTGGGCGCGCGGCGTGGCCCGGCGCGTTGCCCTGAGCAATCTGCGCAAGTCCGGCCGGGAGATTGCCACGCTCGATTCCGACGTCCTTGAACTGATCGGCGTCGAGCTGGATGCAGGCGGCGGGGAATCACTCCTTGAACGGTACAAGGCCCAGCTCAATCACTGCCTGGGAAAACTGTCCGAGGGCGCGCGCCGCCTGGTCAAGCGCCGGTACTTCGAGCACCGCACCTATTCCGAACTTGCCGAGGAGGAGAACAAGTCAACCGGCGCGCTCTACGTTGCATTCACCCGCATCCACCAAGGCCTGGCCCGCTGCATCAAGCGGCAGCAACTCGTCCCATGAGCGCGCATTCCACCCTGAACGACGATCGGGACTGGCAGCACATGCTCCAGTACCTCGACGGTTCACTGCCCCCATCCGATGTCGCGAGATTGAACGAACGCCTGCGTCAGGACGCCCGTCTGCGCGCAGTCTTTGCCGACCTTTTGGTGCAGCAGATCAAGCTGGAGGAACTTGAACAGGAGTCTGCGGCACTGGCCGAGGAAACCGCCCTCGCGGAAAGCGCAGGCAACATCATCCGGCTCAACGAGAGATCCCGGGAGGCGATTCCCGCGAGCGAGGGTACCATCGCAGACCAGGCAACGAGTCAGCCCGGAAAACGGTCCAAGATCCTGGCTGGCCTGGCCGTTGCCGCAATGATCGCATTTCTGGTTTCGTTGACCGTACTGCTGCTTCAGCCCGCCACGGTGGTGACCATCACCGAATTGGACGGCGCTGCAGTGATCGAACGGGGCGACCGCAGGTTTACCGCCACGGTGGGAGAGCGAATCCGCGACGGCGACCAGCTCGTGACAACTCTGACTTCGCGGGTGCGGATCGCCTACCCCGCTGAAGCCACCCACATTGATCTGGATCCCTCCACGCGGCTCGGGATCGGCCTGATCGGTGACGCCAAGCATCTGGAGCTGACCGGCGGTGCCATCAGCGCCGAGGTTGCCCCACAGGCGCCGGGCTCGCCTTTGACCATTGCCACGCCGCATTCACAGGCCACCGTCGTGGGGACTCGGTTTCGTCTTTCCACCGAATCATCTGCCACGCGTCTGGCAGTGCTGGAAGGCGCGGTAAGCATCCGCCACGATGCGGCTGATCCGGGCCTGCTTGTGGAGTCTGGCCGCGCCGTTCGCATCGAACCCGGACTGCCTTCAAGGCTGGCGAGACTTTCCTCCGAGCGCGGCAGCATCCTTCTGGAGGAGATGTCCGCCGACGGTGACGCACTTGATCACAAATACTTGAACCAGCTCATGCTCTCCGGGGTAGGGGTTGCTCCTGGGGGCTCCCGGGTGCGGGGTTACCTTCATCCTCCGCGCTCGGGAGCTTACTCATTCCAGCTCACCAGCACCGGTCCGGCCGAACTGTGGCTGGCAGATTCCGCCCGACCGGAGACCGGCCGGATGATCGCCAAGGCGGAGGGCGGCACCGGCGAAAGCGGCATCGTGCAGTTGCAGGCCGGACAGGCGCATTACCTGGAAGTCCGGCTGAATGCCGCCAACCTCCCGCCTTCGTTTACCCTTTCGTGGACGATGCCCGGCGGAATTCGTCGGGTGGTCTACGGTGAACACCTCTCGCCATTTGACCCGACCGAGTAGCCTTTCACCCATCCGGTGACTGCCGGGAGATCAGAGGTAGTCAAGCCCGCGCCAATCGTCCATCCCTTCCTCCCAGAACAGGGCATCGGGCTCAATCGAGCCAATCTGCCGCATCTCAAGAATCTGGGCACGGGTGAACGGGCCCAGCTGCTGACGATTGACCAGCAGATAGACGGTCGCCGGACAATGATCCAGCGCATCTTCTTCTCCACCTGCGTTCAATTGTTCCACTTCGGCATCCGTCAACAAACCCCAGCCCGACCGGATGACAGCGATCAAAGCAATGCCTGCAATGAAGCCGCCAACGTGCGCGGAGAAGGCGACACCTCCGCCGCTTTCCTCCGAGCTCAACACCATGCCCAGCACATCCGACAGAAACCAAAACGACATCACCAGCTTGGCCGGCAGATGCCAGTCACCCGAGAAGACACGAACAAGGATGATGACCACCCACTTGATGGTGATCCGGGTATGATGCAGCACGAGGAGGAAGCCGCCCATGCATGCGGAAATGGCGCCGGAGGCGCCCACCAACGGGATCATGTCCGCACCCTGCACGGGTGCGGGCGCCAGGGCCACGTAAACGCCCACCGAAGCCATACCGCCGAGAAGATAGAAAAGAACAAACCGCCACCGCCCCAGAAGGTCTTCGACGCACGATCCGAAGAGGAACAGGTAGATCATGTTGCCGAGCAGATGAAAGATGTCCGCGTGGGTGAACAGGTGCGTCAGCAGGCCAAGCAGACGGGGTTCACCGGCCACAAAGCCCATGCTCACCATGAACTCATAGGAGACATCCGGATCGAATCCCGCCGCCGCCCAGCGAAAGATGGAGTAAAGATGCACCGCGACACAGATGCCCATCACCGCGAAGGTCACGATCGGAAACCGGCGCGTCCGGTATTCGACCCCGACCGGGATGAAGAATGGGAAGATGAAGGCGCGCATGTGACGGCGACAACATCAGTCAAATTTGGCAAATCTCGGGTGTGCCATCGTCGTAATCGCGCGACGCTGCCATCTCCGATGCGGAATTGATTGAAAGAAATTGCCCGCGGCTGGCCTCTCTTGCCTCCAAAATGCGCCTCAGGTAGCTGAACTCGCTGGTTGCCAGTTCATCGGCACCCAACCCGGGTGCCGGGCCAGGGAGGAGAGGCGCTGGTTGGTTGGGAAACAAGGCAAGCGCGGGCAGGATTGCCCGCGCTTTTGCTTTGCCTGAGGGCATCAAGGTATCGAGAGCGGTTCAAAAACCTGACTTGCGCAGCTCGCCCTCCAGGGCTAATTGGAATTCTTGCAAATCCGCCGGCGAGGGTTTGTAGCCGTCCGGCGCGGGCACCACACCGAGGCGGCCCATTTGATCGAGAATCCATTCGCACATCTTGCCGTTGGCGAAAGTCACCTTGCCGCTGACCATCGCTCCGGGCCGCGCAATCTGATCCATGGTCACCTTCACTCCACCGGCTCCGGGGGCGGGCTGATCGTCGTCCGCAAGACCATCGTCATCCTCGACATCATCTTCACCCGGTCCTGCACCCTTTTCCGCCTGCTGCCCGGCGGGTTCAGCCGGCTTCTCGGGTTCGGGATCTTTCGGTTTGAGGTCGAGATCTGACACCAGGAATTTGACCTCCATGTAGGTCAGTCTCAGGTTGAACTCTTCCTGCAGTTTTCGCTGCACCTCGGAAAGCTTCAGTCCCTGCTGCAACCATGTCGCCACTTTCTGCTTTTGATTCTGATCCAAATTCATGCGCCCGTTGGATACCGGAAACAGGACCGGTTGTCGATAGCCTCCCTCCGGCTGCATCGAGCCAATCCCCGCCCGGTGGCAACACGGCCGGCTGCCCGTCCAGTCAAAGGCCCCTGTCCGAGCGACCGTTTGGCAGCCTGCTGACGGCTGTCCACATCGCCGGCAGTGTCCTACGTTCGGCCACCTTCCGCCCAATGGCTAAAGTTGAGGTTGTCAAACAGATTGTCGACCGCTTCCACCTGACTGAGCCAAGCCTCATCTATGCTTAGCGCCCGAAGCTGTTCATGCAGGGAAATGAACCGCAACAGGTGCTCCTTGACCCGGCGACGGACATAGTCCGGGTTGGTGCCTGTTCGGAGAATGAAAGGCCAGTCGCTCGACTGGGCGAGCAGGAGTTCGCGGGCCGCCTGCTTCAAGGCACGCAGCTGGAGCGGGTTCGGGGCGGGAAAATCGTTCGCCAAGGCAGTCATCCGTTCCTGCGCCACCTGGAGGTGCGGGTAGATCCACTCGTTCTTCTCGTTGAGCCAGACGCGATAATAGCCTTCTTCACCCCAGCTCGAAGCGCTGGGTCTGGCCACCTGCTGGGTCGGATTGCCTTCGAGATACTCCGTTGGCGTGGTGAGCTTGATGACCTGCTGGTCGTAGTAGGCCTTCCGCATGAAGAAGTTCAAAAACTCCGGCCCTTCATACCACCAGTGCCCAAACAACTCCGCGTCGTACGGACATACCAGCAACGGCGGACGGTCCATGATCCCATTCAGGTGCCTCACCTGGTTCACGCGGGCGTCCAGGAAGTGCTGGGCGTGTTCCGCAGCGAGCCACAATGCCTGATTGCGGTCGTAGGCTTCCTTGGGGCCCTGCCAGCTGGTGATCCGATGATACTTGATGCCGGTGAACCCGCGCTGATCGGGCGACGGCACGTAGGGCCGGACGTAGTCCCAGTCCAGGTCAAAGCCGATGTCCCGATAGAAATCGCGATATCGGGAATCTCCCGGATAGCCCTCGTTCCGGCTCCAGACCTGACGGGCGGATTCCAGGTCGCGCCCGAATGCCGCAACGCCGTTGGGCAGATACAGCGGCGCAAACACGCCATATCTGGGACGTGGATGTGCGTGCAGCAGTCCGTGGGTGTCGACCGTGAACCAACGGATCCCCGCTTCCTGGAGAACCGCTTCAATCCCGTCCGCATAGGCACATTCAGGGATCCAGATTCCCCTGGGATCGCGTCCGAAACACTCCCGATAGTGCTCACGAGCCACCATGATCTGAGCCCGGACGGACGGACCGTGATTCACGAGCGGCAGCAATGCGTGGGTTGCCGCTGTGGTGATGATCTCCAGCCTGCCTTCGTCCTGAAATCGTCCCAATGCCGACACCAGATCATGACCGCACTCCCGCCAGGTGTCGCGAAAGCGGGTAAACCGGTGATGATACATCCACGCCAGCTCGCGGTGCGCACGGTCCCAATGGGTGCGATGAATCTCCTTCTCCGCCAGTTCTATCAGTCCGTTGAGGTGCCGGTTGTAGCGGTCCTGCAGCAGCGGGTCCTTCAGCATCGCACACAGCGTCGGCGACAACGTCAGGGTAAGCCGCCAATCCATTCCGTCGCGCGACCAGCCGTCGAAGCTCTGAACCAGCGGCAGATAGGATTCGGTGATGGCCTCAAAAAGCCACGATTCCTCCAGGAACTTTTCATGCTGGGGATGCCGGACAAACGGCAGGTGGGCGTGGAGAATGATGGCAAGATGACCTTGCATGGCGGGAGCGTATCGGGACGCTCCGGCGATGAGAAATGAATTTCCTGAATTGTGAACCTCCTTTGACGCCGAACAGGTCAACAGCTGTATTCGCCCACGGCGCCCTCCACCACCGCCCGGATCGGAATTCGGCTGCCGCACTTCGGCCGCGTCACCAAGTGACGAAACCGACCACCATTGGATCGGCCATCACTCCGCCACGACCATGTCCATGTCGCGGGTGTAGTAGAGAATGCGTGCGCAGTTGGGGCACGTAATCAATTCCTGATTGCCGCGGACCTGCACCACAATCTGCGTCGGCAGCCGCATGTGGCAACCGCCACAGACGCCGTGCTGGATTCCGACCACCACCTTGCCGCCCTTGCTGTCAAAGAGCCGCTGGTAGCGGTTCCGGGCAGAGTCCTCAACCTGTCCGGCAATCTCCTGCCGCGACGCCTCGAACGAGGCCAGTTCGCCCCTCAGCTTGGTCTCCCGCGAGTCTAGCTCGCCCACCAAACCATCCATTTCGCGCCGCGCTTCGTCGGCCACCGCCTGGGCGGCCTTCACCGCCTTCTGCGCGGTCTCGGTCTGCTCCATGCATTCGATTTCCCGGTCCTCTATGCCCGTGATCTGCCGCTTGCAGTTCTCGATCTCGTTGGCCAGGGCCTTGTATTCCTCGTTCTTCTTGGTCTGCAGCTGCTGGTTGGAATACTTCTCGATCCGCTCCTTCAACCCCTTCACTTCCAGTTCGAGCTCCTTGCGCCGTGATTCGATCTCCATGACGCGCCTTTTGGCGGCGTCCAGAGCCGCCTGGCTGGAGCTGGTCTTGTCCTTGAGGGCGGCTCGTTTGGCGGGGATTTGCTCAAGTTCCTCTTCGAGGCGTTCGATCCGGAGGTCTCGGTCCTGCAGGATCAGGAGGTTTTCAATGGCTTCCAGCATGGGTTTGTTCGGCGGTGTTGCAACGGCTCGAAAGCTATCGGCCGGCAAAAACCAAGTCAACCCTCGCGCCCGCTCGGGCTATTCGACCCGGGGCCGGTTGAATCGCCGCAATTCCCGCCGATTGACCCGGTCAAGGTCTCTGCCGAGATCCGTCAGGGCGTGGTTCACCTGCACGATGAACTGCTCGCAGCTGGCCGCCGAGCCGCCGAGCGAAAGGACGGTGTCCCGTTCGGCGCGATCATCGGTAACCACCAGCACCTCGCCGTAGCGGACCATCCTGTGGGTCACCCGCTCGATCACGTCATCCGCGGTCTGGCCCGGGCCGGAGTACAAGATCTCAAATTCGGCGGTCGAATGCGGCTTCTCCGCGGTGGCAGGCGCTCCGGAACCATCGAAGATCAACGAAATCGGAGTCCCGGACGCATCGCGATACCGGCTCAGGACGGCGACCAGTCCCTCCCGGGCGGCCTGCGAATGCCTCGGCCTGCCGGGAGCCAGTTCCGGCCAGTTGTGAAGCAGACTGTAGCCGTCAACCAGAATGCGGACCAACGCCATGGACGGAGTCTATTCTCCCCTTCCGGAGGGAATCAACTTCTCCAAGACCCCACGCGGAGCCTTCAGCCCTTGGCCGCAGGCCCCAGCTGCCGGTTTACCTCCGCCATCAGCTGGGTCGGGCTGAAGGGTTTGGTAAGAAACGCCGTCACCCCCGCGGCCTCCGCCTCTTCGCGGGTGAATCTTTGGGCATTGGCCGTCATGATGATGACCGGCAGATGTTTGGTCGCCTCTTCCCTGCGAATCTGCGCCAGCACCTCCAGGCCGTTGATTTCGGGCATCATCACGTCCATCAGCACCAGCCGCGGTTGTTGGGTGCGAATCCTGTCAAGGGCCTCGCGCCCATTGACCGCCTTGATCATGCGGTGGCCGGCACGTTCGATGTGATGCTGCAGGAGACGAATCATGTAGGGTTCATCGTCCACGACAAGAATGGTGGCGGGTTCGCTCATCGCTGACCTAGCCGGCAAGTATCAAAAAGGTTTGGTCATCCTGTAGCACATCGCCACGTTGGAACCGAGCCATTTCCATGACGAGTTCGTCCTTCATTCGGCCCACGTCAGCACCGGATTGGCCGGCCGACTTCAGCCACCGGGCCAACCGCTCGTAACCGAAGAATTCACCGCATGAATCGCGCGTCTCCGCCAACCCATCAGTGTAGATCAGCATCCGCGATCCCTCTTTCAGCTGCACCTCTTCGGTCGCGAACTTGAGATCGGGAATGATGCCCAGCGGCATGCCGTCGGGCGACAGTTTGACCAGCCCGCCGTTCCCCGGCTGATACAGCAGCGCCGGGCAGTGTCCGGCATTGGCGACCTGGACTTTGCGGGTGACTCCATCCACCTGCACGAGTTGGACGGTGATGAACATGTCCACGGCGGAGAGTTCCTGGAACAGCAGGACATTGGCCTGCTCCAAAAGTTCCGAAGGGCCCAGCCGCGAGCGGGGCAGTGCCCGGAACAGGCTGCGCAGGATTGCGGCGAACATCGCAGCCGGAATCCCCTTTCCCATCACGTCGGCGATCACCAGCAGCAGACGTCCTTCGCCGCATTCCATGACATCGAAAAAGTCCCCGCCGACCTGCCGGGCACTTTCGCAATGCCCGGAGAGCTTCATGCCCAGAACGCTCGGGATCTCGCGGAGGATGAGCGACTGCTGGATGGTCCGGGCGATCTCAAGCTCGCGCTCGTTGAGGCGGCTGTTGATCAGTCCTTCCTGAATCTCCGCATTGACGAACTGGATGGCCAGGAAATCAGAGAAGGTGCCCACCACGTTCAACTGCCCGGCGGTGAACGGAGCGCGGGTCAGATTTCGTCCCAGCACCAATGTGCCCATGAGTCTCTCGCCAAAGAATATTGGGTGGACCACACCGTTGGCGCCGGGCTTGATCTGCCCGAGGGGATCGCCGGGACGCAGCGCTCGATGCTGGTCAAACCAGACGTTCTGACGGGTTATGGTCGCCTCCACCTCGACCGATCGTACTGTCTCGTCCGGACCGGGGAGCATGATCGGCTGTTCAGAAAACAGCGATTCCGAAGCGACCAGGAAGTTGAGGCTGTTCCCGTGGTTGGGAAGCAGCCGCAAAACATACCAGTCCGCGGCGATGATCTGGATCAGGTCGTTCAGCAGTCGCCGGGCGAACTCCGCCTTCGTGCCGCCGTGGCCCTGATCGGCGCTGTGCCGGAAAATGGCGGCCAGGCTCTCGTAGCAGAAGCTCAACTCCTCCGCCATGTCGGTGATGATCTGGTCGCTCTCGGCAAGCCGGCGCTTCATTTCGTCCCGCGATTCCTCCTCGCCGGCGGGAGATTTAGGGACGGGAGCCAGCCTTGCCTTGGAGAGATGCAGAATGTTTTCGTGGCTGCCCCGGTAGTAGTGGACTTCCTCCATCAGCGAGGTCATCAGGTACAGGCCGCGGCCGTTCTCCGCATCGCCGTCGGGGAGTTCGATCTTTTTGGGCCATTCAAAGCCCGGAGTGTGATCGTGAACCCAGAACATGACCCTGGCCTCCGTGCAGACGGCCTGCACCTGGATGCGCTGCTGGCGGCCCTCCTCGTCCACATACCGAACGGCATTGTTGCAGCCCTCGGCGAGCGCCAGTTCGCAGGCCATGATCTCCTCTTCGGTGAAGCGGTGCTCCCGCAGAAACGCGGTAACCGCGTCGAGGGCGATCCTCACCTCCGCATAGTCGCAGTAGAATGCGACATCGAGCGAATTTCCGGGATTGGTTTGGATCAGTGCCGGAACCATTGGCCCAGGACTCGGCTAACGCTTCACGACCTCAAAGATCCGGTGCATGCGGGTCAGCTCCAGAATCTGCTGAACCGGGGGAGTCGGGTTGAGGAGCCGGACCAGGCCGTTGCGCAGGCAGGTGGTCTTGTGCAGGGCGATGAGGGCTCCGAGCCCGTTGCTGTCCACAAAGGTGGTTTCCGAGAGATCGACCTCGATGAAACGCTGGGAGTCCTTCAAGGAAGCCCGGACCTGATCGCGAAACTGGAGTGAGTTGGATCCATCCAGTTCGCGAATTTCGGAGATGCTGACCGTTTCATTCGAGTGAACGACTTTCATAGTAAACGGCCAGAGTTTGATCCCCTATTTTGAAAAGGGCAAATTGCGGCGGCCATAAAACGTGTGTCGGGGTTATAGCGAAGCGCACTGAGCAAGGCAACTCCCGCATGAATATTTTATTTCTAAACCTCTGATGGCCACAGGTCATCCGCCGCAAAAAAGGCTTTCCAAGGACATCCGCCGGAATAATCTGGCTGCAACCTGAGCCATTCTGCCAGGCAATGCATCCCGCGGCCCGTCGACGGCCACCGGTTGTGGGTCCATTGTCCGGCAGCCACGGTTCTGTTTGCATGAAGGCAAAGTCAACACCATCCTCCGGCACCGCGTGCCTCGCGGATTGGCATCGCATGCTGGACCTTTGCCCAATTCCCGCGTGCCTGGCCCGCGTTGGTGATGGAGAGATCCTCGCCGCCAACAAACGCTGCCTGGAATACCTTACGTGCCGCACCCCGAACGGATCCCCCGCCCGCCCCAACAGGCTGGACTTGTGGACTTCCGAGATGAATCCGACCGATTTTCGGGAACACATCAAAAAGGAAGGGCAGGCAAGGGAACTTGAAGCCGTGTGCCGGATTGGCAGCAACGGAACCGTCAGCAATGTGCGGGCGAGCCTCGTGACGGTGGATTCCGATGATGCTCCCTGTTTCATCGCCTTCCTTCAGCCCGGCTCGGGCGACAACCCGATGGTGGCGAAATCCCTCGAGGCGGCGCGCGATGCCGCTCTGGAGTCGGCACGCCTAAAGTCGGAGTTTTTGGCCAACATCAGCCACGAGATCCGCACCCCGCTGAACGGCATCATCGGCATGACCTGCCTGTTGCGTGACACCAAGCTGGGTTCACTCCAGCGCAATTTCACCGACACGATCCGTCTGAGTGCGGACAATCTGCTGCATCTCATCAACGAGATTCTGGATTTTTCGAAACTCGAAGCCGGCAAGCTGCTCATCGAGCATTCTCCGTTCAACCTGCTTTCGGTGATCGAGAACACCCTTGATCTTCTGGCCGAAAGGGCACACTCGAAGCGGCTGGAGCTCACCTACCTGGTCCAGCCCGATGTTCCGCAGAATCTCATGGGAGACCCCAACCGGCTCCGGCAGGTGCTTACCAACCTGGTCAGCAACGCGATCAAGTTCACCGACCAGGGAGAGGTGTCTCTGGAGGTGACCCGTGAACCCGCGGATGATGGCACCGCCGCGATCCGGTTTGAGGTGGTGGACACCGGCATCGGCATCGCCGAGGATTCCCTGCCCCAGCTTTTCGAAATGTTTCACCAGGCCGACAGCTCGACCTCGCGCCGCTATGGTGGCACCGGCCTCGGGTTGGCGATCTGCCGTCAGCTGGTCGAAATCATGCGAGGCACCATAGGGGCGGCCTCCAGCCCGGGGCTCGGATCGCGTTTCTGGTTTCGCATCCCATTTGAAAATGATCCCGGCGTCGCCCGGCAGCCAGCCGTGACTGTCCCCACCAGGCTGCAGGGCGCCCGCATCCTGATGCTCGAATCCAACGCGACCACCGCCCGACACTTTCTCACTGTGTTTCAGTCCCTCCAGTTGGATATCGTGCACGTGTCCCGGGGTCAGGACGCGCTGGCGGCCCTTCGGGAGGCCTCGCGCGAGAATCGTCAATTTGCCCTGGCGGTAATCGACATGGACACGCCCGGGATGGACGGACTGACGCTGACCCGGGCCATCAAGGCCGACCAGTCCATTTCCGCCACGCGGGTGCTGATCTTGACCACACTGACGCACCACGTGGAGACGAGCATTCTTGCGGCCGCCAACATCGGCGCCTGTCTTACCAAACCGATCAAGCAGTCCCGCTGGGCGGACTACCTGCTGGCGACCCTTTCCGACCAGCCCCTGCCCCGGTTGCTGCCGGAGTCATCCGCCAACGAGCCGGACCTGATCGAGTCCCTGGGCGTGCCGCTGTCCAATACGCCGTTGCGCATCATCATAGCCGAGGACAACAGCATCAATCAGAAGGTTGCGCGTGGTCTGCTGATGAGGTTCGGACACGCCTCGGAGATCGTGGACAACGGCAAGAAGCTGCTTCGCGCGCTTGATCTGGCGCCGTACGACATGATCTTCATGGACTGCCAGCTGCCCGAACTTGACGGCCTCCAGGCAACCAGGGAGATCCGCAAACGGGAGTCAACCAGCCGCCTGGGGCGCAAAACCTACATCATTGCCATGACGGCCGATGCGGTGCCGGGGGCGCGCGAACGGTGCATCGAGGCCGGCATGGACGACTACCTGAGCAAGCCAATCCGGGTGGACGAGCTGCACGCGGTACTGCGCCGGGCGATCGAGTTCATCAATCTCTCCGCCATCCGCAAGGATCTCCGCCAGATGCCCGGGTTCATTGATCCCTCCGTCATGGAAACGCTGCGCCTGCTCCGCATTCCAGGTCAGCCGGATCCTCTACCGAACTTGATCGACGAATTCATCAATTCCGCCCAGCACCACCTCGACGAGATTCAAACTGCCATCATGGATCAGGAAACGGGGACGATCGAACGCTGCGCCCATTCACTGAGGGGGAGTGCGGCGGGGATTGGAGCGTTGCGTCTCGCGGCTCTCGCGGCAGATTTGGAGGACGGGGTGCGCCACGGCGCAATCAACCGCGCCGCCGAAATGCTGTCCCAGCTGGAGGAGGAGTTCGCCAGCGTCCGCCGCTCCCTGGAGTTCGAGAGCGAGCGTTGAACGGGTTCAACCGCCGGCCCGGGCCCGCTCCTCCATCTGCCGAATTCTGGGATCGAGGTAGTCCTTCAGCGAGGGAAGCATCTCCAGCAGGCGGGTGTACAGCTTTGCCGCTCCCTGCCAGTCACGGCGGCTCTCGGAAAGCCGCGCCGCGTTCATGCCGGCCGCCTGTACAAGGCTCAAATCCCGGACTTCACCTTCCTGTGTTCTCAGATTGCCCTGCAGGAAAACGTTCAGATAGCGCTCCTGCGCGGCGGTCATGAGGGCCTGTTGTTCCGCCCCTTCCGCCGCAGCGGCCTGCTTTTCCAGGACCTGACCGATTCCTATCTCGGCCAGCCCCCGCTCCGTAACCGTCGCCCGGGGGTGTTGAATGCAGGCATTGTAGGCACTGATGGCTTCCGCGTAGAGTTTCAACTGCAGGCTGCAGTCGCCAAAGCGTCCCAGCGCGGACGGCACCAGAGGTGTGGCGGGAAACTCCTTCACGATCCGGTCAAAGGCGTTGCGGGCAATTCCGAAACGCCCCATCTCCTCCGCCGGTTCGGCCATGATCACGTCACCCAGCGCGAACAACGCCTCGGCGTACAACGCCCGGGGACAGCAACCGCTCCCAACCTCGGCCGGCGCCTCCACCGGACATACCGACTCGTTCAGAAGATTGGTGAGATAACGGCGGGCATCGGAATAGCCCTGCCGGCGAAACGCCGCCCGGCTGGCCAGCACCCGGGCTTCGTAGGTGAGGGCCGATACCGGCCAGTTGGTGGCGTTGTTCGGAAAGATCAGCTGATAGTACCGCTCCGCCTCGGTGTACTCCTGGCGGTTGTCGAAGTGCCGGCCGATCCAGAGCAGGGCTTTCGGCGTGAGCAGGTTGGTGTTGAAACGGGAGACGAAGTTGGTGAAGGCTGCCAGCGCCTGGATCTCCAGGCCTGCCTGCGACAACGCGAACGCCCGGTCAAACTCCGCCGTGGCCAGCGACACGTGATTGGTGTGCCGCTCCACCCAGCGATCAAAGATGGCGATGGCCTCGGTCCAGTTGCTCTCGGAAACGTGCGTGCGCGCGATCGCCAGCTCCCGCTCAGGCTCCAGGGTCGACCCTTCAAACCGGTTGGCAAACTCCTCGAGCACGGCGCGGGCCTTGGCCGGGTCACGCACCTCGTTCAGGAACTGCCCGACCAGCAGCAGTCCACGCTCGGCAAAGAAGTTTCCCGGAAAGAGTCCCAGCACGGCGGAGACGGCATATTCGGCCTCCTGCCGGTTCCCGGTCCGCACCGCAGCCGAGATCATCTGATAGTATGCCTGGTCCAGCAGTCCCTCCTTGATCGCGGGCAGGTCTCCGAACTCGCGGACGACACGGCCATAGTTGGTCAGTGCCGCTTCGAACTGGCCGAGCCGATACAGTGAATCGCCGAGCTTGAAGACGGCGACGGCCTGATCGCGGCCGGAAGGAAGCCGTTGTGAGGCCTCGCGAAAGGCCGTTGCTGCCGGTTCCCACTGGCGCAGCTGCCAGTCACACCAGCCCCTGTTCAACCAGGCCTTGCCGAGATACGGGCTGTTGGTGTGGCCGCCAATGACATTGTTGAAGTGCCGCTGTGCCGAGGCCAGCACGTTGGAGACGGCCGGCACCAGCGGCCCCTCCGGAACGCGCTGGTCGTCCGGCAGGGCATAGAACTGACGCAGGCGCAGTTCGCCCATCGTCAGCTGGACCAGATCACGCGCGGGTTCATCCAGCCCCTCGGCGCTCAACAGTTCCAGGCGCTGCACCGTGCCCTCGGGGCCCTTCACGTCGAGCGAAAGCTGGATGGCCCGCACCAGGGCTTCGCGGCGCCATTCGGTGGAAACTTCCCTGCGAAGATTCGGCTCCAGAGCATCCAACGCCTCGGCCTTGCGTTCCAGCTTCTCGAGGATGCCGGCATGCAGCGAGTGCGTCTCCGCAATCAGGTTGGGATTCTCCGTATTGACTGCAGCTTGGACGACCGCCGGCATGAGCGCCACGGCCTCCGCGGCCCTTCCCGTGCCCGTCAGCACCCTCGCGGTGAGGGCAAGGCGGCGCCAGGCTGGCAGCGTCGGCAGACCCTCCGAGGGAAGCTGGGCCAGCGTCGTCTCCGCGGCGGGCAACTGACCCAGCTCGAAGTGGGACTCGGCTAGCAGCAGCAGTCCGGTGATCGCCGGCAGAGCACCCGGCTCACGACTCCGGGCAGTCTGAAAGGGGCCTTCACTCGCCGACAGCAGGGCAACCGTACGCTCGAAATCCTTTCGCTGGTAGATCGTGTAAGCCTGTCGAACGGCCGCGGAGAGCACCAGCGGAGACTGTGAATGCCGGGAAATCAATTCGGCAAACGCCTGCTCGGCCTGCGCGATTTCACCCTTGGCAAACAGCGTCTCGGCGATCCAGAACTCGAACTGATCCACCTGCACGCCGGCTTGTGGCAGATGCTGGCGCAGCAGCGCCAGCGCATCGTCGTGGCGGCCCAACCGGTGTCGCGCCTGCGCCTGCCGCAGGAGCGCTTCGGGCACCAGCGGAGAATCGGGATTGGCGGTGACAAACTCCTCGAACCGTTTCTCGGCGAACTCGAGCTGGCCGGCGTCCAAGGCGACCCGTGCGGCCTCAAAATCCCGCTTCTGCTGAACCGTCTGTGCGGACGCCGCGGCCGCAAGAACCAACAGGGCAACCAACAAGTTGAACCAGGCCAGATTTCTCGATTGTCTCGTATGTCTAGGCATTCAGAACTCGCTTCAGATAGCGGCCGGTGTGGCTCGCCTCGCACTTCGCGACGGTCTCGGGTGTTCCGGCGACCACCACCCGGCCGCCGGCGCCGCCACCTTCCGGCCCCATGTCCACCACCCAGTCGGCCGTCTTGATCACGTCCAGGTTGTGTTCGATGACGAGCAGAGTGTTGCGCATGTTGCGCAGTTTGAACAGCACGTCGAGCAGACGGGCAACGTCGTGAAAATGCAGCCCGGTGGTCGGCTCGTCGAGAATGTAAAGCGTCCTGCCGCTCGAGCGCCGGCTGAGTTCGGCGGCCAGCTTGAGCCGCTGCGCCTCGCCGCCGGAAAGGGTCGTGGCCGACTGCCCCAACCTCAGATAGCCCAGGCCCACTTCCGCGAGCGTCAGGCATTGCTCGAAAATCGTCGGCACCGCCCGGAAGAAGTTCACCGCCTCGTCCACCGTCAGATCGAGGACGTCGGCAATGTTCAACCCCTTGTAGGCGATTTCGAGGGTCGCCCGGTTGTAGCGACGCCCGCCACAGGCCTCACACGTCACATAGACCGGCGGGAGGAAGTGCATCTCAATCTTGATGAGCCCGTCGCCCTGGCAGGTTTCGCAGCGTCCACCCTTCACATTGAAGCTGAACCGCCCGGCACCGTAGCCCCGCACCCGTGCGGCGGGCAGCTTGGCGAACAGATCGCGGATCTGGTTGAACATTCCCGTGAACGTGGCCGGGTTGCTGCGCGGCGTGCGTCCAATCGGGCTCTGGTCGATCACCACCGCCTTTTCGATGGGCTCGATGCCCCGCAGTTCACGGTGCTTGCCGGGCCGCTCCTTGGAGCCGTACCACTGGCGGAACAGCGCGCGCCGGAGGATGTCATCGACCAGCGTGCTCTTGCCGGAACCGCTGACACCTGTCACGCAGGTCAGTAGCCCGATCGGAAACCTGACGTCGATGTTCTTCAGGTTGTTCTCCTCGGCCCCCAGAATCTCGATCCAGCCACGGTCCGGCGATGCTTTCACGCGCTCCTTCGGAATGGGCACCGACAGTTCGCCGGAAAGATACTGGCCGGTGAGCGACTTTCGGCAGGCCATGATGTCCGCCACTGTGCCTTCGGCCACGATCTCTCCGCCGTGCGTGCCCGCACCCGGACCGAGATCGACGACGTGGTCCGCCCGGCGGATGGTGTCGTCGTCGTGCTCGACCACGATCACGGTGTTGCCGAGGTCGCGCAGGTGAAACAGGGTCTTGAGCAGACGCTGGTTGTCGCGCTGGTGCAG
>DNDP01000172.1:19014-19155 GCA_003484235.1 Verrucomicrobiales bacterium
TCGTGCTCGACCACGATCACGGAATTGCCGGCGTCGCGGAGGCGCTCCATCGTTTCGAGCAACCGGTCGTTGTCACGTTGATGCAGCCCGATGGAGGGTTCATCGAGAATGTACAGCACGCCGGCCAGGCCCGCACCGATC
>DNDP01000006.1:0-148 GCA_003484235.1 Verrucomicrobiales bacterium
CGTCCTCGACGATCAGGATCCGTTCGCCCTGGCCGATCTTGAAGCCCCGGCGCAGCACCAGCCGTCCCTCCTCCTTCTCGACGAAGATGAAGCGCACACCCAGCTGTCGGGCGACTTCCTGGCCGATGACCAGTCCGCCCATCGCCGG
>DNDP01000006.1:389-4797 GCA_003484235.1 Verrucomicrobiales bacterium
TTCTCAACCGCCGGCATCTGCTGCAGCGCGATGGCGCACTGGAAGAACTGACGGCTGTGCAAACCGCTGCGAAGGATGAAGTGACCTTCCAGCAACGCGCCGCTCTGACGGAAGATTTCCAGTGCCTGTTCCTGTGTCATGTCGGCGGCGAAGTTAGTGGGCGGCGTCCGAAAGGCCAAGCGCCAAGCGGCCGTTCCCGCTCCCTGACTTCCGACCGGCCGGGCATCCCTCAACCGCCGTATTTTCGGGCGATCACGAACGCATTGAACATCAGGTAGCGCAGCGGCGTGAGGTTGAGCAGCTGGCCGAGAGGGAACTTCACGTAGCGGTCAGTGCATTCCACCCGTTCCACCCGGCAGCCCGCCCGTTCGAGGAAGAACTTCATCTCGATGCCGTTGGTCGCCACGATTGCATCGTCGTCCGGCGAGAATGGCTCTTTGACGATCGGCGTCATCCGGTCGAACCGCACTTCCGCGGGTGCGTGCCGCATCTGCCGGCGCTTCTCGCGGAGCCGGCGCCAGTTGGCCAGCTTGTTGGCGAGGCCCCGCATCCGCGGATGGTAGTCGCGGTAGCCAAGGACGCGGAAAAAGTTGGGGCTCGACAACACCACCCGGCCGCCGGGAGCGACCACGCGAATGAGTTCGTGGATGAACGCCTCCGGCTCCTCGACATGCTCCAGCACGTTTAATGCGCCGGCGGCGGCGAAATGATTGTCCGCGAACGGCAGCCGGCGGCCGTCGTAGAGCTGGCAGCGGTCCGAGAAGCGACGGGCCCGGTCGATGTTCGGTTCGGAGACATCGACGCCGTGCGCCTCGTAGCCCGCCTCGGTGAGCTTGCCCACCACCTGACCGGCGCCGCAGCCCACGTCCAGTATGCGGTCGTCGGGCCGCCCGGTCATCAACGTGTCGGTGTACTTCGCGTAGAAGGCCGCATCCCAGTTGGCCAGGAACTCCGCGTAAGCTTCGTTGTGCCGGTAATAGGAGTCCTGATGGCCCATGGCGGAGAGTCGAAACGGAGGTTCAATTCTTCGCGGTGCCGGCTGCGGTTCGCCGTTCGGCGAATGCGACAAATCCAACCATCACCAGTCCGGCCAGAATCGCGGCGACGCTGACATAGAGCGTTCCCGACGGCGGCTGAAACTTCCAGACGATCTCATGCTGGCCGGGTTCGAGATGGACTCCGCGCATGAGGAAGTTGCACTTGAGCAGCGTCGCCGGCTCGCCGCTGACCCAGACCTTCCAGTGGGGGTCGTGCTTGTCGTTGAACAGGAGCACGGCGGGCGCCTTCACGCTTGCGCTCATCTGGACGTGCTTTGGACGATAGTCGGTGATCTCCACGGTGCCCGGATCGGTCTCAGGATCGGTCGGAGCCGGCAATTCTGATTCCACCAGCACCCTTTTCGCCGGATCGAATTCGGCACTCCGCAGGATCGCCAACGCGTTGGTCGGATCGGGTTCGATCTGCCAGTTGGAGAACAGCCTGGCGCGCGGCAGTGCGCCGGTGAACTCGATCAAAGCCAGCGGGCTGTTGGTCTCGATGATGGGTCGGATCTCGCCCTGATCCATGGCCATCCACAACGGCAGCACGTCGCGGAACTCACCCTCCTCGGGCCGCAGCAGTTGGTTGAGCGGCGTCAGGGTCGAGGCTCCCGGTGCAAGGAAATACCGGGCATTGGTCAGCCGGAGCAGGCGTATCTGGGCACGAGGATCGTTGGGTGGGAAATTGGACCGGTAAACCACGTTCTCCAGGACGGGGCGCGGTTCCTGGACAAGGTCAAGCGACTGGATGTTGTAAAACTGAAACTGCTGCTGCTGCCACTGTCCGTAGTAGAGGCTGGCCAGGTTGTTCACCATCTGGGTGAGCTGCCCGAACTGGGCGGGTGCCACCCGGCCGTGCAGCGCCGACATCTGGTACTCCAGCAGACCGCCGGGCAGAAACTGGGCGCGGTGTTCCCACGGTTCCTTCGCCAGGAACTCGTAGAGCGGGGTGTTCGCGTACCGGGATTCGTAGTTGTAGAAATTCCGCCAGGGCAGATTCGCCCGCACGAGGTCCAGCCCGGTGACCACAAGCAGCAGGACGAGCAGGCCCGTTCCGCTGCCCGAGCGGCGCAGCGCACCGCTCATCAGCACGGCGATCGTTGCCGCCCCGACGACGAGAAACAGGATGAACCAGCCCAGTTCGCGGATGCTGTGACGGAAAATGGCGGAAGCGATGGTCGGTCCGCCGGTGGAATCCGCATAGCCGACGAGCATGAGGTACCTGGTCATCTCCTCCCGGGCCGTGCCGTAGAGCAGAACGAGAAAAATGCAGACCGCCACGCCCGCCGCACTGCCGATGATCCAATGCCGTTCGAAACCTTGCGCGGTCCGCCACCAGTTCCCAAATCGCTGTCCGACAGTGGATCCGGCGGTTGACTGCTTCTGCCAGCTGCGCCAAAGGCCTTCGAGTCCGTGGGCGAAGAGCATCAGGATGGAAATGTTGAGCGGATGCAGGAACTTGATTGGATTGCGAATGGTTGAGAAGTAGGGCAGCTCGTAGGCAATCGCGTAAAACGGCGCGTGCTTGCCCCAGGAAAGCAGCAGCGAGCCCAGGGCCATCAACGCCCAGAACCAGATGAGCCGGCGCTCGTCCATCCGGAAGAGTTCTCCGCGGTTGCCCAGCGAGCGGAAGATGGTCCACAGCGCCAGCAGGCAAACGAAGACGCCACAATAGAATCCCGAGCCCGAGTGGCGAAGTCCGGCGGGATTTGGCGCCTGCTGCGGGTTCGGATCATCCTGGGCGAGGAACTCCTCCCAGACCGGGTGGCGGCCCACGCCGCCCCAGTAGGCGCCGCCGTCCGGAGTGTCGAGCCGGTAGCCGTGGAAACCGGCGATGAACAGGCGCAAAGTTTCGGTCTTGGGCAGGCTCCACATAGTTGCCTCCGCCCAGCGCTGTTCGCGGGTCTCCTGATCCTGTGCCATGCCGGCCACGCCTTGAATCTGGGTGGCAATCAGGCTGTACATGGCGTGCGTGGCCAGCACCCCGGCCGCGACCGCAATCACGACCACGCGGGCGGCCCCACCAGCCAGTTTTGGCGGCTGACCGGGTGATTCGATCCAGGTCCGCGCCATCACGTAGGCGGCGAAATAAACGCTGAGAATCGCGCCACTGTCGAAGCCCTCCATGATGCCCAGGCCGATGGCGAACCCGGCCAAAACCACCCGCAGCCAGGATCGTCTGGCCGGATCACCACCCCAGGCGGCGAGTGCGAGAAAGAACGAGGCGATCGTGAGGGTAAGTGTCCCCAGTCCCCAACAGGCGTAGGAGAAGAATCCCGTATTCAGCGCGGTGGCCAGCGCCGCAATCAGGCAGGTGACGGGGTTGAACCTGAGTTGCTTGAAAGCCAGCCAGGCGCAGAGTCCCAGCACCAGGATGGAAACCGGCGCATAAAACTTGGCGAATCCGATCGGCCCGAGCAGCCAGAGGAGCAGATTGGTGAAGTTGGGGGTCGCGCTGCCCGACCAGCCGCCCACCCAGTTCAGCGTCTGCCAGATGCCTAGAAACGATTCGGGCAGCGAGTAGTGCTCCGCCATATTGGCGCCCAAAGGCCCGTCATTGGACGAATGGACAACGCCCGGCTGGAAACTCTGGATAAACATCAGACAGATGACAGCACCCAGCAAGGCGAGGATCTTCAAGCCCGCGACTCGGGGCTGCGGCATTCCCTCGGTTGGAGTTGGTGAGGACTTGTGATTCATTGCAGGCGGGCTAGGGACCCAAGTTGGCGGTCAGTGATCAGATCTTTTCCAAGTCGAAGACAATCCCGTCGAAAATGTTGTAGAGGAAGTATCTGAGAACGCCTTTGAACGGAAGGGCGTTGCGGAGCCGGTGCAACCAGGTCGTGTTGTCTCCGTAAAGCCGCGCCTCGCGCACGTTGAAGCGTGCCTGCGTATAAAAGTTGTAGGGAAAATCAGGCCGGAAGTAATCCATGCTCCGCTCGGTGAAGAAATGCTTGTGAGTGGGATCTTGAAGCGCCCAGTCGGTCTTGGCGTAAGGTACGATTATCTTCAGAAGTCCTCCCTTTTTCAGGATGCGATGGCACTCCTCAACTATCTTCAGTGGTTCATCCAGGTGCTCCAGCACGTTGTCCATGAAAATCTCGTCCGCGCTGTCGTTCTCGAAAGGATAGGGAAACGTGTTGAGGTTAAAATGGCGGTCGGCACGCACCGACGGCACGACGTCGCAATTGACATAGCCTTCCAGATATTTCCGACCACAGCCAAGATTGATCTTCATGGGGCGAGCATTGCTAGGGAGAGTCTGTGGATCGCGCCGCCACACGCGCAAGGAACGATTCGTAGCGTTCGGAAATTTTCGACCAGCCAAAGGAACCTGCATAAACACGCGCAGCAGCGCCCATTCGTTGGCG
>DNDP01000006.1:5084-6601 GCA_003484235.1 Verrucomicrobiales bacterium
GAATGGCGGCAGTTTGACGCAGCAATCCTCCGGAAGCCAGCTCAGTTCCGGAATGGAATAGAGCACTACCGGCAGGGCGTGGCAAAAGGCTTCAGGCAGCACCAGTGGAAAGCCCTCGTAACGCGACGGCATCACCAGGTAGAGGGCCTCATCCATCAGTTGCAATTTCGCGTCGCCCGAAACCCGGCCCGTCAGCGTCACTTTGCCGGCGGCAACCAATGGGTGCCTTTCAAGCCAGGAGGTCTCGTCTTGGCTGCCGGATCCCGCCACCACCAGCGGGGGTGAATTGTCCGGCATGGCCGCCCATGCCTGGAGCAGCAGGTCCAGTCCCTTGTGGCGGCGATCCAGTCGGCCGAGGAAAAGCACGTGTCGGTCAGTCTTCTTCGGGATCCGGGCGATCAGTTGATCGGGCACACCGTTTGGTATCACCTCCACCTCAAGCTTTGCGTTCATGCCCAGCAATTGCCGCTTGAGAACTTCGCTCAGGGCAATCGCGTATCGATAGTGCCTGATCCCCAAACGCTCAATCCGATCAAACGGCAGCCCGTATTTCTGCCTCATGCCGAGTCCACCGAGAATCTGTGTCAGCGCAACCACCGGACACTTGGTGAACCAGGGGAGCATCCCTGTCGAAAACGGAGGCGTAAGGCTCTCCACCCAGACATCATGGGGTGTGCGCCTTGCGGCGAGCGGCAGCAGCAGGCCGTAGATCAGCTGACCGAGCCGCGGCCCCGCCCAGCCTGCTCCGATTTGCTTGTAGGCCACGCCGTCCACGAATGCGGGGCGCGCCGAGGGATAGTTGCCCGTTACTGCCGTCACTTGATGCCGCGAAACGAGGCGGCGGGCCACCTCGTGAATAGCGCGGGCACCACCGCCCGCATACCACGGGTTGTTCAGGTCGTCGAAGTTGGAGAAGGCGATGCGCAAACGGTGACAAGACCGTTACCCATCGCGCCCGCGAATCGCCAGCCTATTAACGCGGGTTTGCAATAGGGTTGTCAGTCTGGTCGGGGGTGCAAGCCGGCGGCCAGCAGAGGCTTCTGCCCGGCTGCCCGGCGGACGAGCAACTGAGGTATTGACATGCATCCTGCGCACCATTCCAATAACCGCAATCTCACTGTCAAAGACGGAGCGAGAGAGGAAAATCGAGTTCAGAGTAGAAAAGGCAGAAACCAACCACAAAGGAGGCAATTCAATGAAGCGTCGCGATTTCGTGATATTTACCGCAGTGTGCGGTCTGGGTTTGGGAATTGGAGCACAGAATCTCCCGGCACAGACATTCTCCAGGATCACCACCGGCCCACTGGTGACCGACAGTGCTCAGAGACTGGCGTCGGCCTGGGCAGATTTTGACGGCGATGGCGACTTGGACGCATTCTTGCCGACGACGGCAAATGCCGACAATTTTCTCTACCGGAACCTCGGTGGCGGAACCTTTCAGAATCTTGCGAGCAGCCCGGCGGCATCGGCCGGTGGGGATTCCACTTCCGCGATTTGGGGTGACTACGACAACGACG
>DNDP01000157.1 GCA_003484235.1 Verrucomicrobiales bacterium
CATGAAACTCTGCCGCTATCTCAACTCCTACAGCGAGCTCCGGCTCGGCCTGATTCACGACGACAAGACCGTGGCCGACATCGGCTCGGCCGAGCACGGGCGCATGACCTCGCTGCTCGAGAGCGAGAACCTGGGCGCCCGCCTGAAGGAGCTCTCCAACCAGACGCTCATGGCAACGCCGCTGCAGAACGTCCGGCTGCTCGCGCCCGTCGAGAAGCAGGAGGTCTGGGCCGCCGGAGTCACCTACCTGCGCAGCAAGACCGCGCGCATGGCGGAATCCGACTTCAGCGCACAGGCCTACGACAAGGTCTACGAAGCCGACCGGCCGGAGCTCTTCTTCAAATCAGTGCCCGAGAAGGTCGTCGCAAACGGCGAGGCCGTTGGCATCCGCAGGGACGCCAAATGGAACGTGCCGGAGCCGGAACTGGCGCTGGTGCTGAACTCCCACGGCAAGATCGTAGGCTACACGATCGGCAACGACATGAGCTCGCGGGACATCGAGGGTGAGAACCTGCTCTACCTTCCGCAGGCCAAGGTGTATGACCGTTGCTGCGCGCTCGGTCCGTGGATCAATGTCGGGGCGCTGGAGGTGGAGGCCGCGGCATGGAAGATCAAGCTGACCATCCATCGCGGCGGCAAGGCCGTCTTCGACGGCGAGACCTCGGTTTCGCAGATGAAGCGCAAGTTGTCCGACCTGGCCGACTGGTTGTTCCGGAGCCAGACGTTTCCCAACGGCGCGATCCTCCTCACCGGCACGGGCCTGGTGCCCGGCGACGACTTCACCCTGCAGGCCGACGACCGGGTCCGCATCGAGATCAGCGGCATCGGCGTGCTCGAAAACCACGTGGTGGTGGTGTAGCGACATCCCGCTCCGAAGGAGCCAAGGAACGGTTGCCACGGGTGAAGCGCAGCGAAACCCGTGGGCCGAATTTTTAGATCCGAATCCGCCCCGGAGCGGGCGGCGGACGATTCTTTCAGATGTCCCCCACCACTGCCTGGGTGGGTTCGACCGCCTCGATCTCACAATTCAGCGCCGCACGCTCGTCCGTTCCTTCAGCCAGTCATAATCGACAGTTCCCGAAGGAACGAACGTCCCACCCGCGCCGCCCTTGACCGACGGACGCCGCGTATCCTCCAGCAGCCACCGGTGGCTTTCCACGTGGCCGTCGGCGAACGACAGGTTCGCCGCGCCGTTGTGGAAGGAGCCCGGCAGATTGCCCCAGCGCAGCTCGTCCCACCGGTTCATGAAGAACCCGTCGTTGATGGTGTCCGGGTGTTCGTCGAGGAAGACGTAGATCTGCGACGGCCGCGGCATGTTGGAGACCTGGTAGAACTGAACCAGCTGCGGGTTGAACCGGTTGGTCAGCTCGCCCGGGTCGCCCACCATGGAGTTCAGCGAGACGCTGCGGATGCGCGGCCCGTTGTCGGCGACGGAGTGGTCGGCCGGACATTTGAAGATGGCGAAGTTCTCGTGGACGTAGGGCGCCAGCTTGCCGGTGGTGATCGCGGCGAGGTTGGTGTTGCCGTCGCTCGACAGCCAGTCCTGCACGTTGTTCACCCAGTTTTGGCGGGTGGCGAGCGTCTCCTGGATGCCGTGGTTGTTCACCAGCCGCTCGTTGCTGTCATCCGCGTAAAGCGACCACGCAAGAGAAAGCTGGCGCAGGTTGTTGTTGCAGGAGATGCCCTGGGCGGTCTGCCGTGAACGGTTCAGCACCGGGAGCAGCAGCCCCGCCAGCACGGCAATGATGGCGATGACCACCAGCACCTCGATCAACGTGAATGCCCCTGGGGGCGGGTTCCGGCGAAGCATGCGCGGGAGGGTTGCAGGGACGGTATCGCGGCGCAACGGGAGAATCGGTTGCCGGCGGGTCGGCCTGGTTCTTGGCGCCGACTGCCACGGGCCGAATTCACCGGATCGTGAGCCTCGGAATCCCTTCTGACGCCGGACGGCACGTCAATTCCTCCGCAACACCGCGAACCAACGCGCGCCGATCGTGAGCACCGGTGGCGCCTCGGCTCCGCCGGAGAGTCCGGGGCTCCAGGCTTCCGGTCCGCCGACGCCCAGCCGGCTCAAGGGCACGGACGCCGGCTGGTCGGCGGCGTTGAAAATGGCCACCACCGAATCGCCGTTCAACGACCGTCGAAACACGAAGAGCCGGGCATCATCGTCGGCCAGCAGCACTTGATAATCTCCGCGACGCAGCACGGGCAGCTCATTCCGCAGCCCGATCCACCGCCCGTAAAAAGCCCGCAGCTCGGCGTCGGGCGAAACCGGGTTCTCGGCGCGCTCCTTCCCGAATGGATGCGCCCGCTCGGTCTGGTAGTTCAGGTCCGGCCAGACCATCGGCTTGCGGCAGTCGGGATCGTCGGCGCCCCACATGCCGACCTCGTCGCCGTAGTAGACGTAGGGCGCACCGGGCGCGAGGAATTGAAAGGCGACCATCTGCCTCCAGCGCTGCTTCTGGGAGGCGTTGGGCGCGGTCACGTCGTAGTCGCGGTTGCCCTGCAGCCCGGCGCCGTGATCCTGACGGTGCTGGGGGTTCACCACCGCCGAACCGATCCGCGAGGTGTCGTGCGAGCCGAAGAGGTTTTGCTGCTCGAGACTGCGCTCGTAGCCGTAGTCGTCATGGATCTGCTTCAGCAATCCGGCAAACTTCGTGGCCGTGATCGGTTCGGTCTGGTTGAAGAACTGATACACGGCATCACCGAAACGGTAGTTCATCACGCTGTCGAAGGCGTCATCCAGCCACGGCCGCGCGTTCTTGAAAGTGTGGTTGCGGTAATCATCCCACCAGATCTCACCCGTCATGAACGCCTGCGGGTTGATCGCCTTCACCCATCCACGCAGCTCGCGCCAGAAACCCATCGGCACCTCGGCCGCGACATCGAGCCGCCAGCCGTCGATGCCGTCGGAGGGATCGCCGTCGCCGTCGGGATCGACGAGCGCCCGGACCGCGCCCGCGGTGCGGGCCACGTCGTCGGGATTGGGAATGCTCGTCGAACCGGTGAGCGGGGTGATGTCCTCTTCAATGAGGCCGAGCAGGAGCACCAGGTACTCCGCCGCGTCGGCGTTGGTCAGGTTGCCGTTGTGGCCGAG
>DNDP01000156.1 GCA_003484235.1 Verrucomicrobiales bacterium
CCCCGCCCGCGGCCCCCCTCACGCCGCGTTCCTTCAGCCGCACGAAGTGCGGCAGGATGGTGGCAAAGGCGGCATCGCGGTCGTAGCGCGGTTGGGAAAACTTCTCCGCGCCGATGAAATCGGTGGTGACGTGCTCGTGCGGCAGGATGACGGCCAGTTCGTTTGTGGGAACCGGCCCTCGGACGGTCATGATCATCCCATCCCCCTTTCGGGAATCTGCCGTCAAGGCCAGGCGAGGAGCGACTGCCGCCGCGACCGCCAGTTGTCCGACAAAGGAGCGCCGCGAGATCATGGCGCGATGCTAGAGAATGTTTTGGAAAACGGTAGCCGGATTTGCAGGCGGGTGAGGGGACAGGGAGTGCCCGCAACCAACAGTCAGCCACGACCGGGCAGGGGAGGGGCCGGCCCTGGCCCGAAGACCGTCGTGGCCAGAAAAGCAAAAGGGGCGGCGAAAACTCGCCGCCCCCAGGAGATTCTCGCGGGTTGACCCTCCCGCGCTCAGGCGCGCTCCATGTACTTGCTCGTGCGGGTGTCGATCTTGAGCTTCTCGCCCGGCTTGATGAAGAGCGGCGCCTGGATGGTGATGCCGGTTTCCAGCGTGACGGTCTTCATCACGTTGTTGGCGGAGTCGCCCTTGATGCCTTCCGGCGCCTCGGTGACGGTGAGGACCACGCTGGGCGGGAGCTCGACCGATACCGCGCGGTCCTCGACAAACGTCATCGTCACCGGCGCATTCTCGATGAGGAAATTCTTGGCGTCGCCGACGATCTCGGGCGTGAGGTTGACCGTTTCAAAGGTCTCGGGATCGGAGAAGACGAAGTCCGACTGGTCCATGTAGCTGAACTCCATCTTCTTGGTCATCATCGGCACCACCTCGACCTTCTCCGTCGAGGCGAAGCGGACGTCGGCGGACTTGCCGGTGCGGATGCTGCGGATGATGGCCTGCACGAAGGCCCGGAGATTGCCCGGCGTGCGGTGCTGCACATCGAGCACCACGGCCACGTCGCCGTTGTAGTTGATGGCCATTCCCTTGCGGAGATCGTTGGCGGTCGCCATAAGACTTGTCGTTGTTGAGCTGGATTAAGGCTTTTACCGGGAACGCCGGTTGTGCGGCGGAACCCGAGGATGGGATGGTGGGTTGGCGGGGACTCGAACCCCGAACCAACGGCTTAAAAGGCCGCTGCTCTACCATTGAGCTACCAACCCGGCCCAAGAGCCGGGGAACCTAAAGGCCGCCCCCGGACCGCGCAAGCCTTTTGCCAAGGAATGCATTGACGATGCGCATGACCCTCGATGAAGTCGGAGGGAAGTGAGTGGACCCGAGCGATTGGAGATTCTCAACTAATGCCGTGAACTGGAAGCCAAAGACCATCATGGGGCTGGCAGTCGCATTGTTGGTTGCGTGTGCTTGCCATCGCCTTAGCCAGAGCCTCTCTGGGGGCGAAAACTCCGCAGAGCAGGGCGATCAACGCAAGGAGTTGGCCAATCGAAGCTTGCGGTCGGCGGCAGGCTCAAGCACGACCGGAAGTCATACTGTTGCCCTTGAGAGACCAAGGACCACGGCCTTGCCGCGATCCGTCGAACATTCAACTTCCGCCGAGCCCCCTTCGCCAGTTCATGCCAGTTCCTTCAAGCAGGCCTTTTCCAATAGCGAAGGAAAACAGCTGACGATCGAGCAGTTGAAATCGGTTCGCCCAGAAGATCATCAATGGTTGCTGCAAGCCTATGCAGCTGAGTCAGAGCTGCCCGCGCGCGAATTGGCGCTGATTGGACTGTCCCTAACCGGAGACGAGCGCGTTCTGGGACTGGTCCAACAAACGTTGATGGAGGAATTCACTGGCAAGGAACTGGGCCGAGCCGAAGTGAATGCAATGGCGAATCACGTGCGTGTCTTGGGGGTCCACTCGCGAACCAACCCGAAGGCACTGGATTTTCTTTGGACCTACTCGACGCCGGAACAGTGGAGATTCGGGCTCCGCAGGAAGTGGACAACGAGCGACAACGTCAACATTGACATCGACCGATTGATGGCAACCACGGCGATCAAGGCTTTGGGAGACAGCAGTCAAGCCCAAGCTCTGCGAATGCTGTACGAGCTGGCGGAGCGTCCTCCCGGCGAGATCGGCGCTTTGACGGGGGCGATTGTTGACGCAATTTTCGCGCAGCAGTACATGGCCGACCATGGCGTTGATGCATGGGATCAACTTCGTCTTGACCGTGGAGTCTGGCGCGAGCAGTTCAAGTGGCGGGAATCGGAGGTCGGTCGTCGGTGGGACGCGTGGCAGACAAACGTTGATAGGCTGGCTGAAAGATAGCTGAGGAAACACTGCCCTTCGTTAAACAATCGACGGGTGCTGCCGCCGGACCTTCTCCACGATTCTATTGTGACCACCGATTTTGACGGGCTGTCATTGGTTTGCTCAAGTAGCGCAGTGGCCCAACGAGCCTTTTGCCAAGGAAAGCATTGACGATGCGCCCCGCCTTCCCGCACCGTCCCCGAACGTGAACCGGTCGACCGCCCATCTGAACTCCAACCGCCGCACCCCGCGGTGGATGCAGGGCGCGCGTCTGTACCGCAACCTCATCATTGGCGTCGTCAAGATGCCCCCGGCTGACAGAAGGAAATGAGCTGAACCGAACGACAACCCGAATTTCCCACCCTGTCAGCCCTCACCGCTGACAGGGTTTTTTGTTTCATGAACCCGCAACCGCCTCCGCTGCTGGCCACGCTCCGGTCCCTTCCGCGACCGGTGTGGATCCTCTACGCCGCCACGTTCATCAACCGGTTTGGCACCTTCGTCGTGCCGTTTCTGGTGCTGTACCTGACGCGCCGCGGCTTCTCGCAGGCCGAGGCGGGCATCGCCCTGAGCGCCTACGGTGCCGGGCACCTGGTCGCCTCGATCCTGGGAGGTCAACTCGCCGACTCGTTCGGTCGTCGCAAAACCATCCTGCTGTCGATGGGCGGGTCGGCCGTGACGATGCTGCTCTTCTCGCAGGCGGAAACTTTTTGGACGGTGTTGCCCCTGGCCTTCCTCGCCGGACTGGCCACCGAAATCTACCGTCCCGCCAGCAGCGCGTTGCTGACGGATCTGGTGGAGCCCGGTCAGCGGGTCCCGGCGTTCGCCGGCTATCGTCTGGCGATCAATGCCGGCTGGGCGATCGGTCCGGCGGTCGGCGGTTGGATGGCGAAGTACTCCTACTTCTGGCTGTTCGTCGGCGATGCGCTGACCTCGCTCGTGTTCGGCGTGATCGCGTGGTTCGGCCTGCCCGCGGGCCTGCGGCTCAGCAAGGCCCAGCAATTGCACTGGCGGCAGGCGGTGGCCGTCATCCGCGCGGACCGCCGGTTCCTGCAGGTGCTCACCGCGTCATTGCTGGTCGGCATGATCTTCATGCAGATGAACACCACCTACGGCATGGAAGTGCTGCGCCACGGCTATTCCGAAGCGGTCTTCGGCACGCTGCTCTCGCTGAACGGCGTGTTGATCATCCTCTTCGAGCTGCCGCTGACCGCCTGGACGCGCCGGCTCCCGACCGTGCCGACGGTGGCCGTCGGTTACTTCCTCTGCGGACTCGGCTTCGGCTTGAACGCGCTGGGCGGCACGATCGCCATCTTCGCGCTGTCGATGATCGTCTTCACCATCGGTGAAATGATCTCGCTGCCGGTGGCGTCGGCCTACGTCGCGGACCTCGCGCCGACCGAACTGCGCGGCCGTTACATGGGCGCCAACGGCCTGACCTGGGCGCTGGCGTTGATCATCGGCCCGAGCGCGGGCATGGCCCTGTTCGCCTGGCACCCGAACGCGCTTTGGGTGGGAAGCGTCGCCTGCGGTGCGCTGGCGGCGCTGATCCTGATCCGGGGGAGCCGCCAGCCGACGCCGGTCAACGTGCCGCAGCCGGGGTGAGCAGCTTGCCGTTGCGTTTGTCGCCGTGGCGCCGCTTCACCTCGGCCCAGTGCTTCTCGGCGACCATGAAGCCGATGCACTGTTGGGCGCCGCAGTTGCAGGGGTAATCCTCGTACTCGTCGAGGTCGAAGTTGTAGTTGTAGACGATCTCCTCGCCCGGCCGGATGGTGCGCGTGGCGATGATCCACACCCGGTCGTCCACAACGTCCGTCTCGGCGTTGGGATCGCAGCTGTGGTTGATCCAGCGTGCGGGATTCCAGTCCACGCTGCCGTCGATGTCGAACGTGTCGTTGATCTCGAAGACGTAGACGTTGCCCGCCTCGCAGCGGCGCTGAGCCTCGGCCTTGTCCAGCTGCTCGCCGACATACTCGATGATCCGCGTCCCCTTGCGGATGGTCGTGCGCGCGAAGCCGCCCATCCCGTGAATGCGCGACCCGCGAAACACAACTCTGCCAACGATGACTTCTTCCATGTCGGCGGTGGATTTAGGACAGCGGGGCCGCGAAGGGAAGGAAATGTTTCGGGGCGCCTTCACAGGCCTTCCCATTCGGCAGCATCGACCTTGCGGCCGAGGATGAGGCCCACCTGGCGCAGAAGCATTTTCAGCTGTGGCACCGAAAACTCAGTGTTGGAGGGCACGGTTTGACGGTGCTCGCCGAATACCATGAACTCGTGACGCGTGCCGGAGAAGGGCCCCTCAAAACCCAGGATCCGCAACCGGCGGATGAACTCACGCCTTTTGATGGGGTGCCACCCTGCCATCGCCCGCCTTGTTGAGATCGATGCCGGCCAGTTTGGGCAAACGGTGACCCATCCGCAGCCCCACCAGCAACCAGTCCTCCAGTGTGGATCTCAGCTCCGCCTCGCAGCTTCGCAACGTCTCCCCGAATGCGGCCACTCCCTTGAGTTTGGGAATCTCTCCCGCGAACGAGCCATCCTCGAGCTTGTCATATGTGGCGAGCTCCATCGCGGCCTCGATGTAGGCGGTCAGCGGGAATGGCATGAGATGAAGCTATGGCAAGAGAATGCGCAGGCAAGTCCGATTTTGAATCCTACCGCCACTGATGCTTCGGATACCTGCGTTGCAGCTCGGACTTCACCCGCGGATAGTGCTCGCGCCAGAAGCCGGCGAGGTCCTGTGTGATCTGCACCGGGCGCATGTTCGGCGCCAGAATGTGCAACAGCACCGGCTCGCGGCCCATTGCGATCTTCGGCGTGGTCGTAACGTCGAAGAGTTCCTGGATGCGCAGGGAGGTGTGCGGCGGCTCGGTCGCCGAGTAGATCACCTTGGGCGTCTTGCCATTGCTCAGCTTGAGTCGCTCGGGCGCGTGCTCGTCGAGCAACTGCCGCTGCATTGGGTTCAGCCACTCCTTCACCGCGTGTTTCACCGGGCGATCCTTGATCTCCCGGTAGGTGAACGCGCCGTGGCACACCTGCTCGATCAACGTCCGCCGGTCATCGTCGCCGATCGTCGGCAGCTCGAACTCCGGGCACCACTTCGCCAGCAGGTTCAACCGCGTGATCCACTGCTCCACGGCGTCATCCCAGTCGTTCAGCTTCAAACGGCTGGCCACGACTTCGTCCGCGAGCAGCAAGGCCGACTGATCGAGCGGCGGCGGCTCCACGACGCGCGCATCCAGCTCCAACCCGCGGAACTGGCGCAGCTCCTTCGCGTAAACCCGCTTGGTAGTCGGATCAAACGTCACCTTGAGCGCGCGGCCCAGATCGCTGGGGAAAAACTCCTCCAGCCACGCCGGCTCGATGGCCGTCGCCAGCGAGAGGATGGTGTTCGTGTCACCGCCGTGCCGGCCGACCTCGCGGACTTCCGCCACGACGAGCAAGGGATGCTTGCGCGCCACGCTTTCCCGCGCGAGTTCGCCACGGCGGCCGTGGACCAGTTCGCAGCGGAGCGTCCCTCCGTCGAGACGTCGCGCGACACGATCGCTGAAGCCGATCAGCAGGCACTTCTGCAGCACCTCGTCCTTCACCTCGCGCGGCGTGACGTCGAGTCCTTCGCGTTCTGCGGTGCGCAGGAACTGTTGCAGCAACGGCCCGACCTGCCGCGCGGTCATCGCGTGGATGCCGAGCTTCTGGCAGGCCTCAAGCTGGAATCCGTTCTCCTCCGCGTAGCGCCACGCGCGCATCAGCAGGAAGAAATCGGACGCCGCCCGGTCGCCGAGGACATCATCACGCTTGTCGCCCGCGTGTTTGTCCGTCCGGCGGATAAGGAGGTCGCGACCCTGCGTCAGCGCCGCGATCAGGCAGGCCTGGTAAACGCAGCCGAGTTCCTCGGCCGCCAGCAGCATGCGCGAGTAACGCGGGTGGAGCGGAAACTTCAACATCCGCCGGCCGAGCGGCGTGATGCCTGCCCTGCGTTCGAGCGCACCCAGGTCGAGCAGCAGCTCCTCCGCGTGGGCGAGGCGCTGGTCACCGGGATGTTCGAGCCAGCGGAACG
>DNDP01000307.1:0-1257 GCA_003484235.1 Verrucomicrobiales bacterium
CTCGATGCCCGGCGCCGCGAGGTGTTCGGATCGATCGAATACAAGCTGCTGCAGTCCGACCGCATCGTCACCGCGCACAACTGCGTGCCGCGGGACATGGTGCAGCTGGGCAAGGGTAGGTTTCTCTTCGGCTTCAACGTCCAATTCGGCCTGAAGAAGGAGATCGAGCTGGGTGACGTGTTTGCCATCTACCAGCGGGATGAGGCGACCGGCAGTTTCAAGGAGACCGAACTCGGCGGACTCAACGACAAGGCTTTCCTCCTCGACTTCAAACGGCTCTACACGGTTTACGAGAAGTCGGTATTCAGCAAGTTCACCGTGGCGGAGGGCAACCTGTTCATGGTCTTCCGCATCGGCGCCAACGTGGGCGACATCGCCGCCTTCAAATGGGCCTTCACCGACGGCGGGATCAGGTTCGTCAATGGACGGGCGGAGACGGAATACCGGCGCGTGGGCTTTCCGGCCGCGCACGGATTCCGCTGGCTCATCCCCGACCGGGAGTCCTATCGCTACGGCGACAATCCCCACGTCGCGATCGACGACCGCGTGTTCGTCGAGTGCGTGGGCGGCGACCTGACGATCAAGGTCGAGGACAACACCTCCTCGGGCGAGGGCATCTACGCCGAGCCGGTGGAGGACAAATACCAGAAGGTGGACGACGCGGAGATCCAATACGCGCCCGTCGACCACCTCATCGTGCTCAAGATCCGGCCCTACAAGGAAACGGCGGCGCGGTGCTTCATTTTCAACGAGAAGACCCAGTCGGTGGTGAGGGTCGATTCGATCAGCCAGTCGTGCGTGCAGCTGCCGGAGGAACACGGGCTGATCTTTCCGGACGGCTGCTACCTGGCGACCGGCGAACTCAAGCAGTTCGAGGCCCGCGAGACCGGGCTGGTGATCGAGCGGGTGATCCACGCGCCGAACGGCGAGGACTCGCTTTACATTTTCTGCAACCGCGAGACCGGCGAGTATGTGCTGATGCCCTACCGGTTGATTCTCCGGAAGATCGAGGAACGGATCGCCTGCAACGGCTATTCACTTTTCCCGGACGGCAATCTCCTCCTTTTCCGCGCCGAGCATGAGGCACAGAAGCATCACCAAATCCAGCTGCGGCAGACGCCCTTCCACCTGCCCGGCCACGAACCGGCCGGCCAGCGCGAGGCCTTTCTCCATCAGGTGGGAAACAAGGACGTCGTCCGCTGCCTGGCCGAATGCAGCGAGGTGCTGGCCCTGATCCACCGTCCCACACCCTATGCC
>DNDP01000307.1:1427-3613 GCA_003484235.1 Verrucomicrobiales bacterium
CCCGTCCCACACCCTATGCCGAGCTCTACACGGACCTTGTCCGGCGCTGCGAGGCGATGCTGGATACCTATCCTTGGCTGACGAATGCGGACGGATTCCGGCTTGATGACGCCCTGCGGCAGGTCCGCGACGCCGCCGACAAGGCGGTGGACGAGTTCGACAAGGTTCGGCGGCTCCAGCACGAAGCCCGGCAGCAGGTGAAGTCCGCCCGCAAACGCTGCGACGAACAGTTCAACGAACTGCGACGCACCGGATTCAAGCGCCTGGAAGACTTCGTACATCACCTGGCGGCAATCCGAAAGCTCCGCGGCGAGCTGATCACGCTGAAGGAGGTGCGCTACATCGACCTCGCCACGGTTGAAAAGCTCGAGCAGCAGGTGGCCGGCGAGAATGAAACGCTCTCCGGCGCCACGGTGAAGTTCCTGCTGAAGCCCGAGGCGCTCGATCCCTACCGGAAGGAGGCCGCCGAACGGCTCGCGGCGGTGGATCACGTGAAGAAGGCGGCCGAGGGGCGCGAGATCGAGAAGGCCGTGGCAAAGGCCGGTGCCGAACTCGAAATGCTCATCGAGATCGTCAACAGCCTGAAGATCGAGGATGCAACCGAAACCACGCGGATCATCGACGGCATCACGGCGATCTACTCGACCTTGAACCAGGTGAAGGCGGCTCTGAAAAAGCGCCTCAAGGATCTGGTCGCCGCCGAGGGGGCCGCCCAGTTCGCCGCGCAGCTGAAGCTGCTTGGACAGTCCGCCGCGAGCTACCTTGACCTCTGCGACACGCCGGCAAAGTGCGACGATTATCTGAACCGCATCACGGTGCAGCTGGAGGAACTGGAAGGCGCGTTCGCCGACTTCGAGGAATACACCGTTCAGCTGGCCGGGCGGAGGACGGAGCTCTACGAGGCCTTTGAACAGCGCAAGGTGGCGCTCGTGGAACAGCGCAACCGGCGGGCCAATGCCCTGTTGACGGCTGCGGAACGCATTCTGAAGGTGATCCAGAACCGGCTCGCCGGCTTCAAAACTGTCGAGGAGATCAACAGCTACCTTGCAGCCGACCTGATGCCCGCAAAGGTCCGTGACACCATCGCGCAGCTGCTGGAACTGGACGACTCGGTCAAGGCCGATGACCTCCAGGGAAGGCTCAAGTCCGTCCAGCAGGAAGCGGTGCGGCAACTGAAGGACCGGCAGGAACTGTTCGTGGGCGGCGAGGGCGTGATCAAACTCGGCCGGCACCACTTCAACATCAATACGCAGCCGCTGGACCTGACGATCGTCTTCCGCGACGACCTGCCCAATCTGCATCTCACCGGAACGAAATACTTCGAACCGCTCACCGACGAGGCACTGCTCGCCACCCGGGAGGTCTGGGAACAGGAGGTCGTCTCCGAGAACCGCGACGTTTACCGGGCGGAATACCTGGCATGGCAGCTGTTGAAACAGCTCCAGGATCGCTCCCCGTCCGAAACGGAAAAGCGGTCGGACACCCACCAGGCGGATGCCACCACCGGAACTTTTCAATCCTTCCTGCAGCAGCCTCCCGAACAGCAGCTCGCGCGGGTGCAGGAGTTCATGGGTGGCCGCTATCAGGAATCCTACACGAAAGGGGTGCACGATCTGGACGCGGCCCTGATTCTCCGCACGCTGGCCTCGGTCCACGTGGGACTACGACGCGCCCGCCATCAACCCACGGTCCGCGCGTGCGCCGTGGTCTGGTGGCATCGATTTTGTCCGCCGGAGGAAAAGTCACTGTGGACGACCCGGCTGGGCAGCTTTGGCGCCCGCAACCAGTTGTTTCCTGGCGACCCTGTTCAGCAGCGATACATTCAGGCGCTGGCGCGGCAACTGACAACCTTCACCCGCGAATCGGGGCTGTTCGCGGAATCGGTGGCGGACGACGCCGCCAACTATCTCTTCGCCGAACTGACTTCCAGGGAGGGGTTCTGCGTTACCCGGGAAGCGAATGCAATTGCCGCAGGTTTTCGAAGCCATCTGGCCGCCAAAGGCAGCGAGACGGCCTTTGATGCCGCCCAGGAGTCGTTGACGAAGCATCCGGGCAGCGCCTTTGAGATGATCCGCGACTGGGTGCGTGGCTTCCTTCTGGGACAGCCCGGCAGGACCAGGTTTGTTGACGAAGCCGCCGCCCTCCTCTTCTGCGGAGGGGATCTGACGCACGAGGAGGTGACCCAG
>DNDP01000307.1:3906-31920 GCA_003484235.1 Verrucomicrobiales bacterium
TCCCCGCTTCACCGCCTACACCGATCTGAAGGCGCAACTGCTCGAGCGCGAAAGAAGAAAGCTCCGGCTCGAGGAGTTCAAACCTCGCGTCCTGACCTCCTTCGTGCGCAACCAGCTCATCGACGAAGTGTATCTCCCGATGGTCGGCGACAACCTGGCCAAGCAGATCGGCGCGGCCGGCGACGCCAGGCGCACCGACCTGATGGGGCTGCTGCTGCTCATCTCCCCTCCCGGCTACGGCAAGACAACGCTGATGGAATACATCGCCAACCGGCTGGGCATCGTCTTCATCAAGATCAACGGCCCGGCGCTCGGGCACAACGTGACCTCGCTGGACCCGCAGGAGGCGCCCAACGCCGCGGCCCGCGAGGAGATCCACAAGCTCAACCTGGCGCTGGAAATGGGCGACAACGTAATGCTCTGCGTGGACGACATCCAGCATTGCAGTCCGGAGTTCCTGCAGAAGTTCATTTCGCTGTGCGACGCCCAAAGGAAGATCGAGGGTGTCTGGCGCGGCCAGCCGCGGACCTACGACCTGCGCGGACGCAAGGTCGTCGTGGTGATGGCCGGCAACCCCTACACGGAAAGCGGCACGAAGTTCAAGATCCCCGACATGCTCGCCAACCGGGCGGACACCTACAACCTCGGCGACATCATCGGCGGCAATCCCGCGTGGTTCAAGGCAAGCTACCTCGAGAACGCCGTCACCTCGAACCCGGTGCTCGCCCCGCTCGCGAACAAGAGCCAGAAGGACATCCACTCCTTCATCCGCATGGCTGAGTCCGGCGCCCGGGACGCCGAAGGGTTCGAGGGCAGCTACGCGGCGCAGGAAGTGGAGGAGATTCTTGGCGTGATGAAGAAGCTGGTGCGGCTGCGCGAGATCGTGATGCGCGTGAACCAGGAGTACATCCACTCCGCCGCGCAGGCCGACGAGTTCCGCACCGAGCCGCCGTTCAAGCTGCAGGGCTCCTATCGCAATATGAACCGCCTGGCGGAGAAGGTCGTCACAATCATGAACGACGACGAAGTGCTCGCCCTGGCCATTGGGCACTACCAGCGCGAGGCCCAGACGCTCACCACCGGCACCGAAGCCAACCTGCTCAAGTTCAAGTCCATCATCGGAATCCTGGCGGAAGCTGAAGCCGCACGCTGGGAGGAGATCAAACGGACATTCCAGCGCAACCAGGTCACCCGCGGAGTGGACCAGAGCGACGCCGCCGGGCGGGTGGTGGCCCAGCTCGCGAGCGTGCAGACCGGTTTGGAAGCGATTCAGCAGGCGTTGCGCGAGGAGCTCTCCAGGCCCACGGCCGCGCCGCAGGTCCATCTCGATCTGACGCCGCTGGTCAACCACTTGGAGGCACTGCGCAGCACGGTGGCCGAGCGACTTGCCACTCCCGAACGCGAAACGACCGGACCGGCGGACTCCTCCGCTCTCGCCGGACGTTTGAGCGACGAACTGGGCTCGCTGCGCAAGGAACTGAGCCGCGCCATCAAGGATGTGCATTCGGGCACCATGGCCGAGGCCATGAAGCGCATGGAACACGAGATGGAGATGGTGCATCGCACGATGGCGACGCTGAAAGACATCGCCTCCCGGCAGCGGGATCATGTCCGCAACGTCGAGGAGATGCTCGTCGCCCGCGCGAAGGAAGGCACGGTCGAGGTCGCCCTCACGCAGGAGATGCTCCAGAATGAAGCGGCCTTCCTCGAACGATTCAACGAAGTCCTCGCCCAGGCGCGCGGTGAGGAAGCCCCCGCAGAAGGTTCACCAAAGAAAAGGAAGAACGGAGACGGCGAGGACAATCCCTGAACCCGGCAGATCATCATGAAACGAATCATCAAGACCATGAAGAACCTCGGCGCAAAGGCGGAGCACTGGCGGGAAGTGGTGGAGGCGGCGCCGCAGAGGGCCGAACAGCTCAAGCAGGCGCTGCTGCAGACGGCGGGACAGTTTCAACAGCTTCGAACCGACGTCCAGGAGGGCTTTCACGATCTCAAGGCCGACGATGACAAACGGCTGATGTCGTCGCTCGCCGAAGTGCACGAGCACCGGGCGGTCCTGGCTGAAGCCGGCTTCGATCTCACGGGGGTGGACCTGGAACTGGGCATTGCCCGGCGGGTGATCGTCCATCTCGAACAGATCGAGGTGGTGCCGGCGCCCTTGATCAGTTCGCTGCGAGCCCGCCACAATGGACATCGCACCCTCCAGGCAATACTTGGCGGCCTCATCCAGGCCGTTGAACTGTCCACCAAAGTTCGGCTCGACGATCTGCCACGGCTGGTCGTGACGGTTCAGCTGGGTGCCACCCCCGGCATCCGCGCCGGCTGGCGGCCGGTACTGGGAATCGAGACGGATGAACCGGCAAGCGCAGCTCACGACAACACCGCCCCCTCTGCGGCTCCAACGACGGCCTCGGCCGGCAAGCCACCGCCGCTGCCGGACGCCTCGCCTGAAGGTTTTTTTGCGCGCCGTGAACCGTTGGTGGTGAACAAGCCGGACGAAGAAAAACCGGTCACCACGACCCCACTCCCACAGTCCACCAACGTCGACGCTCCGACTCCCAACCCGGTGCCCGCCAGTTCCGGCATCCGGCTGACGCCCCGGCCAAGCCACGCGCCCGCCGTGGAACCCGGACCGGCCGCCACGTCGGAGGACTGGCGCAAATCGGCCCTGGACCGGTTCAAGAGAATGCCGAAGCTGTAATCATCCCTCTTGCTCTTCCAATAAAGCGTTACGGCAAATCGCCCGGCAGAGAATGCTGCCGGGCGATTCGGTTTTCGGGCGGCCTGAGTCACCGCATTTCAAGCTGCCTACACGTTGTATGTGCTCGAGGATGTGCTACCGCCGCGGCCGGTCCAGTTGGTGTGGAAGAACTGGCCGCGCGGCTGATCGACACGCTCATAAGTGTGGGCACCGAAGTAGTCGCGCTGCGCCTGAAGCAGGTTGGCGGGCAGGACCGCGCTGCGATACTGATCGTAGAATGCCAGGGCCGTGCTGAACGCGGGGACCGGGATGCCCTTCTTGGCCGCATTGGCCACGACATTGCGCCAGCCTTTCTGGCAGCGCTTGATCTCGCCCCGGAAATAATTGTCGAGCATCAGGTTTTCGAGCTTCGGCTTGTTGTCGAAGGCTTCCTTGATCTTGCCCAGGAACCGGCTCCGGATGATGCATCCGCCCCGCCACATGAGGGCGATGCCGCCGTAGTTGAGCTTCCACTTGTATTCGGCGGCGGCGGCACGCATCAGCATGTAGCCCTGCGCATAGCTGACGATCTTCGAGGCGAAGAGCGCGTCCCGGATGTCGTCGATGAACGCCTTCTTCTTGTCCGCCTTCTTCGCCTGGGAGAGCAGCGGCTTCGGGCCCTTGAGTTTGCGGGCGGCCTTGACGCGCTCATCCTTCAATGCGGAAACACAGCGGGAGTACACGGCCTCGGCGATCAGCGTGATCGGGATGCCGAGATCCTGCGAGTTGACCACCGTCCACTTGCCCGTGCCCTTCTGGCCGGCGGTGTCGAGAATCTTGTCGACGAGCGGTGCGCCGTCCTCGTCCTTCTTCGCCAGGATGTCGCGGCTGATCTCGATGAGGTAGCTGTCGAGGTCGCCGGTGTTCCATTCCTTGAGCACCTCGTGCATCTCGTCGGCGCTCATGCCGAGGCCGTTCTTCATGATGTTGTAGGCCTCGCAGATGAGCTGCATGTCGCCGTATTCGATGCCGTTGTGCACCATCTTGACGTAATGGCCGGCGCCCTGTTCTCCCACCCAGTCGCAGCAGGGCGCGCCGCCGTCCACCTTGGCGGAAATGGACTGGAAGATGTCCTTCACATGGGGCCAGGCGGCGGGTGAACCGCCGGGCATGATCGACGGGCCGCGACGGGCTCCCTCTTCACCGCCGGAGACGCCCGTGCCGACGTAGAGCAGCCCCCGGGACTCGACGAGCCTGGTGCGGCGGTTGGTGTCCTCAAAGAGCGAGTTGCCGCCGTCGATGATGATGTCGCCCGGCTCGAGGTGGGGCATGATCTGATCGATGAAGTCATCCACCGGCTTGCCGGCCTTGACGAGCATCATGACACGGCGGGGGCGCTTGAGCTTGGCCACCATGTCCTCGATGGAGGTGGCACCAACGACTTTGGTGCCCTTCGCCTCATTGGCGAGAAAGTGCTCCACCTTGTCCACGGTGCGGTTGTAGGCGACGACCGTGTAGCCGTGGTCGTTCATGTTCAGAATCAGGTTCTGGCCCATGACGGCCAGGCCGATCAGTGCGATGTCTCCGGTAGGTTCCATGTTCAGAGTTTTGGTTCAGTCGTTCGGCACGGGAAGATAGAGATTTGAGTGATGGTAGGAAGAAAAACCTTTCTCGCCGGTCAAGGCGGCGAGCCGACATTCACACGATCCGGCCCGCCCAGCACGCGAATGAGATTGCCCGCGCCGCAGGGCAGACGGTCGGTCCAGCGGGCGAGTCCACGGCGGGACGGCAAGGGTTCGCAACCGTCTGGCCTGAAGGATCAGCACAGCCAGCGCAATCTTTCGTCGGTCACCAATCCAACTCTGGTCGCGTTGGCCGACAACCAGCCACGCGAAGCCCCGTTGATCACGCAACCCCCTCCAGGGACGGCGCTTGTGAATGCCCGGACAGGTCGAACAGCTGTTGGATCGCGACATGCTCGCTCAACTTGCCGGTGGATCATGCCGATAAACCGTTTTGACGAGTGTCTGCACTCGAATGTATTGAGGAAGCTCAGGCGCTCGGATTCCGGGACCGTGGCCCAGAACCGCTGACCTCGGAGCCCATGACAATGCGTACCGCCCAACATGATGCGGTCCCTGCTTCACGAAGCATCCGCGAACATTGCCGCAGCGATGATCTCACCGCGGACGGGCGGGGTGGTCCCTGGTTGCTGACGCTTCGCCCGCCGATGAAAGGTGCCGCCAGACAAGGATGCCCTTCAACGCTTGGCAGCGCATGAAACCGCAACCCCGGCTTCGGAGGTGTCTGGCGTGGTTGCTTTGCCTTCTCCCAATACCGGTAAAATCCTTGGCCGCGGCGGCGGCCCGGACAGTGACCGGCGACGAGGACTTTACCGAAATGAGCCTGGAGGAACTGGGCCGCATTCGGGTGCCCACCGTGGTGGGAGCGTCGCTGTTTGCACAGAAGGCGACCGAGGCTCCCTCATCGATCAGTGTCATCACCCAGGAGGAATTCAAACGTTACGGCCATCGGACGCTGGCCGAGGCACTGCAAAGCCTGCAGGGCTTTCATGTATCATACGACCGCAACTATTCGTTTCTGGGAGCCCGCGGAGTCAGCCTGGGCGACTTCAACAGCCGCACGCTGCTGCTGATCGACGGCCATCGGGTCAACGACAATCTGACGGACGGCGCCTATCTGGGTTCGGAGTTCCTGCTGGACGTGGACCTGATCGAGAGCGTCGAGGTCATCCGGGGCCCCGGCTCCGCGATCTACGGCAACAACGCTTTCTTCGGGGTCATCAACGTCGTCACCCGCAGGGGACGGCAACTGGACGGAATCGAATTCTCCGGCGAATATGCCAGCTTCAATACCTACAAGGGCCGCGTGACGGTCGGGAAGTCCCTTGCCAGCGGCCTGGAGTTCCTCTTTTCCGGCACCTATTTCGACAGCGCCGGCCCCGACGAACTCCATTATCCGGAGTTCGACACACCTGACCGCAACAACGGCATCGCCACCCGGAAGAATGACGAATCCCATGGAAGTCTTTTCGGTTCGCTGCGCCTCGGCGATTTCACGCTCCAAGGCGGCCACATCATCCGGGAAAAAGGAAATCCGACCGCCCAGTACCTCACGACCTTCAACGACGCCCGACTTCGAACCGAGGACGAGCGCAGTTATGTCGACCTCCGGTACGAGCATGAGTTTTCCGGGGAACTCAACGTCAACGCCCACGTGTACTATGACCGGAGCGGATACGCCATTGGATATCCGTTTGGCGATCCAGTCGCAGTGGCACTGTTTGAGGAAGTGCACGCCGGCGAATGGTGGGGAGCGGAACTGCAGGCGAGCAAGCGGCTTTCGGACAAGCATCTGATCGCAGCCGGCGCGGAATACCGGGATGATTTCGGGCAGAAGAAACGCGTGTTCGACCAGTTCAGGACGTACACCGATCTCCAGGGAAGCCGGAGGAGCCACGGCATCTACCTGCAGGGCGATTTCGCCCTGCGCTCCGATCTGCATGTAAACGGCGGCGTCCGCTACGACAAATACGGCGATTTCGACCCCTCCCTTAATCCGCGCTTTGGGCTGATCTACCATCTGTTTCCAGAATCCACTCTCAAGGCTCTTTATGGCAGCGCCTTCCGCGCTCCCAATTTCATCGAGCAGAGCGACCGGCGTTTTCAAGATCTGCACCCTGAACGGATCACCTCCTATGAACTGGTCCATGAGCAGGGAATCGGGAAGAACCTGCGCTCATCGGTGGCCGGTTACTTCAACCGGCTGGACGACGTGATCGTATTCGAGAACGGCGCATTTGCGAACGTGAACGCGGAAAGCCGCGGCCTGGAACTGGCGCTGGAGGGACTCTGGGAACATGGGTTGCGAACCCGCGCCAGCTATTCGCTGCAGTCCACGGAGAATCGCTCCGCCGGGCGGCGCCCGCCCGACTCGCCGGAACACCTCTTCAAGGTCAACCTCAGCGTGCCGTTGCTGGCGGACAAGCTGTTTGGCAGCCTGGAATATCAGTTCACGAGCAGCCGGCATACGGTCTTCACCAGTGGCGCCGAAACCCTGCCCGGGAGGGATGCGGCCGAATTCGGCGTTTTCAATTTGACCCTCTTCAGCCGCGACCTGCTCAGGAACCTGGAGGCATCGGTTTCCGTGTACAACCTGCTGGACGATTCGCACGCCGACCCCGCCAGCCGGTTCCACCGGCAGGATCAGCTTTCGCGCGATGGCCGCACCTTCCGTGTAAAGCTCAACTACCGCTTCTAGCCAGTGAACATTGACTCCCCATTCGCCATGAAAACCACCAAGCCCAATGCATTCACCGACCGGGCCATCGTTGTGGCGCTCCCGCTCCTCTGGTTCATGCTGTCCACGACCGCCCATGGCGCCACCCCGCCGGTCATTACGAGCCAGCCGACGAGTCAGACGGTCCAGATCGGAAGCAACGCCACCTTTATGGTCCAGGCGAGCAGTTCCACCGCGCTCGGCTATCAGTGGTATTTTCAGAGCAACGCCATTGCCGGCGCCACCGGCAGCAGCTATACGCGCACGAACGTGCAGCCGGCACATTCCGGCGCGTACTACGTGTCCGTTTCCAATGCCGACGGCACCGTGAAAAGCGCCAACGCCACCCTCTGGGTGGTCACCCACCCAGTCATTTCATTCAACAGCTCGAGTTCCGCCGCCACCACGGGCTCCGCCGCCAGCTTGACCTGGCCCCACAGCATCTCGAACGGAAACAACCGCATCCTGATCGTCGGCCTTTCGCTGACCACGGGTCAGGCCACCAACGTCACCTACGGGGGCGCGCCCTTGACCCTGATTGGCCGACGATCGGGCATCCACACCGTGGAACTGTGGCGGCTGCTGGAACCCGCCGTGGGAACGGCAAACATCGTGGCCAGCTTCAACGGTTCGCGGCAGGTGGTGGGTGGTGCCAGCGCCTTCAATGAAGTCAATCAATCGAAGCCAACGGACGATTTCCATGGAGCTGGCAGTGAAAATGGCAACGTCGCATCGGTTTCCGTGCCCAGTGCCGTGGGTGAGCTGGTGATCGACACCCTGTTTGTTGATCTGGTCACCACGGCAACGCCCGGAGCCGATCAGACCCAGCGATGGAGCCGCACCAACGGCCGGCTCGGTGCCGGCAGCACCGAACCCGGCTCATCCCAGGTCGTCATGTCCTGGAACCTGGGGACCAGTGACGAATGGGACCTCGGCGCCGTCTCGCTCAAGCCCGTCCTTGCGCCCGACGTGATCACGACGGTGAGCGGCCCGGCAAACGTTTTTGCCACCACGAATTTCACCTATACGGTCGCGGTCACAAACCTCGGCAGCCTCGCCGCCACAAACATCGTGGTAACTGACACCCTGCCTGCCGGAGTTGCCTTCGTCGGCGCCTCCGGCGGCGGCACGCTGGTCGGTGGCGGCCCCGGCCAGGTGGTGTTCGACAGCGCCTCTTCGAACGCCGTTTCCGGAACTACAAGCTGGACGCACGTCACAACCAGCGCCGCGAACCGCCTGCTGCTGGTGGGGGTGACGCTTGGCAACTACAACCAAGCCAACGACGTTGCCGTAACCGCCCTCACCTATGGTGGACTGAGCCTCGACAAATTGCTGGTGGTCACGAACGGGATCATCAGCTCGGAAGTGTGGCAGCTGGTGAATCCCCCCAGCGGGACCAACACGATCACCGTCACTCGTTCCGGCAATTCGTCGACTTTGGTCGCCGGTGCGGCAACCTTCAGCGGGGTGGATCAGGCGACCCCCGTGCGGACCGTCAGTTCGGCATTTGGACCCAGAACCTTTGGATCGTCCCTGACCATCGCGTCGGCCACCAACGAGATCGTTTTCGACAACATCGCGGTCGACAAGTTCTTCCCCCCGGGCGCCGGTGCCGGCCAGACCCAGCTGTGGAGCATTGGTCCCAACTATGAGGCCGGTGGGGGCAGCATCAAGCCGGGCACCAACTCCGTGAAAATGGTCTGGTCCCTCCAGAACAATGGTTGGGCGGATGCCGCCGCTTCGGTCAAACCCGCCGGCTTGGCAGGGACGGTCAGTTGGACGATTCCCACCCTCGCCGCCGGTGCATCGACCAATCTGACCATTACGGTCACGGCACCGCTGGGAGGGACACTGACCAACACGGTTGCCAGCACAGCTTCCTCGACCGATGTCAATCCCGCCAACAACGACGGTTCGGCGGCAAACGCCCGGGTTGTTACCACCGTCACGCGCGTCGCGGACCTGGTCACGACGCAGACCGGACCCTCCAGCGTGGCTCCGCTGACCGAGTTCACCTACACCGTCCGGGTCTCCAACCAGGGTCCTTCCACCGCAACCAACGTGACGGTGACCGACACCCTGGCGCCCGCGCTGACCTATGTGAGATCCAGCGGGGGCGGCTCGTACCTGGGAGGGGTGGTTACCTGGCCGGAGATTGCCAGTTTGGCCAGCGGCGCAACCGCAAATTACACGGTCACCGTGCGTTCTCCGGTAAGTGGAACCTTGACGAACAGTGCTGCCAGCACTTTCGCCGGGTTCGACCCAAATCCCGCAAACAGTGATGGGAGTGCGCCAGCCTCCCAGGTGGTGACGGTCGTGAGCCCCCTCCAGGTCGCCAACACCAGCAGGGGGGCCAGCGTGCAGACCCTGAATTGGAACCACACGATCTCGCCCGGATCCTCCCGTATCCTGGTGGTCGGCGTCTCGGTCGATTCCACCAACGCCGCAATCATCGCGGCGAGTTTCGCGGGTTTCCTGCCGCTGACCCCAATTGGTCAGACCAACGGCACCCAGACCAGGGTGGCGATGTACTACCTGCTGAATCCGCCGGTCGGCACCTACCCGATCTCAATCAATCTGGACGCCTCGACCGGCATCGTTGGCGGAGCGGTGTCGTTCAACGGGGTCAATCAGTCCAACCCGGTGGCCGGCATCGTCGCCAATGTTGGCAGCGGCACCAATGCAAACCTTTCCCTGACGAGTTCCGCCGGGTCCGTGGTGGTCGACACGGTCGCGCCCAAAAGTCCGCGAAGCGTTGCCAACGCCACCTCCGCCCAAACCCTTCAGTGGAATCTCTTTGCCTCGAACTATTCGGGTGCCGGCAGCACGATGCCCGGGGCGACCATCGCGTCACCCGGTTACAATCTTGACGAACCGGCGGACTGGACGATGGCCGCCGTGGCTCTCACCCCCTCCACCACCCTGAGCGACATCACCCTGACGGCCGCCGGTCCGGCGACCGTTCTGGCATCATCAAATCTGACTTACTCGATCACGGTCACCAACCTGGGCAGTTCGACCGCCACGAAATTGGTGGTCAGTGATGTTCTGCCCGCGGGAACCAGCTTTGTCAGCGCCTCCTCCGGCGGCACCTACAGCGCCGGTGTCGTGAGCTGGCCCACGGTGAACACCTTTCCTGTCGGCGCCGTCACCAATTACACGCTCACTGTCCGGGCGCCCATTTCCGGTTCGCTGACAAACATCGCCTACAGCACCTCCTCGACGGCAGACCCTGATCCCGCCAACAACAACGGTGCGGGGTCCGCCAACCAGGTGGTCACCACCGTCACGCCCCAGGCCGACGTGACCACCACGGTCAATGGTCCGGCCAGCGTGCTCGCCGGGTCGGACTTCAGCTACACGGTCACGGTCACCAATGCCGGACCGTCATCCGCCTCGGATGTACTTGTGAGCAACCCGCTCCCCGCCGGCACCGCATTTGTCAGCGTCTCCGGCAACGGCACGAACAACAACGGCGTGGTCACCTGGTTGTTGCCAGATTTCGCCGGCGGCGCGGCCACCAACCTGACGGTCGTCGTCACCGCGCCCGTCGACGGAACCTTGACCAACGTCGTGGCCAGCACCGCCGCCACTGCCGATCCGGTCTCCGCCAACAACAACGGCAGCCAGCCGGCCGCCCAACTGATCACCACCGTCACCCCCGTCGCCGATCTGGTCACGACGCTCACCGGCCCCGCCAGCGTACTGACCAACGCCAACTTCAGCTACGCGATCACCCTCACCAACTCCGGCCCCTCGCCCGCCACATCGATCACCGTCAGCGATCCCCTGCCCCCGGGCACCTCCTTCGTCAGCGCCACCGGCGGAGGCACATTTACCGCCGGCACGGTCACTTGGTCCCTGACCAGCCTGGCCGCCGGCACGGCGACAAACTTCGTCCTCACCGTGATCGCGCCGGTCAGCGGTTCGCTCACCAACATCGTCTCCGGCTCGTCGCCCACGCTGGATCCCAACACCGCCAACAATGACGGCTCGGCGGCGGCGGCCCGGGTGGTGACCGGCGTCTATCCTTTCCTTCTGCTGAGCCGCCAGCAGTTCCAACCGGGTGGCTTCCAGTTCGAGTTCCAGACCCATCCCGACAGCCTGGTCACCATTCTGGCCAGCACCAACCTGATCGACTGGATTGAACTGATCACCACCAATTCCGGAGATGGCCGCGTGATCTTCATGGACACCGATCCCCAGTTCTTCCACTGGCGCTTCTACCGGTCCCGGCAATGAACCAGCGCATGGTCAATCCATTCAATGGTGTCACCCCCGCACGCCGTGGAGCGAAAGGCCCGTCCGCACTGGCGGACACCCGGAGCACACGCGGCATCCACCGCAGGCTGTTTGGCCAGCCCTAGACAAGATGTTCTTTGCAGGCACAGACAAATGGAATTCCTGGAGCCGGCGCCTCGGCGCCCTGCTTCAGGTGGCCATGGTCTGCCTGCTCGCGCCGCGTGCGGCTGCCCAGGACGCAGTGACCGACCTTGAGTACAAGGTCAAGGCAGGATACCTCTTCAACTTCGCCAAGTTCGTTGACTGGCCTCCCGGCAGCTTTCCCGACGCGGACAGCCCGTTCATCATTGCCGTAATCGACAAGGGTGAAGTCATCCCCATACTGGAGAAGGTGCTGGCGAACAAGACGGTTCATGGACGGACGGTATTGGTCCGTCAAGTGACGGCCGAGGCCATACCAAGGGATGCCCACATCCTGCTGGTGACCCGCGCCGCCGGTGTCACCCCGGAGTCCGTCCGCAATGCACTTGGCAACGCGCCCACGCTCCTGGTGGGGGAGACCGAACAGTTTGCGGAGCGCGGTGGCGTCATTGGATTTGTGCGGGAGAACGAAAGCGTTCGCCTGACCCTGTGTCTGGAACACGCCAGCGAAAATCAACTCAAGATCAGCGCGAGGCTTGCCAGCGTGGCCAGGTCCGTCCGCTCCAAGCTGACCAACTAAACCCGTTCGCGACATGCAATTCCTTCGTGACATACCAATCCGCCGCAAGCTGCTTTGGGTCACCCTGATCACCTGCGGCGCCGCGCTGGCCCTGGCGTGCACCGCCCTCTTCTGGTTCCAGTCCCTGAACTTTCGCAGGAGCTTCGTGGCCGAACTCCGGTCGCTCGGTGCCGTGGTTGCCCAGAACAGTGCGGCGCCTCTGGCGTTTGACGACAGCAAGTCCGCGGAGGAAGTGCTCTCGGCCCTTCGGGTGAGGCCGCACATCATCTCCGCCGCAGTGATCGATGCGGACGGCAAACTGCTCGCCAGCTTCGGAACGGGATTGGCGTCGGGGGAGGCGCTGGCCGCACTGCCCGTCGGCGAGGTGCTCTTTGAGGGGGGAGATGCCCGCCTCGTGCTGCCCATCCTCGTTCAGGACGCCGCCCCGGGCCGATTGCAGCTCCGCGCCAATTACCGCGATCTCTATGGCGAATTGCTGTCGCTCTATGGCTTGGTGCTGGCAGCCGTGCTGGCCGGATCGCTGGTGGTCATCCTGCTGGTTTCCGCAGCCATGCAGGGCATCATCACCCGTCCCATCGCGGGCCTGGTGGAAACGGCGCGCAAGATCAGTGAAAGGGAGGACTACTCCACCCGCGCCATTGAAACCGGAAAGGATGAGGTGGGGCTTCTCACGCGCACCTTCAACCAGATGCTCGAACAGATCGAGTCGCGCGATCATCGCCTGCGTGAGAGCCGGCAGCGTTACGAGGTGGCGGTGATGGGTTCCAGCGACGGTCTGTGGGATTGGGATCTGGTTTCGCGCGCGGTCTATTACTCACCCAGGTGGAAAAGCATGCTGGGCCATTCTGAAGCCGGAGTACGCAACGAGCTGTCGGAATGGGAAGACCGGCTGCATCCTGACGACCGGGAGGAGACGAAGGACAAGGTCCGGAAGTACCTTGCTGGAGGCCTGCCGACTTTCGAGATCGAGTTCCGGATGCGCCACAAGGACGGCTCCTATCGGTGGATTCTTTGCCGTGGAGCTGCTCTGCGTGATGCCAGCGGCAAACCCGTCCGGTTTGCCGGCTCCCACACGGACATCACGGAGCGAAAGAAGGCCGAAGAGGAGATCCGCGTTGCACGCAAAAAGTTCGAATCGCTGGTCAACTCCATCCACGGAATTGTCTGGGAGGCCGATCCCGGCACCCGCCAGATGCTCTTTGTCAGTGACCATGCGGAGCAGATGCTCGGTTATCCGCCACGTGCATGGCTGGAGGAACAGGGCTTCTGGGAGGGCATGCTGCATGATGAAGATCGCGGCGTGGCGATGGAGGCACGGGAACAGGGCATAGCCGCACGGAAGCCCTACCAGCACGAATACCGGGTGCGGGCCGCCGATGGCCGGACGGTCTGGCTGCGCGAGAACGTATCGGTCGAACTCGACGGCGACCGGCCGGTCCGGCTGCGCGGGGTCGCCTTGGACATCACCGAACAGAAGCTCGCGGCCGAACAGATCTCCCGGATGCAGCGGGAGCTGGTGGAAGCCTCCCGCATGGCCGGCATGGCGGAGGTGGCAACCGGCGTCCTGCACAACGTGGGCAACGTGCTCAACAGCGTCAACGTGTCCGCCACGCTGATCGTCGAGGAGATTCGCAGATCCAAGACCGCCAGTTTCGTCAAGGCGGTCCGCCTCCTCCGGGAACACGGGGATGATGCCGGCGAATTTCTCAGCCGGGACCCGAAGGGCAGGCAGCTTCCCGCCTTCTTCGCGGCCCTTGCGGATCAGTTGAGCCGGGAACAGGCGTTGCTCGGCCGGGAGGCACAGGGGCTGCAGGAGAACATCGAGCACATCAAGCAGATTGTGAACATGCAGCAGTCCTATGCCAAAGTCTCCGGCGCCCGCGAACAACTGCGGCCGCAGGAGCTGGTTGAGGACGCATGGCGCATCGCCCGCTCCGGCCTGGAGCGCCACCAGATCAAAGTGGTCCGTGAGTACGAAGTCGTTCCCCCGTTGATTGTGGACCGCCACCTGGCCCTGCAGATACTCGTCAATCTGTTCAACAACGCCAAACATGCGCTGGAACACCGCCTGGAGGGGCGCCGCCTGACGCTGCGGATCCAGGGCAGCGGGAATGGAGTGCGGATCGAGGTCGCAGACAACGGCGTGGGCATCGCCCGGGAAAACCTCACCCGGATCTTCCGCCTTGGCTTCACCACCAAGGCGAACGGGCACGGATTCGGCCTGCACAGTGGCGCCAATTCTGCCAGGCAGATGGGCGGCTCCCTCAACGTCCGGAGCGACGGACCCGGGATGGGCGCGACTTTCATCCTGGAACTGCCGCACGGCGCGGATGAGGGCCGCCATTCTGCCGGCGACAGTGGCCAGCCAACCGGGGTCGGGCGCGCGGCCTGACCCAACACGACCATGAAACCCAACAACCGCATTCTGATCATCGACGACAACGAGGCGATTCATGCCGACTTCCGGAAGATACTCTGTCCGGATTCGGCGACGTCGGCCGCGGACGACCTCGAGGCTTCGCTGTTCGGCTCGCCGGCGCCGTTCGAGTCGGTCATGAATTTCAACTTTGAACTGGACTCCGCCCATCAGGGACAGGAAGCCCTGGCCAAACTGCAGGGGGCACTGGCGGTGGACCGGCCATTTGCACTTGCGTTCGTGGACGGCCGCATGCCGCCCGGCTGGGATGGGATGGAAACCATCGTGCACTTGTGGAAGGCATATCCGGAACTGCAGGTCGTGATCTGCACCGCCTACTCCGACTTCTCGTGGGAGCAGATCACGGCGCGGATCGGTCCGAGCGACAACCTGGTGATCCTGAAAAAGCCGTTCGACGCGGTGGAGGTCCTCCAACTGGCCCATGCCATGACGAAGAAGTGGACCCTCAACCTGGAGGCCCGGCTCAAAACCGACACCCTCGAAGCCAAAGTGCGTGAACGCACCGCCGCACTCGAAAGGATGAACCGCGAACTGGTGCTGGCCAAGGACGCCGCCGAGTCTGGCAACCGCGCCAAGAGCGAGTTCCTTTCAACGATGAGTCATGAACTGCGCACGCCACTGAACGGGGTCATCGGCATGGCCGAACTGCTCCTCGACACCCCGCTCAACCCGGAGCAGCTGGACTGCGTGCAGACCATCAAGTTCAGCGGCGAAACATTGCAGACCATCCTCAGTGACGTCCTGGACTTTGCCAAAATCGAGGCCGGCAAGCTCGCGCTGGAAACGGTCAATCTGTCCCCGCTCAAAGTTGCACGGGAAGCCATCAAGATGGTTTCCGCAGCCGCTGCACAAAAGGGACTCCCGCTCGCCTGCCGGGTGCAGGAAGGCGTGCCGGAGATGCTGTCCGGCGATCCCACCCGACTGCGTCAGATCCTGCTCAACCTGCTGACCAACGCGATCAAGTTCACCGAGCGGGGCCGGGTGGACTTGACCATCGGTGCACGGCCTACCTGCCACGACCAGACCGAAGTGTCCTTCGAAGTCCAGGACACCGGTTGCGGTATCAGCCCGTGCGTGCAGGCGAAGCTGTTCGCCCCGTTCACGCAGGGAGACAGCTCCACCACCCGCCTGTTTGGCGGCACAGGCCTTGGGCTGGCCATCTGCCGCCGGTTGGTGGAACTGATGGGCGGCACCATCGGCCTCACCAGCCAGGTGGGTGAAGGCTCCACCTTTCGCTTCACCGTAAATCTTGCACCATCCGTCACTTCCACCCCCCCGGCAGCATGAGCACGATTTCCCATCATCGCATCCTGATCATTGACGACAATCCGGCGATCCACGAGGACTTCCGCAAGCTGTTCGCACCTCAACCGGCCGGCATGGACGCTTTCGAGCGTCTGGAGGCGGATTTGCTCGGCGGCACGGTCAGCGGCCGCACCGCCCATGAATTTGAGTTCGACTCGGCCCTCCAGGGTCAGGAAGCATTTGAGAAGGTGGAGGCCGCGGTTGCCGCCGGACGGCCGTATACCCTGGCCTTCGTGGACGTCCGAATGCCCCCCGGCTGGGACGGCGTGGAAACCATCATCCAACTTTGGCGGGTCGACCCCGATCTCCAGGTGGTATTGTGCACGGCGTACTCCGATTTCTCGTGGCAGGACATGCGCCAGCAGCTGGGAAGCTCCGACAACTGGCTGGTCCTTAAGAAGCCCTTTGACGGGATCGAGGTGCAGCAAATGGCCCACGCGCTGACCCGCAAATGGGAACTGTCACGGCAGGCAGGTGCGCGGATCTCCTCGCTTGAGGACACGGTCGACTGGCGCACCGAGGAACTGCTGGCCACCAGCCGTAACTTGAAGGCTTCGCAGGAGCGGTTCGCGAGTGCGTTTCATGCCAGCCCCATCGCCAGCATCATCATGACATTGCCTGAACAGCGCCTCCTGGACGTCAATGATCGGACAGCTGAACTGCTGGGCATCTCCCGGGAGCAGCTGATCGGTCAAACCGCTTTCGAACTGGATTTCTGGACCGCGCCGGAAATTGTCGAACGATGGCTGGGCGAGCTGAAGGCGGGTGCCTGCGGCTCGGGGGGAACCACCCGCATTCGCACTCCGGAATCCCGGCTGCGGGACGTGGTGGTATCCATTGCCGGATTCTTCGAGGGCAGGCAGTCCACCGCGCTGCTCCTGCTGCAGGATGTGACCGAGAAGCTGCTCCTTGAGCGGCAGCTGCAGCACGCTCAAAAAATGGATGCAATCGGCAAACTCGCCACCGGAATTGCCCACGATTTCAACAACCTGCTCACGGTCATCCTCGGCAACTCTGAACTCCTCCGCCGCCAGCTGGACGACGACCATCCCGGCACGCGTCCCATGGAACAGATCTTCAAGGCGGCGGACCGGGCCGGATCGCTCACGCGGCAGCTGCTGATGTTCAGCCGCAAGCAGGCCATGCAATACCGTCATCTCGACATCAACGAAGTGATCGGCAACGTATACGAACTGCTACGCCGGCTGGTGGGCGAGCACATCGAGCTCGCATTCGACCGGGGGCGCGACCTGCCGGCCGTTCATGCCGACGCCGCGATGATCGAACAGATCGTCGTCAACCTTACGGTGAACGCACGGGACGCGATTTCGAGCGCCGGCCACATCCGCCTGACGACCGGAAATGTGGAGGTCAACCGCGAAGCCAGCCCCGACGATCCCGTCGAGCGCAAGGGCCGATTCGTCTGCATCAGCTGCACCGATGATGGTTGCGGCATGACAGCCGAGGTGCGCGAGCGGATCTTCGAACCCTTCTTCACGACCAAGGAAGTCGGCAAAGGTACAGGCCTCGGACTGGCCACGGTCTTCGGGATCGTACGCCAGCATCAAGGCTGGATCGAGGTGGACAGCGAACCGGGCCGGGGCACCACCTTCCGGGTGATGCTTCCCCCCAGCGGTCAGGGCTTTGAAAGCCTGCCGGTCGCGGGTGAGGGACAATTGACGCGTGGCCACGAGACCATTCTCATCGCTGAAGACGAGGACATTCTGCGCGAAATGGTGGCCATGGTGCTGAGTGAACAGGGATATCGGGTCATCACCGCCCCCAGCGGCAAGGAGGCGTTGGCGCTGCAGAAGCGGCTGGCCGCGCGAATTGATCTTCTGCTCACCGACCTCGTGATGCCGGACGGCATGACGGGATTGGAACTGGCCGAGCGTCTGAGCACGATAAACCGGGGCATGAAGGTCATTTACACCACCGGCTACAGTCCCGACGTGGCAGGAAAGGACGTGTCAAAGCTGGGACCCCGAAGTTTTCTCAGCAAACCCTACAATGTGGGCGCACTGGCGCGGCTATTGCGCGAGAATCTGGATGAAACCACCAAAAGTTGAAGGCTGCCCCGTATTGGCGGCCGTCCTGTTGGCGTGGCCTGGCGCTCGCGGTCAACCGTGCAGCTGCAGCCGGTCGTCGTTCTTCAAGAGGGCATCCAGGTTGGCCCACGAGGTCTCGTTCATCGAGTTGAAAGCGTTCAGGTAAACCGCCACGTTTTCCTGGGGATGTTTTTCCAGCAACGTGTTGACGGCGCCATTCAGCTTGGCGTCCTCGACCGACCCGGGCAATTCCTCCACCACGCCCTTTTCGTGCTTCAGTTCGAGCGCATCCAGGAAGTCGGTCAGCAGACCGGTCTGGGCCTTGGTGAGCCAGGTGCGCAGCAGATTGGCGGCAGCCTGCTCGAGCATCGGCCGGGCGAAGGCGGCCGCCATGCCGGCGTGCCGCTGGGTGCGCTGCTGGCGTTCGAGATAGACGGGCCGCACCTTGCGGGCGGCCGCGACGCTGTGAAGGGCGACTTTGTAGGTCTGTTTGTCCTCCTTGAAGGTCCACTCCAGAATCTCATTCGCCAGCTTGGGCGACATGAATCCAAAGAGCTCATGGGCGGTCATCATAGGCAAAAACGGTGCAAAATCGGGCTTTCCGGACAAAAGCGGCGCGTTGTTTAGCACCCGGCTCCGGGAAACGCCAGCGTCCATTTCGGGATTCTCTCCGGTGCCGGAGAATTCGCCACCATCGGGAAACCACGCCAAAACCGCCGTTTCCTCAAGTTTCAGCAATTGGCTGCCGATGTTTCTGAACGGCAGGCGGGTTCCTCGCTGTACGGGTCCCCCTGTCCCGAAGACACCGGCCATCCCAACCGGCCCGCTCCGAACGCCCAGAAATGAACAATCAACGCCAGACTGCCGGGAGTCGCATGAACGGGTTCGTCGCCGCATGCCTGCTGCTGGGCGCCGCGGCAGCCGCCCGGGCCGGCGACAGAATTGCGGTTGACCAACTCCGTCAATTGACGCTTGAGGAGCTGCTCAACGTCGAGGTCACCACCGCCTCGAAAAAGGAGCAGCGACTCTCCGACACCGCCGCCGCCGTTTCCGTACTGAACGGGGACGACATTCGGCGGCTGGGAGTTTCCACGATTCCAGAAGCTCTGCGGGGCCTTCCCGGCGTCGATGTCGCCCGACTGAACTCACACCGCTGGGGCGTGTCCGTACGCGGCTTCAACGACATTTTCGCCAACAAGCTGCTGGTGATGGTCGATGGTCGCAGCGTATATACTCCCCTCTTCTCGGGCACGCTTTGGGACATCCACGATCTGCCGCTGGAGGACATCGAACGCATCGAGGTGGTGCGCGGTCCTGGAGCCAGCGTCTGGGGCGCCAACGCCGTGAACGGCGTCATCAACATCATCACCCTGCCCGCGCATCAGACCGAAGGTGGCCGCATGGATGTCGGCGGCGGCACTCTGGACGAGTTTGCCGGCTCCCTGCGCTACGGGATTCCGGTTTCCGATTCCACCTCCGTGCGTGTTTTTGGCAAATATCGCCAGCATGCCGAGATGGAGGATGTGAGTGGCGGTCCGGCCGAGGATGATTATCGCGCCGGCACTGCCGGTTTCCGTTTGGACTGGGACCCGTCCGACACCGCGGATTTCATGCTGTCCGGCCGGGGATTCAGCGGGGAATACAGCGAGAAGGTGGACCTCCTGAGCCTCCCAGGACCCGGTTACCTGACCACCGTGACGTCGCCCAACAGTTCGGGAGGTCACGCGCTCGGGAGGTGGGGACGCCGCATCGACGAGACATCGCGCGTCGAACTGCAGTCCTATGTCGAGTTCAACACCTTTGACGTGGACTGGTTGGAGGAGGAAAGGCTCAACTTCGATGTGGCGCTGACACATCGCTGGCAGCCGACCGAAAGCCACGACCTGAACTGGGGTGTCGGTTATCGCCTCACCACCGACCGGATCACCGAGTCCGCTGATACCGCCTCCTACCCGCGACGGGAGCGGACGGATCGCCTGTTCAGCGGATTCGTCCAGGACGATTATGCGGCCATCCCCGACGTGTTGACGCTGACGGCCGGAGTCCGGTTTGAGGACAATGACTATACGGGATTCGAAATTCAACCAACCCTTCGGGCACTCTGGCGGCCGGCCGAAGAGCACTCGCTCTGGCTGGCCGGCTCACGGGCCGTGAGAACCCCCTCGCGCTCGGAGTCCGACGCGAGCATCAACATCGACTACCTCCCACCGGGGACGGTTCATCCGGTGCTTCCGGGCGTGGTGGTTTACTCGGGCACCACGGAGTTCAAATCCGAGGAGCTGTGGGCGTTCGAAGCGGGCTATCGCTGGCAGCCACTGCCGAGCTTGAACGTGGATGCCACAGGATTCTTCAACCTCTACGAAATGCTCCGGGGTTCCCGACCGGGGACGCCGTTTCCAAATGATCCACTGGCGCCAAGTTACGTGGTCGTTCCGGTGACCGCGGTAAATGACACGGCCGGCAACACGTGGGGAGGTGAACTCGCCGCCGTCTGGCAGGCCACCGACATCTGGCAGTGGCGGCTGAGCTACAGCTACATCGGATTCGATCTGCGTGGCTCCGATGCCGCCGCCACCTCCGGCTACTCGCCGCGTCACAAGGTGAGCCTGCTGTCACGCCTCGACCTGCCCGGCAATCTCGAATTCGACAGCCAGCTCCGCTTCGTGGATGAGCTCACGGCCCCGGCCATCCCCTCGTATGTCACTTTGGACCTGCGGCTGGGATGGCATCCCCTCGAGGATCTCGAAATCTCGATCAGCGGCTACAATCTGCTTGGTGGCGGCCATCAGGAGTTTGCCTCCCGTCTGATCCGTTACATTCCATCCGAGATCACCCCTTCGGTCTTTGGCAAAGTTTCGTGGAGATTCTGACCTCACTGCGGCCAGCGCCCGACCTTCCGCAAACATGAACGTCGCAGCCAACCTGATCGCCTTCGGAATCGTCGTGCTCGGAGCAGCTGCGCAGCCCGCCGGGATCAGAATCTCTGATGACGATGCACGTTCGGCACTGGTCGTCCATTTCGCCCGGTACACGGAATGGCCGGCCGCCCGGCTCGATGGACCGGACACGCCGCTGCGCATCGGAGTCTTCGATGCACCACACATTGCCAGCCTCCTCAAGGTGCTGGTCGACGGAGTTCGAATTCACGGCACCACGACTTCTGAAGGTCGACCGCTGGAGGTCATCCCATTGCAATCCCTGTCCGCTGCCCAGGAATGCCACGTGCTCTATTTTGGCCATACGGAAGCCGACACGAGGGAGCTTTTGACCGGTCTGCAAGGCAAAGGTGTACTCACCGTCGGCGAGGGCCGGGAGTTCGTCGATGCCGGAGGCATCCTCGGTTTTGAGCTCGTGGACAAGCGCATGGCCTTTCACTTCAACGCGCAAGCGATGGATCGGGCGGGAATCCGGGTCGGCCCCGGCGTGATCGGCCTCGCCATCAAGGCTGGCCGGAAGGGGGCTTTGCCATGATTTCACGATTCCTCGCCAAACTGCCGGTCGAGCGAAAGCTGCGGTTCATCATCATGCTGACCTGCGGACTGGCACTGGGAATTACCGCAACGGCGATCGCCGCGATCGAATGGTTCAAGATGCGGGAGCTCAAGCCCCGCGAACTCGAGGTCGTCGCCCGGATGATCGCAGAAAATGCGCCGACCTATCTTGAGGTCGAATCGCTGCAGTCGGACTTCTACGCCGAGCAGGCGCGCAAGACCCTGCTTTCCCCCCTGAGTGCCAACCACGAGATCACCGGCGCCGCACTATATCGTGGCGACCGGAAACTGTTCGCCAGCTATTTGCGGACGGGAATTGGCGAAGGCGAGATTCCATCGATCGCCGGCACGATGGGTCACCAGTTCCGCGACGGACGGCTCGAACTCTTCCTGCCTGTCGAAAGTCAGGGTCGCGTCATCGGGAGCGTCTATCTGAAGTCCGATTTGAGCCAGATGTATTCCCGACTGTGGCAGCTTGCATGGAGCGTGAGCATCATCCTGCTGGCCGCCACCGGTGCGGCCTGGCTGCTCTGCCGTCAGCTGCAGCGGTTGGTCACCGGCCCCATCCTGGAACTGGCCAGCGTGTCCGTCCACGTGGCCGAGCGGAAAGACTACTCGATCCGCGCCCAGCGCCGCAGTGAAGATGAACTGGGACGCCTGGTCGACAGCTTCAACGAGATGCTTTCCCAGATTGAGCATCGCGACGCCGAACTGACCATGGCCCAGCACGATCTGGAGCGAAGGGTTCAGGAACGCACCCGCGAGCTGGAGCAGGAGAATCTGGAACGCCGCACCACCGAGGACCGGCTGCGCGAATCGGAATCACTCTACCAGTCCCTGGTCGATCACCAGCCGGTGAACATCTACCGCAAGGACATGCGGGGCCGCTTCTCGTTTGCCAACGCATTCTTCGGCCGGACGGCGGGGCATCCGCCCGCCAAGATTGTGGGTCGCAGCGATGAGGCGGTTCTTCCACCCGAGCTGGCGCTGCGCAACCAGGTCGAGGACATGCGCGTGATCGCCACCGGCAAGACCATCGAGACCGAGCTTTCCTACCGCGGGAACCGCGGGCGCATGGTCTATTACCGTTGCATCAAGACGCCGCTCCACAATCCGCAGGGAGAGATCATGGGCATGCAGGGGATCTTCTGGGACATCACCTCGCAGAAGGAGACCGAGAAGGAGATGATGATCGCCAAGCAGGTGGCCGAGTCCTACAACCGGGAACTGACCGCGGCCAATGACCAGCTGGAGGATGCCGTCAGCAAGGCCCGGGAAATGGCGGTGGCCGCCCAGGAGGCCAGCAAGGCCAAGAGTGAGTTCCTCGCGAACATGAGCCACGAGATCCGCACGCCCATGAACGGCGTGATCGGTTTCACCAATCTCCTGCTGGACACCAACCTCAGCGATGTCCAGCGGGACTTTGTCAATACGGTCAAGACCAGCGCGGAGGCGTTGCTGTGCATCATCAACGACATTCTCGACTTCTCGAAGATCGAGGCGGGCAAGCTTGACCTGGAAGAGATCGACTTCGATGTCCGCGAGCTGGTCGAACTTTCCATGGAGCTGCTCTCCGAGCGGGCCCAGTCCAAGGGGCTGGAGCTGGGTTCCATCGTTCACCACGACGTGCCCTACCTGCTCCGCGGAGATCCCCATCGCCTGCGGCAGGTGCTCATCAACCTCGTCGGCAACGCGATCAAGTTCACCGAGGAGGGGGAAGTCTACGTGCAGGTCACCCGCATCGAAACCCACGGCGACGAAGTCGAGATCCGCTTCGAAGTCCGTGACACGGGCATCGGAATCTCCGAATCCGGCCAGAAGCGGCTGTTCCAGGCCTTCAGCCAGGCGGACGGCAGCACCACGCGGCGCTACGGTGGAACGGGGCTGGGCCTCGCGATCAGTCAAAAGATCGTTACCGTCATGAAGGGCAGCATCGGCGTCATCAGCCGCGAGCGCGTCGGTTCCACCTTCTGGTTCACCGCCAGATTCAGGAACCTGCCCCTGGAGGACACCCTGCCCGTCATCGCTCCGGCCGAACTCAACGGCCGGCGGCTGTTGATCGTCGACGACCACGAAACCAATCGCCGCATCCTGGAACATCATGCGGTCGGATGGCACATGCCCTATCAGTGCATCGCGGATCCCCGGGACGCCATTCCGGCGCTCGAGAAGGCGGCCGCGGCGGGCGCACCGTTCGACATTGCGATCCTGGACATGATGATGCCGAACATGGATGGCACCACGTTGGCCAGAGCGATCCGGGACAGACCGAAGATTGCGGGAACCAGGCTCGTCCTGCTCACATCCATGGGGCACCGCCTGGGCAGTTCGGAAATGCAGGCCGCCGGCCTGGACGCCTGCCTGGTCAAGCCGGTCCGCGTCAAAGACCTCAAGCATTGCCTCGCCCGCGCCATCGTACTGCCGCAATCGGCCCCCACCACCAACCCGCCCCTGGCTGACGCAGGAGACGCGGAAGACACCCGGCCGAACGCAGAATCGTCCACGGCCGCTGCGATCCCGTCGGCGCCGGCACCAGGCAATGTCCGCATCCTGGTCGCGGAGGACAACCTGGTGAATCAGAAGCTGGCCAAGAGCCTCCTCAACAAACTCGGCTACGAGGTGCGAGTCGTGGGCAACGGCCGGCTGGCCGTCGAGGCCCAGGAGAAGGAGTGCTACGATCTCATCCTGATGGACTGCCACATGCCGGAAATGGATGGCTACGAGGCCACCCGCGAACTGCGCAGGCGGGTCGATCTGCCGCCGGTCCGGATCGTCGCCATGACCGCCAACGCCATGGAGGGCGACCGCGAGAAGTGCCTGAACGCCGGCATGGACGATTATCTGAGCAAACCGGTCCGCATCGAGCAATTGAAGGACACGCTGCTACGCAACCTCGAGGCGGTTCACTCCAGACCGAGACGCACCGCCTAGCGCGGCGCCTCCCGAAGTCCGTCCCGATCGGGATTGCAGGTTTCCAGCGGGCCCTCCAACCTTTGCCCCGATGATCGCCTGGCGCCTGCTCATTCACTGCACCGACCAGCCGGGGTTGGTGCATCAGGTTACCGGACTGCTCTTCAAGCGCGGCTGCAACGTGATCGTGAACCATGAGTTCGCCGATGCCGATGCCGGGCGATTCTTCATGCGCACCGAGTTCACCGGCGATCTCGACCCGGGCGATCTGGTGGAGGATTGCCGGTCGGTGCTGCCGGGCGAGGCCGTAATACGGCTGACCCGCCCGTCACGCGCGCGGCTGGTCGTGCTGGTTTCGCGGGAGCATCACTGTCTCGCCGACCTGCTCGTGCGGCACGAATTCGGCGAGCTTCCGGCCGAGGTGGTGGGCGTGATCGGAAACCATGCCGAACTCGGCAGTCTCACCGGACGGTTCGGCGTGCCGTTCCAGCACGTGTCGCATGACGGCCTTTCACGGGAGGAGCACGAACGACGGCTGCTGGAACGCATCCGGGCGCTGGCACCCGACTACCTGGTGCTGGCCAAATACATGCGCGTCCTAAGCCCCGAGTTTGTCGCCCAGTTCGCCGGGCGGATGATCAACATCCACCATTCCTTCCTTCCGGCCTTTGTCGGTTCCCGGCCGTATCATCAGGCCTTTGCCCGCGGGGTTAAGGTGATTGGCGCCACCGCACATTTCGTCACGGATGAACTGGATGCCGGACCGATCATCGTCCAGGAACTGCTGCCGGTGGATCACACGCACAGTCCGCAGGATCTGGCGCGGTCGGGCCGGGACGTCGAACGGCTGGCCCTCGCCAAGGCGCTGCGGATGGTGTTGGAAGACAGGGTGTTCCTCAACGGCAACCGGACGGTGATCTTCGACTGAGCCGCGGAGGACTCCCGACCCCGGTCAGGGAAACCGCAACCGATAGAACTCCTGCGCCTGGCCGACCGTGTTGGTGTAGCTGTTGGTGCCGTTGTTCAACACCGGTCCCGAATCGAGCCGGATCCATGTGACGCTGGTTGAACCCAGCTCGGGAATATGCTCCAGCTTGAAGGGCACCAGCGACGCCGGCCAGGAGATCACCGCCCGCGTGGGGGCCGAAAGCAGCCTGATGCTCAACGTCCGCTGCTCCACTGAGGCCGCCACCAGCACGTTTTGCACAAGGTTGTTCCCGGGCGCCGTGTCGCCCTCGGCCGAGCGGATGCTGGCAGTGTTGGTGAACACGCCGCTGGTCGGCACGTTGGCCACCACGGTCAGCGTTGCGGAGCGATTGTTCGTCAACACCCCAAGACCGCAGCTGACCACCGTCCCCGCGATCGTGCACCCGCCCTGGCTCGGAACCGCCGACTGCAGCACAAGGGCCGGCGCCAAGCGGTTGGTCAGCAGCAGCTGGGTCTGAATCGACGGTCCACGGTTGGTCACGGTGGTGATGTAGGTCACGGTGCCGCCGGGCGAGATGAGGTTGGTGGAGAGCACCTCCGAGATCGCGAGATCCGAAGGCACGGTCACGGTGAACAGGAAACCCGAAATCGATTCGCCGTCCGGAGTGGCCACACGGATCGGACCCGTAGCCGCACCCGCTGGGACCACCGCGTCGATCGCCTGCGACGAGAGATTGGTGAAGGTGGCGGACACGCCGTTGAACTGCACATTGGTCACGCCGAAGAAACTCGTGCCGTTGATCCGCACCAACGTGCCGACCGGACCGATCTGGGGCTGCGCCGAAAGTATCTTCGGCGGAACCGTGAAGATGTTGGTCGTGATGAAGGTCCCGCCCGGGGTTTCGAGCGTGAGTGGGCCGGTCCGGGCAAATGTCGGCACCGGGGTGATGATCTCGCCGGGATTCACCGACGTGGGCGTGGCCGGTTCCGGACCGAAGAACAGCCGGGTCAGCCCGGTGAAGTTCGTGCCGCGAATCGAAACGAACGAGCCGGCAACACCGCTTGCGGGCGTGAAACTCGTGATCCATGGCGGCGCGTAGAATGTCTGCGGGCTCACCCCCGTGCCGGAGGCGTTGCTCACCCGCACCGGTCCGGTTTGAACGCCCGCCGGCACCGTGGCCAGTATCAGGGTGTCGGCCGTAGCCTGGAACGCGACGGGCACGCCGCCAATGGTGACCGATGTGGCATTCTGCAGCTTGGCCCCGCGAATCTGGATCCCCGTACCCGGCGGCGCTGACTGCGGCTCGAACTCGGTGATCAGCGGCAGCGCCGTCGTGACGAGAAACGGTTTCGTGGAGACATTGGTGCCGGTCGAGGTCGAGACCGTGATGGGGGCGTTCGTTGAGCCGGCGGGAACAACGGCGGTCACCTGGGTGGGCGGTGACACAAACGGAGGATTCGCGGTCCTGGTGCCAAACTTCACAGTCGTGCCGCCGCTGACGAAACCGCCACCATTGATGACCACGCTCGTTCCCACCGGTCCATACTCGGGCGAGAAGTCGGAGATCAACGGGCCGATGACAAAATTGTTGGTGGTGAACCCTTCACCGGTCGTCGTATGAACTCCGATACGGCCGTTCTTGGCGCCGGTGGGCACGCGGGCCTGGACCTGGTTCTGCGCGGTGATGATGAGCTGGCTCGTGTTGGTGCCGCCAAAGGTCACGTTGGTGATGCCGGCGAAATCGTTGCCGGAAATGACGATCAGTTCACCCGCCGTGCCCGAGGGCGGATGGAACTCGGTGATCGTAGGGCCGACGACGAAATTGATCGCGCTCGTCGCCGTGCCCGTCGGGGTTGTGACCCTGATCTTGCCGGTGGTTGCTCCGGCCGGCACGGTGGCGATCAACTGGGTGTCCGCGGTCTTCGTGAATGCGGCGGCCTTGTTGTTGAATGTGACTGCGGAAGCCTGTGTGAAATTTGCTCCGTTGATCACGACCTGAACACCCTTGCCGGCCAGCCCGTTCTCCGGCGTGAAGCTTTCGATCGCCGGCGCCGTCGTCGAAACGAACTCCACGCGGCTGGTGGCGGTCCCGGAACTGGTGATGACACGCAGGATGACGTTGCTGATGCCGGCGGGAACTCTGGCCTGCACCTGCGAGACCGCCGTCACGTTGACAATGGACGAGGTGACCGAGCCGAAGACGACCACGGTGCCGCCTGTCACAAAGTTGGCGCCGTTGATCGTGACCGTGGTGGTGGTCGAGCCGCTCAGCGGGCTGAATTCGTCGATTCGCGGAGCCACCTGGAACGCCGCCGCACTCGCACCCGCCGATCCGCCGGTCGCCTCCACCCGGATGGGGCCGGTCAGGCCATCGTCGGGCACGACCGCCCTGATCTGGCTGTCGGAAACACGCACGAACGCGGCGTATCTCTGGGTGCCAAACTCGACCCGAACCGCGCTGGCAAATCCCGAACCGTTGATGGTCACGTGGGTGCCGGGCCGTCCACTGGTGGGGGAGAAACCGGAGATGGCGGGCGCGGCGACCGCCACCTCGGCCAGAAGGAAAAACGTCAATACGCCGAATCGGCAAAGTCCTGGCAGATTCCGGAAGGCCGTCGCCGATCCCCACCAACTGCGGTTCCTGAAGATACTCATCAAAGATGTTTCCGTTAAAAGCCACGCAAACTATGTGTCCACCGGCCAAAGTCAATGCACCGAAAGTGGCACACCGGGCACTGGAAGAAGCCCGCAGCCGGAAGTGGCGTCAGATTTCTTTGCTCGGCAGACGGGATTCCTTACCGGAAAACTTTGGCGATGAGCTCGATTCAGCCCCCTGCCAGCCGCTCCGACCTGGCTGGCTTGCGGAACCAGCTCACCGGCCGCGGCCGCGAGATCGTCAACGAACGGATCATCGAGGCGATGCTGCGGGTGCCGCGCCACGAGTTCGTGC
>DNDP01000307.1:32004-32794 GCA_003484235.1 Verrucomicrobiales bacterium
GTGCCGCGCCACGAGTTCGTGCCGCCGCACCTCCGCAAGAGCGCCTACGCCGACGGTCCCCTGCCCATCGGCCATGGCCAGACAATCTCGCAGCCGTACATCGTCGCCTTCATGACGGAAGCGGTCGATCCGCAACCGGATCACCGCGTGCTCGAGATCGGCTCCGGCTGCGGCTATCAGACGGCGGTGCTGGCGGAGCTGGCCGGCGAGGTCTTCTCCGTGGAGATCGTTGCCGGGCTGGCGGAGAAGGCGGCGGAAACTTTGTCCCGACTTGGATACGCCAGTGCCCACGTCCGGCAGGGCAACGGCTGGCGCGGCTGGCCCGAACACGCGCCCTACGATGCGATCGTCGTGACCTGCGCTCCGGTCGAGCTTCCCACCCGGCTGCTCGATCAGTTGAAGGTCGGCGGACGGATGATCGTTCCGGTGGGCAGCCTGTACGACGGACAGGAACTCGTCCTGATTGAGAAGACGGAGCGTGGATATGATCGCAGATCCGTCATGGCCGTCCGCTTTGTGCCCATGACGGGGAAAGACGATTGATTCGGCCCCTGTGCCGTGAGACGCACAGTTTCCAAAATGTGACGTGACATGATCATGAGCGGGTGGTAGTTCGTTGGACGTCGTTTCCGCAGAGGGCGGTTCCGGCAAAGGACGTTCCCAACAATAACCAAGAGGCCCGCCTTGTCGGCGGGCTTGACAGCAGGGAAAGAAAGACATGAGCACCCAATTAGAAGTGTTCAGTTCTCAAGGCGGAGCCGTACACACGGCCCAACTCACACGGCCCAAC
>DNDP01000427.1:0-7471 GCA_003484235.1 Verrucomicrobiales bacterium
GTGCGGGCGCTGACGACGAGGATGTCCTTGCCGTTGACCACCAGCACGTCGTCCTCGGCCTTGTCGGCGGCGGACTTCTTCGAGCCCACCGTGCCGTTGAAGCGGCCCTGGATGGAATCGTACTTGAGGAGGTAGGCGAGGTTGTCGGCGGGGACGATGTCACCGACGGCGACGACTTCGATGTCCTTGCCCACGAGACCTTGTTCAATCATGGCACGGAAGACCAACCGGCCGATCCGTCCAAATCCGTTGATGGCAACTTTCACTGGCATAATTTTCGTATTGGGGAGTTTCGGGTTCAGAACCGCAAGCGGCGGATGTTACTGGTGAAGCCCCCTGCGTCAACGTCCATTTCCTGAAGTCAATGGCGGCGTGCGAAACCGCGCGGCAGGCTCGGATCAATCCCGGACCGGATTGATTCCGGCCACCCACCGGGTCAGCCTGAGCATGATCTCCAAATTGTCCTGCTCCTTGATTGCGACCCCGCCCACTCCCTGCCCGCCCAGAGCCCAGTTGGCGAGCCAGCCGGAATCGGTCACCACGGCGATGCGACCGGCGCCAACCTCGGCGATGGCGAGCAGGGATCCGGGTTCATCCCGCGGGCCCATTGCCGGTTTCTGTGTCAGGTCGTTTTCAACAAGTGAACGTGCCTTGGCGGGATGGTGCGGTGTCACCTCCACCAAGTTGCCGGTGTAGTAGGCCCAGGCCAGCCCTCCGACGATCGGCAAGTCCGGAGGCAGGACCAGCCGCTTGGCGTCGGTGTAACGGTTGACCCACTTGAGGCCGACGAGGCGGAGCAGGTGCTGATTGATCGAGTCGATCTCCAGGTTGTGGTTCTCCTGGTTGCCCATGAGGATCAAGCCGCCGCCGGCATAAATCCAGTTGTAGAGGGCGATCCCTTCTTCAGCGGACAGGCGATGGGGCGGGGGATTGGTCTGATGGGCGCTTTGGTTGGGATTGACGATGAGCAGGACTTTCACCCCGGCAAGCCGCTCGGCAGTCAGGGGCTCGGCGTCAACCCGGATGTCGAACTCCTGGTCGAGGCCCTCCATCGCCGGGCGGTAGTTGCCGTCCACCGGATAGCGGTTCTCCCCGGGGGCGTTCAAATACTGGCTGTAGAGGAGCACCGGCTGATCTGCTGCCCGGGCGAACGCAGGACTGGCCGCCACAAAGGCTGCGACCGCAACCAGGCCGGTAAAGGCTCGGAAGCGCTTGATGACCGACGGGCGAATCATGATCCTATCAGTCGCCGCGCGGTCGCGACCTCGTCGCCGTTTCCGCGCATGAGCGATTCACCGACGAGAATCGACTTCGCGCCGGCGGCCTTGAGGCGCTCGACGTCGGCGCGGGTGTGGATGCCGCTTTCCGCGACCAGCAGCGCATCCGGCTGTGCGGCGAACAGCCTCTCCGCCAGCCGTTCGGTGGTGCCGAGGTCGACCGTGAAGTTCTTGAGGTTCCGGTTGTTCACCCCCACGAGCGGCGCATTCAGCTTCAGCGCGCGATCCAGCTCGGCCTCGTCGTGGACTTCCACCAGCGCTGCCAGGCCGGCCTCGGTCGCCAGCGTGTGGAAGCGTTTGAGGCGGTCGTCGTCGAGGATGGCGACGATCAGCAGGATGGCGTCGGCGCCCCATTCGATGGCCTCAAGAATTTGGCGTTCGTCGATGATGAAGTCCTTGCGCAGCAGCGGCAGCTTCACCGCCGCCCGAATCAACCGCAGGTAGTCGAGCGAGCCCTGAAAAAACTGTTCATCCGTCAGGACGGACAGGCACGAGGCGCCGGCGACCTCGTATCGTTTGGCGATGGTCACGGGATCGAAATCCGGGCGGATGACGCCGGCCGAGGGGGAGGCCTTCTTGATTTCGGCGATGAGGGCGACGTCGCCTGCGGCGGGCTTGCGGAGGGCGGCAAGGAAATCACGGGACTCATTGCGTTCGAGGACGGCGTCGTGGAGATCGCCGGCGGCAAGGACCCGGGCCGGCAGCTTGGCGACCTCGCGCCGTTTCTGTTCAACGATGGTATTGAGGATGGACATTCAATATCTCCAGCGGATGTCTCTTGGCAAACCGGAGTGATTGTCAATTGATGCGGCGGCCAATCACTCAGGACGCTCTCGAGAACGGTGTAGTGCCGGCGGCAGCCATCGGTCAGGAGTTTCGTGTCCCGCGCTTCGAGGCCGGACGAATGGAGACGACGTGCAATGGATCGATGATGTCCAGCAGGCCTTTGTCAACTTCGATCACCAAATTATGACGACCCACCAGCACGAACTCGGGATGTGGGACGGAGAACTCTTTGCCGTCGGATGTCCGCACCAGGAATGGTCCTGGTCCGTTCAGCTGCTGCCGAATCAGTTCCTTATTCATGCAGAGAGCTTTGGTTTCGGTTGCCGGCCGGTCAAGCCGCACTTCCGGATGCTGGAATGTGAACTACTCGTCCTCATCCTTCACTCCCTGAATGCGCTTGGCCGGGCAGCCGGCCCGCAGCCAGGCGTTCACAAAACTGTCGAGCTCGCCGTCCATCACGCCGTCGACGTCGCTGGTCTGGACGCCGGTCCGCAGGTCCTTGACCATCTGATACGGTTGGAACACGTAGCTGCGGATCTGGTTGCCCCAACTCACGCTGCCCTTCTCGCCGTAGAAGCGCTCCATCTCGGCCTTCTTTGCGTCCTCCCGCAGCGCGTACATCTTCGAGAGCAGCATCTTCATTGCGGTGGCGCGGTTCTGCGCCTGCGAGCGTTGTGCCTGCGACGCGGCCACCAGGCCTGAAGGGAGGTGGGTAATGCGGACGGCGGTCTCCACCTTGTTGACGTTCTGGCCGCCCTTGCCGCCGGACCGATAAGTGTCAATCTCCAGATCGGCCGGGTTGATCGTGATCTCGGCTTCGTCCGCGACTTCGGGGATCACATCGACGCTGGCGAAGCTGGTGTGCCGCCGTTGATTGGCGTCGAAGGGTGATATGCGCACCAGGCGGTGCACGCCGCGTTCCGCCTTGCAGAATCCGAACGCGTTATCGCCCTCGATGCTCAGGGTGGCGCTCTTGATGCCCGCCACGTCACCGGCGAGGGCGTCGGTCATCTCGACCTTCCAGCCGCGGCCCTCGGCCCAGCGCTGGTACATGCGCAGGAGCATGTTGGCCCAGTCGCAGGATTCGGTGCCTCCGGCTCCGGCATTGACGCTGAGGATGCAGTTGTTGCGATCCGTCGGGCCGCTCAGGTAGACCTGCAACTCGTGGGCGTCGAGCGCCTTTTGGGCTTTTGTCAGATCACGGTCGATGTCCGCCAGCACACCGGCCTGCGCCGATTCCGGTTCGGCCTCGCCCAGCTCGATCATGACCCTGAGGTCGTCAATCTGCCGTGCCGCCTCGATCAGCGGCTCCACGCGGCGGCGGATGGAAGCCGTCTCGTCGATGATCTTCTGGGCGCCGTTTTGGTTGTCCCAGAACGTCGGTTCGGCCATCCGGCTTTCGAGTTCCTTCAGGCGCCGTTCATTCGTGGGGACGTCAAAGAAACCTCCGCAGCTGGGAGAGTTTGGCTTCGAGGGCGGCCAGGGCTTCTTTCGCGTCGTCGAACATAGGGGCGGGAGGTTAGGGAACGACCGGCGATGAGGGAAGGGGTAATTGGAGTTTTTGCCCGGCAGCTATTTGCTTGCGAATGCGGGGGGTTGCTCTCATTTTTCGCCGTCAGCCATGGCAGCCAGGAAAAAATCCACCAACCGAAAGCCATCCCAGGCCGGTGCCACGGCGCGGGTGCCCAAACGTTTTCCCAGACGTTCCGCGGACCGGAAGGATTTCATTCCCAAACCGCAGCCTCCGCCCAAGCCCACGGGCGCTTCGGCCGCCACCATCGCCTCCCGCAAGCAGGCCTCGCCCGCCGAGGGCTCCCCGATGGACCGCGGGCGCTACGATGCCGACACCGCCTACAAGCTTTACCTGCGGGAGATCGGCCAGGTCGGGCTGCTCACGCCGCAGGAGGAGATCGACCTGGCCGCGTTGATCAAGAAGGGCGACAAGGAAGCGCGCGATCTGATGATCAAGGCCAACCTCCGTCTCGTGGTGAAGATTGCCCGCGACTACGAAGGCTTCGGCCTGCCCCTGCTGGATCTCGTCAGCGAGGGCAACATCGGCCTGATGAAGGCCGTGGAACGCTTCGACCCGGCCAAGGGCGGCAAGCTCTCGACCTACGCCGCGTGGTGGATCAAGCAGTCCATCAAGCGCGCCCTGGCCAACCAGTCCAAGACGATCCGCCTGCCGGTGCATCTGGTGGACAAGATCGCCAAGATGCGCCGCGCCGAGATGAAGCTGCACGAGGAACTGGGCCGCGAGGCGACCAACGAGGAGCTGGCCGCCGAGCTCGACACCACGCCCATGCGCGTGGCCCAGATGCGCTCGGCCTCGATCCGGCCGGCATCGCTGGATGCGCCCATCGGCGACGAGGATTCCAACACCTACGGCGAGATCGTCGAGGACGAGGCCGCCTACACTCCCTACGAACAGCTGGAAGAGAAGACCGTCACCGACATGCTCCACGACCTGGTGGACACGCTGGATGAACGCGAGATCACCATTCTCCGCTACCGGTTCGGCCTGGATGGAGGCCAGGAGCGGACGTTGGAAGAGGTGGGCGAGAAGTTTGGCGTGACCCGCGAACGCATCCGCCAGATCCAGAACATCGCGCTGCGCAAGCTGCGCAAGCGCATCGAGAAACTGGAAGCCAACCGTCGTTGATCCCGCCGACCGCACCCTCAAATTTCTTCATGAGCGAACATCAGACTCTTCTGCAGGACATCCAGCAGGCCATCCGCAATGTGCCCGACTTCCCCAAGCCGGGCATCCAGTTCAAGGACATCACCCCGGTGCTGGCCGACGCCCGGCTGTTTGCCGGCTGCGTGGACCTCATCACGCACGGTATCAAACCGGGGGACGTCGATTTCGTGGTGGGCATCGACGCGCGGGGCTTCATCTTTGCCGCCGCCGTCGCGTTGAAGCTCAAGGCGGGCTTCGTGCCGGTGCGCAAGAAAGGCAAGCTGCCCTATTCCACCCACGAGGAGAGCTACGACCTGGAATACGGTTCCAACACGGTTGCGATCCACACGGACGCGGTGCACCAGGGCTCGCGGGTTCTGCTGGTGGACGATCTCCTGGCAACGGGCGGAACGGCGGCCGCGGCCGTGCAGCTAGTGGGCAGGCTTGGTGCGGACATCGTCGGGGTTTCGTTTGTAATCGAACTCGCCTTCCTCAAGGGCCGGGCGAAGCTGCCGGGACTGCCGATCAGCGCCCTGGTAACGTATTGAGCGGCGCCTCCCGCACGTCCCCCTTTTGCATGTCCGTTGCCCAATCGTTCGCTCCCGGCGAACGGGTCTTTGCCGCGGACGACTACGATCTCGGCGCCACCCTTAGTTCGGGGCAGGCATTTCGTTGGAGACAGACGGGTACCGCCTGGGAGGGGGTCGTGGGCGGGCACGTGGTGCGGCTGGAAAAGGTTCCGGGCGGGATCAGCGCCCGCGCAACCGATCCCGGCGACTGGCAATGGCTCGTCGAATACCTGCAGCTGGAGGTGCGGCTCGCGGAGATCATCGGGACGTTTCCTGACGATGAGCCAATGAAGGCAGCGGTCGCTGCGTGCCGCGGGTTGCGGCTGTTGCGCCAGGATCCCTGGGAATGCCTGGCTAGTTTCATCCTGTCGTCCACCAAGCAGATCACCCAGATACGTCAGATAGTCGACCGGCTGTGCGCACGGTTTGGCGAACCCCTTGCGAACCCAGACCAAGCAAGTGGCGAGGCGGCATTCCCAGCCGCCGGGCGGATTGCCGTGCTGAGTGAGGCCGAGCTCCGGGCGTGCGGGATGGGCTTCCGCGCCCCTTACCTGTTGCAGGCCGCGCGACGCGTCGCCGATTCGCCAGCGTGGCTGGAGCAAATTCGATCCCTGGAACTCTCCGAGGCCCGCGCGCGGCTGACGGAGCTGCCCGGCGTCGGGCGCAAGATCGCCGACTGCGTCCTGCTGTTTGCGGGGGGACATCCCCGGGCGTTTCCGGTGGATGTGTGGATCCTCCGGGCGCTGCGCGAACTGTACTTCCGCCGTCGCCGGCCCTCGCCCCGGAAGGTGCTGGCCTTCAGCGAAACGCACTTTGGACCGAACGGGGGATTCGCGCAGCAGTATCTGTTTCACTACATGCGTCTCCAAGCCCGCAGGAATTCTTCGGCATCCGCCAATGCGGTTTGATCCTTCGATCGTTGGGTGGAAGGACCGGGGGAGTAAGTCTGGGAAGAGCCGAAGCGGGCCCGGCGATGAGTTTTGCGATGCCGGGAGGCAGCCCGGCCCGGGGTGGCGACGACGCCCCGCGACACCGTGACAATCCGGATTAGGCTCCGTTTTTCCGGGGGGAAGTGGGGCTTATACTTTGACCGCTTCATTGACGCCACGACGGCCTGCCCGTTAGATACTGAGCCGTCAACCGGTTCAGTATCGCCAGCATTCACCAACCTGAGAGATCACGAATCGCATAGAGACATGAAGCTCACCGCAGGTCTTTTCCAATCGTCGCTCGGCCGCAAATACCTCATGGCGGCTTCCGGCGCGGCGCTGGTGCTGTTCGTGATCGGTCACCTGGCCGGCAATCTGCAAATCTTTCTCGGGCGGGACGTCATCAACGATTACGGCGAATTCCTGCACACGCGGCCGGCGCTGGTCTGGTCCGCCCGGATCGGCTTGCTGGCGATGGTGGGCATCCACATTTGGGCGGCCATTTCGCTGAGCCGTGAAAACCGCGCGGCACGGCCGGTCGCCTACGCGCAGTGGAGCCCGACGGTGGCCAGCTATGCCTCCCGCACGATGCTGATGAGCGGCCTGATCGTGGCGGTGTTCATCATCTACCACCTGCTGCACTTCACCACGCAGACGCCGGCGGTTAACTTCACCGGCCAGGACTTTGCCGCTTTTGCGGAACCGGGGGAGGGCGGCGAGCCGCGACGCGACGTTTACCGGATGATGGTGGTCGGCTTCGGCCAGCCGCTGGTGTCGCTGTTCTACGTGGTGGGAGTGGGGCTGCTCTGCCTCCACCTGAGCCACGGAGTGAGCGCGATGTTTCAATCTCTCGGGCTGAAGAACAAGTCCTGGGGGCTGACGCTGGACAAGGCCGCCAAGGCCATCTCGGTGGCGGTGTTCGTTGGCTACGCCTCGATTCCGGCGGCGGTGCTTTTGGGCCTGGGAAAGGAGGTCGTGAAGTAACATGAGTCTGAACTCCAACATCCCCTCCGGCCCGCTCGCGCAGAAGTGGGACAGGCACAAGTTCGAAATGAAGCTGGTGAACCCCGCGAACAAGCGGAAGTTCCAGGTCATTGTGGTGGGCTCGGGGCTCGCCGGCGCCTCGGCGGCCGCCACGCTGGCGGAGCTGGGTTACGGCGTGAAGTGCTTCTGCTACCAGGACAGCCCCCGGCGGGCGCACTCGATCGCCGCCCAGGGCGGCATCAACGCGGC
>DNDP01000427.1:7703-16584 GCA_003484235.1 Verrucomicrobiales bacterium
TCTGGCGCCTGTTCTACGACACGGTCAAGGGCGGCGACTTCCGCGCGCGCGAGGCCAACGTCTACCGGCTCGCGCAGCTCAGCGTGAACATCATCGACCAGTGCGTGGCCCAGGGCGTTCCGTTCGCGCGTGAGTATGGCGGATTGCTCGACAACCGCTCCTTCGGCGGAGCGCAGGTGAGCCGGACCTTTTACGCCCGGGGACAAACCGGCCAGCAGCTGCTGCTCGGTGCCTATTCCGCCCTCAGCCGGCAGATTGGACTGGGCACCGTCGAGATGCATCCCCGCACCGAGATGCTGGAATTGGTCGTCATCGACGGCCATGCCAAGGGCATCATCACCCGCGATCTCATCACCGGGAAGATCGAGCGGCACGCCGCCGATGCCGTCATCCTCGCCACGGGCGGCTACGGCAACGTCTTTTATCTCTCGACCAATGCGGTTGGCTGCAATGTCACGGCGTCGTACCGTGCGCACAAGCGGGGCGCCTTTTTCGCCAATCCGTGCTACACCCAGATTCATCCCACATGCATTCCGGTGAGCGGCGACCACCAGTCGAAGCTGACGCTGATGTCGGAATCGCTCCGCAACGACGGCCGGGTCTGGGTGCCGAAGAAGAAGGAGGACCGTGGCAAGCCGGCGGCCCAGATTCCCGAAGCGGACCGCGACTACATTCTCGAGCGGAAGTATCCGAGCTTTGGCAACCTGGCGCCGCGTGACATCTCGAGCCGTGCGGCCAAGGAGGCCTGTGACGACGGCCGCGGCGTCGGTCCCGGCGGACTGGGTGTCTATCTGGATTTCGGCGACGCGATCAAGCGCCTCGGCGCGGACAAGATCAAGGAGCGGTACGGCAACCTCTTTGACATGTATGAATGCATCACCGGGGAGAACGCCTACCAGCAGCCGATGCGCATCTATCCGGCTGTCCACTACACCATGGGCGGACTGTGGGTGGACTACAACCTGATGAGCAACGTGCCCGGGCTGTTCGTGCTCGGGGAGGCCAACTTTTCCGACCACGGCGCCAACCGGCTTGGCGCCAGTGCCCTGATGCAGGGGCTCGCCGACGGCTACTTCGTGGTGCCGTACACCATCGCCAACTACTTCGCCGCCAACAAAAAATTCTGCCCCTCCACGGATCACGAAGCCTTCAGGCAGGCCGAGGAGAACGTGCGCGGCCTGTCGAGCCGCATGCTGGGCATTCGCGGCAAGCGCACGGTGCGCTCCTTCCACCGCGAGCTGGGCAAGATGGTCTGGGAAGACTGCGGCATGGCGCGCAGCAAGGAGAGCCTTGCGCACGCCTTGAAGCGCATCCCCGAACTGCGCGAGGAGTTCTGGAACAACGTCAACGTTCCCGGCTCGGGCGAGAGCCTCAACCAGTCGCTGGAATACGCCGGCCGCGTGGCGGACTACATGGAGTTTGCCGAACTGCTCTGCACCGATGCGTTGCACCGCGAGGAAAGCTGCGGCGGTCATTTCCGCGTCGAGCACCAGCACCCCGACGGCGAAGCGAGACGGAATGATGAACAGTTTGCCTACGTCGCCGCCTGGGAATGGAAAGGGGTCGGCAACCAGCCCCAGCTGCACAGGGAAGCGCTGCAGTATGAAGAGGTGAAGATGTCGACCCGCAGTTACAAATAAGGATCGCCATGGCCAAGAAGCTGAATCTCACGTTGAAAGTCTGGCGGCAGAATGGCCCGCGCGACGCCGGGCGGATGGAGACGTATCCGGCCCGGGGCATCGACGAGGACATGAGCTTTCTCGAGATGCTGGACGTGGTGAACGAGGAGCTGATCACGCAGGGCAAGGAGCCGATTGCCTTCGACAGCGACTGCCGCGAGGGGATTTGCGGCACCTGCTCACTGGTCATCAACGGTGTGCCCCACGGCGGTCGCAAGGGCACCACCGCCTGCCAGCTGCACATGCGGAATTTCAAGGATGGCCAGACGATTACCGTCGAGCCATGGCGGGCGCGGCCCTTCCCGGTGATCCGGGACCTGGTGGTGGATCGCGGCGCTTTTGAAAGGATCATCCAGGCCGGCGGCTTCATCTCGGTGCGGACCGGGGGCACGCCGGACGCCAACGCCACTCCGATCGCCAAGGAGATTGCCGACAAGGCGATGGATGCGGCGGCCTGCATTGGTTGTGGCGCCTGCGTGGCTGCCTGCAAGAACGCCAGTGCAATGCTTTTCGTTGCGGCGAAAGTCAGCCATCTGAACCTGCTGCCCCAGGGGCAGCCGGAGAAGAACCGGCGCGCCCAGAAGATGGTCTGGCAGATGGATCGGGAGGGTTTTGGTGCCTGCACTGTCACCGGTTCCTGCGAAGCGGTCTGCCCCAAGGAGATCAGCCTGGATTTCATTGGGAAGTTGAATCGGGACTATGCGGGAGCCCTGCTGGGCTGATTCGAACCCGGCTTGGGCGTTTCTTCGGTGTTTGTCCCGTCCTGCTGCCAAGCCGTCACGCTCCTGCCGGTGTGGTGGCGTAATCGACGCAATCGGCTATCCACCAATATTTTCAATTGACATCCCGATCCGCAGGACTAACCTGCCGCCACTTGATACTTAGCCATCTTTAATAAATTGGGAGTGAATATGAAACATACCGGACGTCTGATGAATCAGTTGGCCGTATTTGGTGTCGCGATGATCACCGCCTTCGCGACCAGCACGGGGCAGGCTCAATCCACCCAGCAGGGCAAGGCGCAGGTGCGTGCCGTGCATGGTTCCGCCCGTTATTCCACCGGGGGCGGCGCCTGGATGGAATTGAAAACCGGGACCGTGCTGACCTCCGGCGCCGTGGTTTCAACCGCCACCGGCTCCCATGTCGACCTGTATCTTGGAATCAATGGCCCGGTGGTTCGGGTCAAGGAGGACACGACGCTTGGCATCGACAAGCTCACCTACACCGACACCGGAGCTGATGCGGTGGTGGAGACCCAGCTGAATCTGCAGAAGGGGACCATCATGGGCAGTGTCCGCAAGCTGGCTGCGGCTTCCCGGTATGAAATCAAGACGCCGTCCGGCGTGGCTGGCATCCGTGGAACAGACTATGTGATCACCCACACGATGATTGTATTCATCATCAAGGGACTCGGTCATGTCGCCTATATCCTTCCTGACGGCAACATCCTCTCTGAGTCCGTCTCATCGGGCGAGATGTTCGTTCCGCCCGGGACCAAACGCCCGATCACAAAGGAAGAATACGATCGCTACGCGCCGGAAATCGGTCAGATGATTGCCAACATCACCGGTACCACCACGCCGGTGGATCGCGACCGGATATTCATCTTCGACGAGCCGCTGATTGGCGACAGGCCGGTCTCTCCGGTCAACGGCGAGAACGGTGATTACGACCGGTAAGAGCCTGTTCCTGAGTTTCAAGCAGCCGGAGCAACCTTGTGTTGCTCCGGTTTTTTTGTTTCCTAGGTGCCGGCGATGAAAACCTCCACCCGCATGATTCCGCTACTGGTGGCTGCCGGCGCGGTTCTGGTGGGATGCTCGCTTCCTCTCCTGTCACTGGTCGCCCCCAACAACCTCGTCCAGTCGCTGGAGTGGGATACCTACGACTGGCGGATGCGCCTGGCTGCCCAGCGACAGACCAGCGCGGCCACAAATGTGGCGGCGATCTATCTGGACGAGGAATCGATGGAGTTCATGAGCAATGAACTCAGGGTCAACTGGCCGTTCCCGCGCCAGGTCCACGGTCGCATCGTTCGAGAACTGAAGCGCCAGGGAGCGTTGGTGGTTGCGTTCGACGTGCTGTTCAGCGGCCTGCGACCGATGGATTCGCCGGTGGAACGTGACGACGGCTCGGGTGATCTGGAGGAATCGGACGATTTCTTTGCGCGGCAGATGTTGGAGGCCGGCAATGTGCTGATCGGTGCCGGACTGGAGGCTGAACCTTCGCCTGTGTTTGCCGAGTCTGCGGCGGCGGTCGGCAGCATTGTCGCAATCCCGGACGCTGATGGAGTCCTTCGTCGTATCCGGCCCGTGATCATGGATGAGCATCAGCGGCCCGAATGGCATCTCGGCGTGCTTCTGGCCGCCCACCAACTGGGCGCCAATCTGGACGAGGCGGAGCTCACTGCGGATTCAATCGTGATCCGTGACCGGGCGGGCGATGTTCACGAACTGCCCCTCGACGGGGAAGGGCACCTGTTGGTGGACTGGAACCTTCATTGGAATGATCCACGGATATACAAGCTGAGCTATGCCAAGGTGGTCAGCTTCGACCGCGCCAGGGAGATAGCCGGAGACGAGGGTTACCAAATGGTGCTGGAGGAATATCACAACAACGGGTGGGTTCACCCCCAGACCACCAAACCTTTTGAGGGGAAGATCGTGGTTGTGGGATCGGTCGCCGAAGGCAACAACGTTACGGATCGCGGAGCAACCCCGCTGGCTCAGAACACCCCCCTCGTGAGCACCCATTTGAATGTGGCGAACACCATCCTGCTGGGGCGCCACATCCGGCCGGTTGGGCTTGGTGTGGAGCTGCTGCTGGTTCTGCTGCTTGCGGTCCTGACCTGTCAGGTGACCTGGCGCACCAACATTCTGCACGGTGCGGTTTGGGTGTTGGTCCTGGGGTTGGCCGGAACGGCAGCAGCGGTTCTGCTCTTTGTTTCGCACCGGATTTGGAGTCCGCTCGTATCTCCATTGGCTGGCGGCCTTCTGGTGCCATACCTCTCTTTGGTCACCTACCGGGTGGTGTTCGAGGAACGGGAACAGCGTCGCATCAAGCAGGTTTTCAAACGGATCGTCTCGCCCAATGTCGTCAATGAACTGCTGGCAGCCGAATCACTTTCGCTGGGAGGTGCCCGGAGGAACATCACGGTCTTTTTCGCCGATGTCCGGGGGTTCACCGAGATGACCGACTCGACGCACGCTCAGGCCGAAGAACACGTCAGAAAAAACGGTCTCGCGGGGCCGGCCGCGGAGCAGTACTACGACGACAGCGCCAGGGAGGTGCTCGCGACCGTGAACCTGTATCTGGCCACCATCGCGGATGTGATCAAGGAACACGACGGCACGCTCGACAAATACATTGGCGACTGCGTGATGGCGTTCTGGGGCGCACCGACTCCCAATGAGCAGCACGCGGTGGCATGTGTGCGCGCGGCAATCGACGCACAACGGTCCATCCACGCGTTGAATGTGAAACGTGCAGACGAGAATGCCCGTCGAAAAGCTGCGGCGGAGGAGAATCCCGTTTCACTGCTCCCGCTTCTGACGTTGGGAACCGGGATCAACTCGGGCATCGCCACCGTGGGGCTGATGGGTTCCGAGGAGCACATCTCCAACTACACGGTATTCGGGCGTGAGATTAATCTGGCCAGCCGGCTGGAGAGCTTCTCCGGGCGGGGGCGGATCATCATCGGAGAGAACACCTTTTTGGACCTGCAACGATTTGCGCCCGAACTCGCGTCGATCTGCGTCAAGCAGGCCCCCGCCACTTTCAAGGGCTTTCGTGAGGCGCTTACGACCTACGAGGTGCCCTGGCGCGTCGGTGCGGGAGAGCCGGGCGCTTAATTGGATTGGGCAACCGCGGACCTGCCTGCTAGATTTCGTCCATGCGGACAGTCATTTACCCCGGGAGCTTTGACCCCCTCACCAACGGACACCTGGACATTGTTCAGCGGGCGGCGCGATTGTTCGACCGGGTGATCGTGGCGGTCGCCGGGAACGAGGCGAAACAGCCTCTTTTCTCGCTGGCAGAGCGGGTTGACCTGGTCCGCAGTTCCACCGCCGGCATGTCAAACGTCGAGGTGGACAGTTTTGGCGGCCTGTTGATCGAGTACGTCGCAAGCCGGAATGGGCACGCGATCATCCGCGGTCTCCGCGCGGTGTCCGACTTCGAGTTCGAGTTTCAGCTGGCGTTGATGAACCGGAAACTGGACGAGACGGTGGAGACCATTTTCATGATGCCGAAGGATACCTACACCTTCCTCAGTTCCCGGATTGTCAAAGAGATAGCCCGCCTTGGCGGAGACGTGCTGCCATTCGTGCCCGCCTGTGTCGAGCGGGCGCTGAAGATCCGTCACGCACAAATGGGAAAGGAAGCTGATGTCATTGCTGGTTAATCTGAAACAGTTGCAGGAGGACAATGTCGAGCTCGAGGGAGAAGCGAGCATCGGGGAGGTGCATTTTGATTTCACCGATGAGGTTGTCCGCTTTGCGAAACCGTTAACGTATCGGCTGACGGTGCAGCATCTTCACGATTCGCTGCTGCTGACGGGGGTTCTTCAGCTGCCGGTTCAGTGTCATTGTGTGCGCTGCCTGAAGCCTTTCGAGCACGTGATCATGCTCAGGGATTGGGCCTGTCACATCCCTCTTGCGGGAGAGGACAGCCCGGCGGTAATCAAGGACTCGGTGGACTTGACGCCCTATATTCGCGAAGATATGGTCCTCGCCCTTCCGACCCACCCGGTGTGTCGGGATGATTGCCCGGGGCTGGAACACAAACCCACTAGCGATCCATTCGAAGGCCCGAATGCTGCCGATAAGACCGCGTCTCCCTGGGATGAACTGAACAAACTGAAACTGAAATCCTGAGAATATGGGCGTCCCGAAGCGTAAACCTTCCAAGAGCCGTCAGCGAATGCGCCGTGCATACAACAGCGTGCTGAAGCTCCCCCAGTTGAACCAGTGTCCGCAATGCGCGGCGCCCTACCATTCCCACCGGGTTTGCCCGTCATGCGGTTTTTATCGGGGTCGCCAGGTCGTGACCATCAAGTCTTACGCCTGATCCGGCTGCCGCCCGGTCCGCGGCACTTCCCACCGCCATGCGCATAGCGTTGGATGTCATGGGCGGGGACCACGGTTGCGAGCCCGTTTTGCATGGGGCAAAGCTCGCGTTTGAGGCCGGCGTCCCGCTCACCGAAATCTTCGCAGTTGGCAGCGAGGCCGAGATCCGGCCCGCCCTCGAACGTTTGCGGCTGCGTGACCCCCGTCTGAAGGTCGTCCATGCGTCGGAGGTTCTCACCATGACCGACAAACCGGTCGAGGGATTGCGACGCAAGAAAGATTGCTCGATTCTCCGCGCCATGGACCTCGTCAAGGGCGGCCAGGCGGACGCGGTCATTTCGACCGGCAACACCGGCGGGCTACTGGCGGCATCCACGATCCGGCTCAGGCCTCTGGCGGGAGTGGATCGTCCGGGAATTGCCACCGTGATTCCGACCGATTCCAGCCAGTTTGTCCTGCTCGATTCTGGGGCCAATGTCGAGGCCAAGCCGGCTCATCTGGTCCAATATGCGGTGATGGGAAGCGTTTACAGCCGGCTTTGCCTTCACGTGGAGCGCCCGCGGGTGGGCCTGATGAGCAACGGCACCGAAGATGCCAAGGGCAACGAACTGACGCAGTCCGCACTGCGGCTCTGCCGGGGCCTGAATTTGAACTTCATCGGATATGTCGAGGGGTACGATTTGTTTCACAACAAGGTGGACGTGGTGGTTTGCGATGGGTTCGTGGGCAACATCGTGTTGAAGACCGCGGAAAGCTTCGCCCGTTGTCTCGTCGGCCTGCTCAAGCAGGAATTCGGCAGAAACCTCAAGCGCAAGGCGGGTGCTTTCCTCGCCCAAGATGCCTTCAGGGCGATCAAGAACCGCATGGATCCGGATGCCTATGGCGGGGCGCCGGTGCTCGGGTTGAACGGTGTGGTCATCAAAGCACACGGCTCCGCCCGCGAGCGGGCCATCATGAACGCCATTCGAATTGCCTCCGAAGCGGTGAACCATAAGATGAACGAAACCTTCAGCCGGGAACTGGCCGCCGCCGAAGCGGCCATGGGTCCCCTGCTATCCGCTGCCGCTCCCCAACCCACATCATGAACGAATCACCTGATCCAGCCAGCGCGTTCTACAATCCCCGTGCGGAGCACGGTTTCCTGGGGCGATCATGCTCCATTACCGCCGTCGGATCGTACGTCCCCGAGAGAGTGGTGACCAATGCCGAGTTGGAGAAGATGGTGGAGACCACCGACGAGTGGATCACCACGCGGACCGGCATCAAGGCGCGGCGGATCGCCGCCGAGAACGAGTTTACCTCCGATCTGGGGGCCAAGGCGGCGCTGAAGGCAATGGAGCGGGCTGAAGTGTCCGGCACCGACATCGATCTCATCATTGTCGCCACCATCACGCCGGACATGACGTTTCCCTCCACCGCCGCGCTTGTTCAACAGAAGATCGGCGCGGTCCGGGCGGCCGCCTTCGACATCGAGGCCGCCTGCTCGGGGTTCATCTACGCCCTCGAGATCGGGCAGCAGTTCATCATGTCCCGCACCTACGACACGGTGTTGGTGATCGGCGCGGAAAAGCTCTCCTCGATCATCAACTGGAAGGATCGCAATACCTGCGTCCTGTTCGGCGACGGCGCCGGCGCGGTGGTGCTGGCGCGTGCCGACAAGCCCGGACTGCATGCTTCGGTACTGCGCGCCGACGGCAACCATGCCGATATCCTGTCTGTGCCGGGCAACGTGTGCGGCGGGCGCATCGTCGGCTCGCCTTATCTGCAGATGCAAGGCAGCCAGGTGTTCAAGTTCGCGGTGAAGGTGCTCGACGAGGTGGCGCGCGAGACCGCCGCCGCCGCCGGCATGCAGCTCACGGACGTCGACTGGCTGATCCCGCACCAGGCCAACGTGCGCATCCTCGAGGCCACCGCCCGCAAGCTCGGCCTGCCGCTCGAGCGCCTGGTGGTGACCGTGGATCACCACGGCAACACCTCGGCGGCATCGGTGCCGCTCGCGCTCGACGAGTACGTGCGCGCCGGAAAGATACGCGCCGGCCACCGGGTGATGATGCAGGGCGTTGGCGGCGGCTTCACCTGGGGCGCGGTGCTGCTCGACTTCTGATTGACAGACAACGGGGCCGCGACGTTCGGCGCCCG
>DNDP01000451.1:0-4505 GCA_003484235.1 Verrucomicrobiales bacterium
CGTGTCCTCCAGCAGGCCGCGCTGCTTCAGGTCGGTGAGCAGCGCCGCGATCGGTTGATCCACCTGGCGAACCAGATTGCCGTGCGCGCGCGCGATGTAGTCGTGCGAATCCCAGGTGCCGTTGTAAACCTGCACGAAACGGACGCCTTCCTCGACCAGCTTGCGCGCGAGCAGACAGCGGCGCCCGAAGGCGTCGGTCGGCTCCCTGCCGATGCCGTAGAGTTCCTTCGTCTTTGCGCTCTCCTGTTCGATGTCGAGGATGCCGGGCACGGTCATCTGCATGCGGAAGGCGAGTTCGTAGTTGTCCATCCGCGCCGCCAGTTCATCGTGCTCCGGATGAAACTGGCGATGCCGCTCGTTGAGCGCCTTGAGCAGATCGAGATTCTCGCGCTGATGCTCGGGCGTGATGCCGGGCGGCGGGCTGAGGTCCAGGATCGGCGAGCCTTTCGGTCGGAGCGTCGTGCCCTGGAAATTTGCGGGCAGAAAGCCGTTGCCCCAGTTGGCGGCGCCGCCCTGCGGATAGCTGATCTCCGGCAGCACCATGAACCCCGGCAAATCCTGGTTCACCGAGCCGAGCCCGTAGGTCACCCAGGAACCGATCGCCGGATCACCGCCGAACCGGTTGCCGGTGTTCATCTGATAGAGCGCGGTCGGGTGGTTCACCGAATCGACCTGGCAGCCGCGGTAGAAACAGATGTCGTCTACGACCTTGGCGAGGTGTTCCCAATTCTCCGCGATGTCCGCGCCGCTCCGGCCGGCCTTGATGAAGTTGAACGGGCTCTCAACGTAGTAGCGTTTGCCGCTCTCCATGGCGGACTTCATTTCGCCGCCGCGGTTGAATTCCTTCAGGTGTAGTTCCTTCAACTTCGGCTTGGGATCGAAGGTGTCAATGTGGCTCGGACCGCCTTCCATCATGAGGAAGATGCAGCGCTTCGCCTTCGCCGGGAAATGACCCTGCCTGGGCGCGAGCGGATTGGCGGTCGCGGTTGCGGCGCCGAGTTCGTTCGCAAGCAGGCTGGTGAACGCGACACTGCCGATGCTCGCGCCAAGGCTGAACAGGAAGTCGCGGCGCCTCGGAGCCCAGAGCGCCCGATGGCCGGCACAGGGAAATCGGGGGTCCATACGATTTGCATAGTAGCCCCGGTTTCGAGGGAAAGCACGCTCAAATCGGGGCGCGGTGCAGCGCAGATTGCCGATACGCACTTTCGAAGATTGGAATTGCCAATGTGGGGCCTATTCTGCACGCTGTAATGAGATGAGGGGTCCGATCAATCGGGGACCCATGCGCCCAGGAAAACTCCATTTCAACTGCAATTCACTCCGGTCTCCGAGGCGGTATCTCACCCACGTTGGAGGTTGGTATCGCCACCGTGCACCGGTTCCTTATGAACCGACCCATCATTCTCCCGTGCGACGGCGGCCGCCGGTCGGCCCAGCTGCTTCCAAGCGTCTTCGGATTCGCACTCAAAGCGTCCGGCAGTTCAGACAGCATCCCCCGCCTGGGATACCAGGTATTCGTCGCGGTCGCCCTGCTGATGTCGATCCCGCGGTGGACAATCGCCGGAGACGCGGCCAAGACGACCCGGAATGGCGAGCCGCCTGCACCCCGGGTGGCATCGGTCGCTGCCGTGAATCCGCTGCTTCGCGCCGCCACCGCCTTTGACGCGCCCCTGTCGCCGACCCGGCCACCCACCGCGCGGGAGAACCAGGCGTTGATCGAGGCGATCGACCGATTCTCACAGCGGACGGTTCGTGACGATTTTTCAGCGCTAAGAGAATTCTTGGGAGAACACCCGGAGTCGCCCTGGGCGCCCGCCCTCGAAACGCAGCTGGGTTACGAATACTACCGGGTGGGCCGTTATTCGCGCGCGATCGAATCCTGGCGGAAGGTCTGGGAATTGAATCGGCCGGAAACGGACGAGTTCTCCCATGCGATCGCCAATCGCGCCGGAAGCGAGCTGGCCATGATGTATGCGCGTCTCGGTCGAATGGCCGAGCTGCGATCACTGCTGCCGGAGCTCCGGTCACGGCCTCAGCGCGGGATCAACCACCGCTCCTTGCGCGGCGCCGAAGATGGATTCTGGAGCATGGAGAATCGCCCCGAGGTTTCCTTCCTCTGCGGCCCCCTCGCCCTGGACCGGATCTGTTTCGCCACGGATCGCGCCAAGGCGGGCAGCCAATTGATCCAAGATTCGCAATCCTCGACCAACGGCTTCTCCGCCACGCAAGTGGCGGAATTGTCGCGCCGGATCGGCATGAACTTTCAGGTGGCCTTCCGTCAGCCTGGCGCGGAAGTAATCCTGCCGGCAGTGGTGCATTTGAAGGTCGGGCACTACGCGGCGTTGATCGCCCGGGACGGGGAATTGCTTCGGGCGGACGATCCCACGTTTGGCAACACCAAGATCTGGCTGTCCGACGCTGCCCTCGAAGACGAAGGGAGTGGCTACTTTCTCGTACGCGCTGGACCGCTTCCTCCCGGGTGGCGGACGGTGCCGGACAGCGAGGCGGACCGGATCTGGGGAAAAGGAAAAACCAACATCAGCGATCCTGACGCAACGACGAACGACGACGAACAGACCTGCAAGGACCCGAACCCGAACCACGACTACCAAAACAATGTCAGCCGCAATTCGCATTCGGATTTCACCCCCAATCCTTCGTTACCCATGGCAGAATGGAATGTCCACCTGCTGCTCGCGAGCCATCACGTGGTGGATACACCGGTGGGTTACACACCGCCGATCGGTCCCGCGATCTATATCAAGCTCTCGTACAATTCCGTCAACGGCTGGCCGGATTTCGGTCTGCCGCACTCGAATGTCTCCCAGGAATGGCGCCTCAACTGGCTGGCTTATCTCACTGAGGATCCGTTGAACCCGGCCGGCGATATCCGGTTCACGGCCGAAGGGGGCGGCGCGTGGACCTTTACGGACTACGACTCGGGCAGCCAGAGTTTTTCGCATCTGTTCCGTAGCCGCGCAAAACTCGTACGTGCGGGACTCGGCCGCTACGAGATTCATTACCCGGATGGATGGAAAAAGATCTTCGACCAGCCCGACAACTCCGTCGGCACGTTGCGAAAGGTCTTCATGTCGGCGGTGGTCGACCCGTTCGGCAACGCCGCAACCATTCAGTTTCATCAACCGGGACACATCGCGAGCATCACCGATGCGATCGGGCAGGTGACGCAGTTTCACTATGAGCGTCCGTTGCCGGGCGAGTTCATCCATCCCTCCGTCGCGTGGGTGCCTCCGTTCATCGTCACCAAGGTGGTGGATCCGTTCGGTCGTACGGCCACCTTCGACTACTTTTCCTCCATCAATGCGAGGCTGCAGGGCATCACCGACGCGATCGGCATCCACTCGAGCTTCACCTACAAACAGAACGAAATCGGGATGACCAGCCTTACCACGCCCTACGGCACAACGACGTTTGAAACCGGAAGCCGTTCGGGGCTTTTCCGCGCCAACTGGGTGGAAATCACCCATCCCAATGGAGAAAAAGAACGGATCGAATACTCGGAGAAGTCCACCGCCCTGATCCCGAGTTCCGAACCCTTGGGCATCGTACCCAAGGGTGTGCCGGTGCGAAACTTCATCCTCTGGGCGCGCAACACCTACCATTGGGATCGCAACGCCTATGCCCGGGGCTACAACGACAACGATTACACCGGTGCACGCATTTACCACTGGACTCACGGGCTGGATTACAGTTCCGCCTCGCCGATCCTCGAGAGCTACAAGCCGCCGCTCGAACACCGGGTCTGGTTCAGCTACGAAGGCCAGGTGAATCCGACCTTCGTGGGAACGTCCGACCGGCCGACCACCATCGCCCGGACGGTTGCCGATGGCACCACACAGCTCCATCGCTTCGAGTACAACTCACTGGGCAATCGCACGAAGTCCGTGGATCCGCTCGGACGTGAACTGACCTATGTCTATGCCGCAAACGAAGTGGACCTCGTGGAAATCCGGCAGACGCGCGCCGGGGCCAATGAGAAGCTGTTCAGCGCGACCTACAATGCACAGCATCGACCGTTGACTTTGACCGACGCGGCGGGACAAACGACGCGGTTCGGCTACAACGCCCGCGGACAGGTGGTCGGAGCCACGAATGCCCTGGGACATGTCGTTCGCTTCGTTTACGACAACAACGGTTACCTGTTGTCGGTCGATGGCCCGTTGCCCGGAGCCGCGGACACGGCGGCGTTCACCTACGACGTGGTGGGACGGGTTCGGACGGTCACCGATCAGGATGGCTACACACTCACTTTTGACTACGACGACATCGATCGATTCCGCCGGGTGACATTTCCCGACGGGACTTACGAGGAAGTGACCTATCACCGGCTCGATCCCGAGGTTTTTCGCGATCGCGCGGGTCGGGTGTCCCGGTTGACCTACGATGCGTTGCGCCAACTGGTCGCGCGCGAGGATCCGGACGGGAGAGTGACCCGTTTCGACTGGTGCGGCTGCGGCGGGGTGAGCGTGGGCGTGGATCCCCTC
>DNDP01000451.1:4670-5171 GCA_003484235.1 Verrucomicrobiales bacterium
GGGTTGAGCGTGGTCGTGGATCCCCTCGGGCGTGTCACCAGCTGGGTTCGCGACCTTCAAGGACGGGTTACGAGCAAGGTGTTTGCGGACGGATCCCAGGTTCATCGCGAATACGATCCGGCGACCGCCTGGTTGAAGGGGATCCGGGACGAGCGGAATCAGATTACCAGGCTCGACTACAACCTGGATGGGTCGCTTCGACAGCGACGCTACTTCGACGCCCATATCCCGATCGCGACGATGAAGCTGACCTACGATCCCAACTACCGGCGTCTCCTGACCCGGGAGGACGGCTCCGGCGTCACCACTTACGGATATCACCCCATTACCGCGAATCCCGGCTTTGGTGCCGGCAAACTGGCATCCGTGGATGGCCCGCTCCCCAACGATACGATCACCTATGCCTACGACGGCCTGGGACGCGTCGTAAGCCGGGCGATCAACGGGGTCGGCATCCTCCGGACCTGGGACGAGGCGGGGCGGTTGAGCCGCTTGACCAAC
>DNDP01000451.1:5351-5830 GCA_003484235.1 Verrucomicrobiales bacterium
TGACCAACGTGCTGGGCGAATTCGTTCTCACGTGGGATGGCGCAAGTTCAAGGGTGAGCTCGATTGCCTATCCCAACGGACAAACGACCACGCTCAGCTATCATCCGAATGCGAAAGATCGCCGCCTTCAACAGATCTCCCACTTCCGGCCCAACGCGAGTCTGCTTTCGCGGTTCACCTACGACTACGACGCCGTGCGCCAGATCACGGACTGGACGCAGGAGCGGGCGGGGTCGGCGCCGGTCCTTCATCTGTACGACTACGACGGAGCCGATCAATTGATCGCCGACTCCGCCACCCAGGGAGGGGGCCCCGCAGGTTCCACGGCCTTTGAATATGACGAGGCGCAGAATCTCCTGCGGGAGACCATCAATGGCTCCAGCCGTGAACTTCGATACAACGTGTTGGATGAGCCGGTCGCGGTGGAGGGGGAGACCGCCGCCATGCGCGACTTCGAGTGGGACGCCGAGAACCGGCTG
>DNDP01000451.1:6032-6489 GCA_003484235.1 Verrucomicrobiales bacterium
GTGGGACGCCGAGAACCGGCTGGTGGCGTTCTCGCAGGGGACGCATCGAACGGAGTTCAGCTATGACGGTTTGGGCCGGCGAACCCGCATCGTCGAGAGGGAGAATGGCGCGGTGGTGAGCGATCGCCGGTATGTCTGGTGCGGTGCCGAGTTGTGCGAGGAGCGCGATGCGAACGGCGGACAGGTGTTGAAACGATTTACTCCGTACGGGCTGCAGGCGGGCGCGGCCAGCGGAATGCCGGCGGGAAACTACTTTCAAACCCTGGATCATCTAGGTTCCGTGCGGGAATTCACCGACGCAGCTGGACAGACCCGCGCGGGTTACGACTACACGGCGTACGGCCGCCGAACGAGAATCTCCGGCGACCTTCATGCCGACGTCGGTTTCGCCGGTTTTCTGGTTCATCCGGCCAGCGAATTGAATCTGGCGCGGCATCGGGTTTACGACGCGAATCTT
>DNDP01000451.1:6671-7165 GCA_003484235.1 Verrucomicrobiales bacterium
CCCGCTGGCTCAGTCGCGACCTGCCCGGCAATCCGCGGCACAACCTTCTTCCGTATGTCCGCAACGATCCGATCAATCTGGTGGACCGGTTCGGGTTGGAGGAATCTCGACCGGATCTGCTGCGAGTTGAGACCGGCAGCGAATTCCTCGACAACGTGCTGGGCGATCTGAAGAGCCTGTGGGACAAGACCCCCTGGGCCGAAAAGACCACGAAGCCGGCTGAGGAGTTTTACGACCACGCTGAAACGGCCATCGAAGCCTACAACGACGCCGAAAAGATCTCCAAACTCGCAGGCAATTGCGACATCGGACAGCTGCATGATCCCAGTCAGAACTCTTGGGATGGCAATTTGAAGAACTCAGGCAGGGAAGGACTGGAGATCCTCAAGATTGGCAGCAAATGGCTTGACCGGCTGACCCATGTGGTAAAGGGCCTGGATTGGGTGACAGGTCCGGCAACCCAGCTTGGTAGCGGCGTGGCCGAAGCGGGCGCC
>DNDP01000451.1:7336-7681 GCA_003484235.1 Verrucomicrobiales bacterium
CGGCGTGGCCGAAGCGGGCGCCGGCTATATCGAGCAGTCGGGAGCTGCGTTTGGTGGCGCAACCGAAAGCGGGCGCAGGGCGCTATCAGGGCGAACCGACTAGCCAGAACAAGATGTCCGCATGAGCCCGCATTCATACCCTGGAGATTTGACTGCAAATAGATCCGCAAACCGCGGCGGATCGAAGACCACGATGCTGGCGGCCCTAGTTGCCGGTTCGGCCATGACCGCCGTTGCCCAGCCGCTCTACTTCTCCAGCGATGCTTCGGGCAACCTTCTGCAAGCTTACACGCCCACCGCCACGGCACCGGTCATTGTCCACCAACCCGCGTCGCGCGTGGCGGC
>DNDP01000285.1:0-12188 GCA_003484235.1 Verrucomicrobiales bacterium
TGCCGGTGATGTCCGCCGGCATCAGGTCGGGGGTGAACTGCACGCGCTGGAACTTCAGGTGAAAAATCTGGGCGAGCGATTTCACCAGCAGCGTCTTGGCGAGGCCGGGAGCGCCGGTGATCAGGCAGTGGCCTCCGGCGAAGAGCGCGATGAGGATCTGCTCGACGACTTCGCGCTGGCCCACGATGACCTTGCCGAGTTCCTTCTGAATCTGGGAGTGACACGCGCTCAGTTTGCGCACCAGATCCGCCTCGATGGCGTTCGCGGAGGGGGGCTTCGGCGGAGTCACCGGCATGGGCGGCGGCGTGGCTGGAGCCGGGGCTGCGCTGGTGTTCTGGGTGGCGGAGACTTCGGTGGGTTCGGTGGGTGTGTTCATCAGTGGGTCATTGCGTAAAAGAGAATGTTGATCCCGAGCGGATAGGCGATCTTCTCGGAAAACTCGCGGAAGTAGTATTCGTTCTCGCCCTCCCTCTCCCAGCCGTCGCCGAGGTCGGTGTTGTGGCAGATCACGGCCATCAGACGGCCATTGTCGTCGAACAATCCCCGATAGTGAGGTTCCTTGGTGCCGGGGCCCCGTTCATACTCCCAGGTGACGCCGTCGAACTGGCTTTCCCAGCCCCGCCGGATGTTGGGAATCTGACGCTGGTCGGGAATCGGGAAGATGATGTTGAAGATCGGATGGTCCGGCGAGAGGTCCACCAGTTGGCGGTCGGGAAACACCTTGCCGATGAACTCGTCGTGGAAGTTCCCCCATTCGTAGTCGCCCCAGAAATCGTCCACCATCAGGAAGCCGCCATTGAGCAGATAATTCCGCAGCGCCACGGCCTCGTTCTCGTAGAGATAGAGCGAACCCGGTTCCACCATGTAGATGAACGGATATTCCGTCAGCCGCGGATCGGTCAGCTCCAACGGCAGATCGTTGGGGTAGGTGCTGATCGAGGTCATCTCGTGCAGCCGATGGGCGAGATTCAGTTCGGCGTCAGGATGGTCCGTGTCCCAGCCGGCTCCCCAACCGCGTCCCGCCGACGTGTAGCGGACCCGCACGAAGGTGAAGACATCCCGGGGCATGGTGGGGTGCAGGTCCCAGGTGGGAACTCCATTGCGTGGATCGGAACGCCGCCACCAGCGCTGCCCCGATGCGACGTCCAGCACGGCGAGGATCACCAGCAGACAAAGGGCGGTGAGGATCCAGCGCTTCATTCAAATCGGAGCTCGCCGGTCTCGGTGGGTGGTTTTGCCGGTGGTTCCGCTTTGGCCGATGCGGCCCGACGGCGGTCCAGTTCGAGGAGCAAACGGTGCGCTTCGCGGAAACGTGGCGCATCTTCGAGCGCGAGCAGCACGTGCCGCCTCGCCTTCTCGAGCTCCCGTTTGGACGATAGCCTGGCGACGTTGAAGTGAAGTTCCGCCGGATTCAGCGGATCCAGCTTCAGCATTGTCTCATAGTCGGCGACGGCGTTTTCGGACCGGTCGAGCTTGACCGCGGCTCCCGCGCGGCTGCGGTAGGCGTCGGCCTTGTAGGGATTCATCCCGATCGACCGGGAAGACCACAATGCCACGCTTTCCCAGTCCATCCGGTCGGTCGCAATCTCCACCAGCCGTTCGAAGACATCCGGCTGGTTGCCGTCCACTTCCGCCGCCTTGAGCAGGGCATCAAGCTCCTTGTCGGGCTCGTTCAGTTCGCGGGCGATGCGGGCCCGCAGCAGGTAGGGCTCGGGATTCTGAAAGCCCGCTTCCGCGCGCGTGAACATGACGTCGAGCAGTTCGCCCGCCTTCTCCCATTCCTTGTCGGCTGCGCGCTGCTGGACGCTGGCCATCAGGAGGAAGTAGTTTCGTGGATCGCCGCGCAGCTGCTCCTCGAGTCCGCCGGCCGCCTCAACCGGGCCTTCGGGCTTGTTCCAGTCGAAGCCCTTGCCGGTGTTCCGTGCGAGCTTGCGGGCATAGGAGGCGAACTTCTCGTCGATTTCCTTGATCGGTTCGGTGTGTCGGGCGATCGCCTCATTGATCTCCGTTCCTTCGCCAAGATCGTTGAGGATCAGTTTCAGCTTCTCGAAGCCATATTCCTTGACCAGAAACTCCACCACGAGCGCCGACTGGTAGTAGGCGAACTGCAGGTCCAGGTTGCTGCCGGCGGTGAGGAACGCACTGCTCAGATCGCTGACCGGGTGCATCTTGTCCGCAAGGATGAAAGCTCGGTAGTCCGGAATCATGCGTTGCCCCCACGAAGGATCGATCTCCAGCTCCTCGTAGACGGAGATGCCCTCGCTCAACCAGCGCGGCATCTTGTTTTTCGTCATGTTCAGCGTCACCACGTGACAGAACTCATGCCAGAGCACCGATTCCCAGGCGGTGGACTTGCCGGCGGGGGACGAAGGGCTGTTGGCCGTGACGACGTCGCCGAAACAGACGCCGAGGTAGCCCGGATTGCCGGGCATTCCAAACGTGCGGACGGCAAAGTCGCGCGGATCGTCGAAGATCTCGACCAGCGTCGTCTGCTCCAGCGTTGCGCCATACTTGGTCACGAGGACGTGTCGAGCCCGGTTCAATAGGTCGAGCACGCTGGCGCCGAAGATCTCGGCGTCGCGGGCGCCCATCCGCACGGTGAAATGCTCGTTCGTGAGCGTGGCGAACCGTTGGTATTGGTCCCGCAGGGTGACAAGGTTGTAGGCGGTGACATCGTAGGCGTCCTCCTTGTGCACCGCGTTCGCCAGCGTCCAGCCCTCATCGGCGTCACCCAGACGGAGTAGGTCCTGCGCCAGCTGGATGCGCGCGGGGAGAAACTTGGGATCCATCTCCAGTGCCCGGCGCTGATGTTCGGCCCCTTCCTTGAAACGGTACTTGAGCGAGAGCTTCAGCCCGATCAGGTGGTCGACCACCGGGTAGGCCTTCCAATGGGCGAGCGCCCGGTCACGCGCCTCTTTTTCCGCGTCCGGCCTGTTCTCAAGGTGTGCGAGCACGGCCTTATAGGCCCAGGCTTCCGGATGATTGGGGTTGATCTCGAATACTTTCCCGAGCTGGGAATGCGCCTCGGAATATTGCTCGGAATCGATGAGGTGATCGGCCAGCAGCAGATGGCTGGGAACGTGATTGGGATTGGCCTCGAGTGCTTCGGTCAACGCCCCGACCATCACCATGCGGTCGGATGGGGCGTAGGCACGCGCCACGCCGTGGAGCAGGTCGGGATGCTCGGGAATCTCCTTGAGGGCGTTCTCGAAAATCTGCGCCGCGAGAGCGTAGTCGTGTTTGTCCAGCGCCAGTTCGCCCGAGGCGAGCCAGCCACCAGCATATTTTGGATCGATCTCCCGGCAGCGCTGATAAAAATTGTCGAGGATCAGCTTTGGTTCGATCCCCATTTTCACCATGGCACGGCCGAGGAGCATGAGGATTTCGGGCGACTGCAGGTATTCGAGCGAAGGAGCCGCCAACCGGTCGATGTCCCGCAGCTGCTGCGCGGCGCCCTCGTGATCCCCGCGGGCGGACAACGATTCATGGGCCAGCCAGCGCAGCGCGATGCTGCGCGGAAACCGCTCGAGTGCCTCATCCAGCGCCGCCTGCGCCTCGTCGTAGTTGCCGACCGCCAAATGCGCCTTCACCAGGAGCGTCCGCCAGCCTTCGCGGTAGCGGTTGTCCTCCAGTTCGGCTGTTGCGGCGTCGAGGCATTTTCGGTATTCGCCCTGATCGTAATGGTCCTGAAGATCCTTGAGCGTGGCCGATCGGGCGGGCCCGGCGCCGACGATCAGCAGGAGGAGAACCACCGCCGGCCACCACCTGCCGGGCGGCATGCTTCGCGGCCTGGCCAATGGTCCTTCGCGCTGGGGCATGAGTTGTTGGTAACGCAATTACCGGTGGCAGGCAAGTCGCCTGCGCCAATTGAAGGGATGGACGCTCGGGGAGAGGGGGATGTTTCGGGTTATTTTGAGTTTGCCTGCGAGCGCAATCCCTGGCGGGAAACTCCAATGCGGAGCGTCCGGCTGCCGGCGGCCGGCCGGAAGGGAAGACGCAGGGTGCGGTGAAAAGCGGCTTGATGGAGCTGCCCGCGAATCAGGCGGCAGCGTGTTCGGGCCGCGCCTCGACAACTCTCGGCTGCAAGGGCTGGATGTGAAATCCACCCCGCCGCCCGGCGGGATCTTCCCAGATTCCCCAGATGTAGTTCTCCTCGCAGAAGCCGCGGAATGCGGCCGTCTCACCGGTCAGATGGGTCTGATCCCATCGGAATTCCATCTCGGCTGAGTCGTAGATGCCGCTGAGCACGAACATGCCCCGCTCGTCATTTCCCACTCCCGAAATGCGACCGCCGCGGAACTGCAGCAGCACGTCCAGACCGCGGCGTTCTGCCGGAGTGCCCTGATTGCGAAAACCAGTCCACTGGCCGGAGATGTCTCCCGGAAGTTCGGTTGCGGTATTGACCACCATTTGCAAGCAGCGCCATCAGGATGTGAGAGCTCCGTCTCGGAACAAATCGGAACGCGGAATCCACTGGCAACGTTCCTTTACGAGATGCACCACAGGTCGGTCAACGCCAAGTTATTCACCGGCGCGAGGCCGGATTCGGGGTGGCAGATGAAGCCTCTCGTTCGCAGCGGATTAGAGCTCCTCCGGCGGCTGATCGGGCCGATTTCGGGAAGGAATTTGCGTTGCCGATTCTCCCCCAAGCAGGCAACCTCCGGCCTGTGCCTCAAGCAGTACAAAAACATCCCCCAACCCCCGATGTCGCGGGCGGAGAGCTCCTGAGGCGCGCCTTCCGGACCATGGTGCTGGGCCGTGTGCTGGATGAGAAGTTTGCCACCCTTTACCGGGCGGGCAAAATCCATGGCGGTGTGTTTCTTGGCCGCGGCCAGGAGGCGCTGAGCGTTGCCGTTGGCATGCAGCTGCAGCCGGGTGACGTCTACGCGCCGCTGATACGCGACCAGGCTGGACGGCTTGCCTTTGGAGAGACGGTTCTCGATGCCGCCCGAACCTACATGGGCTCGGCGCTGGGGCCGATGCGCGGACGGGATGGCAACGTGCATCGTGGCCGGCCCAAGGCCGGTTACATTCCGATGATCAGTCACCTGGGGTCCAACATCGCCGTGGTGAACGGGGCGCTGCTCGCGAAACGGATGAAAGGACAGAACGGAGTCGTGGGCGCCGCCTGCATCGGTGAGGGTGCGACCTCCACCGGTGCTTTTCACGAATCATTGAATCAGGCGGCCATCGAGTGTCTGCCGTTGGTGCTGGTGGTTGCAAACAACCAGTTCGCCTACTCGACGCCCGCATCGCGCCAGTTCGCTTGTGAGGCCCTCGTGGACAAGGCCCCCGGGTATGGCGTGACCGGGCATTCCGTCGTGGGCAACGATCTCGTCCAGTGCCTTGCCGTGCTGCGCGGCGCCATCGATGCCGCCCGCAACGGCGGCGGTCCGCAGTTCGTCGAGGCCACGCTGCTCCGGCTGTGCGGCCACGGGGAGCACGACGATGCCGGCTACATTTCCCAGGAACACAAGGATTCGCCCCTGGGGCGTGACTGCCTCAAGATCGCCGAGGAGCAGCTGTTGAAGGCGGGCGTCGCCGATTCTGACACGGTGCGGCAATGGCGTAACGAGGTGGTTCTGGAGGTGGACGACGCGATCGCCAAGGTGCAGCGGGAACCGGCGCCGGACCCGTATCAGGAGGACTGGTGTGCCCTGGCCTCCCGCCACCTGCAGGAGACGCACAGCCATCTCGAAGACTGAAGCCGTGAGCATCACCTATCTCGAGGCAATTCGCGAAGCCCAGGCCAGGGCCCTGGCAGATGATCCCCGCGTGTTCATCTACGGTCAGGACGTCGGCGCCTTTGGCGGTGCCTTCAAGGCCACGAAGAACCTGGCAAACGAGTATCCCGGGCGCGTGATCGACGCGCCCATCAGCGAGGACGCCATGATCGGGATGGCCGTGGGCGCCGCAGTCGAGGGCATGCGTCCGATCATCGAGATGCAGTTCGCGGATTTCTCAACTGTTGGCTTCAACCAGATCGTCAATCAGGCCGCCACGCTCCATTGGCGCACGCGGGTGTCCTGCCCCATCGTGGTCCGTCTCCCGTCCGGCGGCACGTCCGGCAGCGGTCCCTTCCACAGCCAGAGCATGGAGGCACTGTATGCCCAGTATCCCGGGCTGGTCGTGATGACCCCAGCCACGGTGGAGGACGCCTATTCGATGCTGCTGGAGGCCGTCGCCATCGACGACCCGGTCATCTTCTGCGAGCACAAGTATCTTTATTACCATCTCAAGGCCGACCGGCTGCCGACCGAGGCATTGCCCACCGGCAAGGCAGCCATCGCCCGGACCGGTCGCGATCTCTCGATTGTCGCCTACAGCGCGATGGTGCATGAGGCGCTTGCCGTGGCGGAGGAACTGTCCGGCGAGGGCTGGGAAATCGAGGTGGTGGACCTGCGCTCGGTCAAGCCGCTCGACACCGACACGGTGATGGCTTCGGTGGCCCGCACCGGCCGGTTGCTGGCGGTCGGCGAGAGCTGGCCTTGGGGTGGCGTCACGGCGGAGGTGGTGGCGCGCGTGGCCAGCGAAGGCTTCAATCTTTTGGATGCGCCGCCCCAGCGGCTCAACGCCAAGGACACGCCCATTCCCTATCACCCGAACCTCTGGACCGTCCACCGGCCAACCGCGCGGAGCATTGCGGCGGCGGCCCGACAGCTTCTGCGTTCCTGAACATGCCCCGAGTTCCCATCATCATGCCCCAGCTCGGCGAGTCCATCGCCGAAGCCACCATCGTGCAGCTTCTCGTTCAACCGGGCGATGACGTCGGGTCGGATCAGGATGTCATCGAGGTGGAGACCAACAAGGCCACGATGAACGTCACCTCGCCCGCCGCGGGCAAGGTGGGTGAATTCACCGTGTCGCTGAATGAAAGCTACGCGGTCGGTGCCGTCCTCGGTTATCTCGAAGTGACGGAGGACGAGGCGGAGAAACGTGGACTCTCCAGCGGCGCCCCCGCGACGGCGTCCGCGCCCGAATCGGCATCCGGCGGAAACGGCACCAAATCCCGGCATACGCCGCCCGCGCAGGTGGAACCCACGGTTCGCGGCCTGCCCGTGCCCGCCCACGCGGCCGGTGCCAGCTACATGTCCCCGCGCATGAAGGCCCGCATGGCCGAACTGGGCCTGCACGCCGCGGATTTGTCGGGCATCGCCGGCAGCGGGGCCGCCGGCCGGGTGACGGTGGATGACTTCGAGCACTTCATCGAGGGCCTCGAAAAGAAGCGGTTGAGCCAGGCCTCCACCATGCGCGTGGCCGTTGCCGACGCCATGCGCCGCAGCTGGACCCGGCCGCTCGCCACGGTCGGACTTCCGGCGCGTCTCGACGCCGTGCTCGAACACCGCAAGACCTGCGACCCCAAACCGGGTCCGGCGCTGTACGCCCTGCGGGCGCTGGCGGTCGCGCTCGCGGAAAACAGCGCACCGGCCGGCCGCCTGGTGGGCAGCAAGATCGTGCATCCGACCTCCATCGACGTCGGCTTCGCCGTGGAAGCCGAGGATGGCGTGCTGGTGCCGGTCATTCGCGAGGCCGACAAGAAGTCGCTGGCCGATCTCACCCAGCGTTACGGCGAACTGGTGGACCTCGCCCGCCAACGGAAACTGCCGGCGGATGCCACGGGCGGCTCCATCGCAACCGTCACGAACTTCGGCACCTTTGGCCTGCTCTGGGCGACGCCGATTCCGCTGCCGGAACAGACGCTTGTGCTGGGGCTGGGGGCCGGACGCAAGGTCCCGTTCTGGGACGAGGCCAAGGGCCAGTTCGTGCCGGTAACGGAAGGCAATCTGACGCTGAGCTTCGATCACCGCGTGCTCGACGGCGGTGCCGCCGGCCGCTTGCTGAGCCGCATCGCGCAGTTGATGGAGAAGCCGGCGGAATTATAGTGACGCCATGAAAACGCCGCCACCTTCGACGCAGCGTTTGCCTGACGACTATCGCGTATGGGACGAGGATCCCCGGTGGTTGGATGCCCAGTATCGTTTCCTGCTTAAATTCTTCCTCTGGTGCCTCCCGATTGCGATGGTCTCAGCGCTCTTTGCCGGCAGTCTGCAACCGCTCGTCTTCTACGCCACGGTGATTGGCGTGCTCGGTTTGGTCGGTGTCCTGTGGCTGCTGGTGGCGGGCCTGCTTTACCTGCTGCTGCGCCTGGCGTTTTGGCTGAAGGACTTGTTTTTCGCCAAACCACCCGGCGGTCCCTCCAGCAGTCAGGTTTGAGGGCGATTCGATTTCGGCGAGCAACTCTCTCTTGCTCCGCTCCGGAGTTCTCCCGAAGCTCCCGCCATGAAATTCGGTGCCCACATGTCCACGGCCGGCGGTCCGGCAGAGGCGTTGAAGCGCGGCGAGGCGGCCGGCTGCGATGTCGTCCAGCTCTTCGTCAAAAACAACAAGCAGTGGTTCGGCAGGCCGTTCGGCAAGGAGGAGCTCACAGCCTACGCGAACGAACTGGCCAAGCAACGATTCGCCGCGGTGTTCGGTCACGCCGGCTACCTGATCAACCTCGGCGGGCCCGACGGCGAGAACCGCGACAAGTCGATCAAGTCGCTTATCCAGGAGATTCAGTTGGCGACGGACCTTGGCATCCCTTTTCTGGTGCTGCATCCGGGCGCGCACTTGAAGGCCGGCGAGGAGGCCGGAATCAAACAGATCGGGAAAGGACTGGATGAGGTCTTCCGGGCATCCGCCAAATCCCCGGTGCGGATCGCCCTGGAGAATACCGCGGGGCAGGGGACGACCATCGGCGGGACGCTCAGGCACCACGCGGCAATTTACGCTGCGGTCAGGAAATCCGACCGGCTCGGACTCTGCCTCGACACGTGCCACTACTACGCTGCCGGCTACGACGTCCGCACGCCCAAGGGTTGGGATGCGGCGATCGCGGAGGTAGAGGAGTTGCTGGGACTCGATCAGATCCTCGCGTTTCACCTGAACGACTCGAAGGGTGAACTGGGCTCGCATCTCGACCGGCATGACCACATCGGCGCCGGCAAGATCGGGAAGGCGGGGTTCAAGCACATCGTCCGCGACGCGCGGTTCACCGGTACCCCCGCCAGCCTCGAAACCCCGAAGTCCGATGACCTGCACGAGGACATCGAGAACCTGCGGGTGCTGCGGGAATTGGCCGCAGGATAGGGGAGAGATGCGGGGACGCGGAGAGGGGAGATGCGGAGAGATGGTTTACGCAGATTTCGCGAATTCGCGTTCAAAGTCCGGGGAATCGTTGTTCAACCCAGGAACTTAAGCAGCATGAACACGGCGATCATCGAGAAGAGCAGAATCCATGCGCTCTTCTCAAGCGAGTTGACCGAGGCTGTCCATCGATTCCTCGAAGCAGCCAGTGAAGGTTTGGCCCATTTGAGCAACTCAACAATGGCGAGCAACAGCCCTGTGCAAACAAGGTAACCTCCGACCAGGTCAAACAGTTTCTCGGTGGATTCTTCTGACCGGGTAACCCACGAAGGTCTCAACGCCATGAAAGTCGCGGTGCCAAGCCCCGCCAGGCCAGTCGCCAACGCGGTTCCAACCCAATTGGGGACGGTGACCTGGCGAACAGGGTTCGGGTTGATATCCCCCGGCCATTCGTTGGAGACCATCAAGCACCGGTTCTCCAACGCGGCAATTTGAACAAAATGCCGGAGCTTGGTGAACTCCTCCTTCAGTTCGGTGATAAACGATGCGGCGGTCAAACTGTTGTTCCAGACATTGGGGTAAACCTCGGCCGCTTGCAGTTTGGCTGGCTCAAGTCTGTCGCCCATGATTTGTGGCGAGATCGATGCAAGCGCTGAAGCGATCTCCTTCACTTCTTCAGGGAGAAATATCCTCGCGGAAGATTCGACAAGATCCACGATCTTGCCGCCGGCAAGTAGAAACGAGTCAGGACCATCGGCCGGATCGGGCGAGCCGGAGATCATGAAGTGAAGACCATGCCAGGTACCTTCCAACGCCAGCATCGGACAGCTTCCTACTGTCTGCTCGAATTGGTTGGCTGGGACAGCTGAGAGGTCCTTGAGCGGCTCGAGCTCCTGATTGGTTGGAGCATAGAGAATGGTGCCGATGCTCATACAAGTGAGTCCTCAATCAGCTCTGCCAAATCAGGGTCGCTACCACTGCGAGCAGGGCAGAGCATAAGATGACCGAGAAACATCCTCTCGACATCCCGCTCCGGGCGAAGCGTTCGCCATCCGTTTTTCGCAGATCGGCCTCCAGTTTGTCCACGGCCAGCTTGGCGTCGCGCAGGCCCAGGCCGGTGATTTCCCGGTAACGTTTGATCGCGTCGATCTTGTGTCCCTTGAAGAGCGCCTCACGGACCGCGGACGAGCGGTTGGCTGCCGCTTGCTTGGCACCCGTTGCCACGGTGTCCGTCGTTGCGTGTCCCGTCTCCATGTCTTCCACAGCTTCCTTGGCCTCTTTCAGTTCGGCGCCCGTGGCCTCGCGATACAGCTTGATCGCTTCCAGCTTGTCCCCGTTGTCCAGCGCCTGCCGGATGGCCTGCAACTGGGCACTGTTGGGCTGGTTCATCGGGCTTGGCCGTTGGTCGGCTTGCTTCCCTGGTAAAACTTCTTCTCCCAGGCCTTCTGCTTGCCGCCCGCCTCGCGGATGAACGGGGCGAAGGCGGCCGCGTCCATGACCCAGTTGTTGAACAGGTCCATCGGGAAGGTCATCGGCCGCTTGAAATCGACGAACAACACCACTCGATAGCCGTCGGTGTCGTTCCACACCTCGTGGTTGTAGGTGTCGTCGAAGATGATGCAGCGGCCCTCCTCCCAGGCGTAGCACTGGTTGCCGATCCGGATGCGGCACTTCTCGCGGGGTTCCGGAACCAGCAGGCCGAGGTGCAGCCGCAGCACCCCGGCGTAGGGTCCGCGGTGCGGAGGAATGTGCTTGCCCGGCGACAGGATCGAGAACATCGCGGTCGTGATGCCCGGGATCTTCTGCAGCACCTTCATCGTGTTCGGACAACGGCGGGCGTTCTCACCGGTCTCCAGCCCGACGCCCATCAGGAAAAAGGTCTTCCAGTCGTTGTCGGTCGTGATGGTTGAAACCTCCTTGATGATCTCGTGAAAGCTCGGCATCTGGTCCCGATACGTCATGATCTGGTCGAGTTCCTCGCGGATGAGCCTCCAGTCGGCCTCCACTTCCTTGACCCAGGGAAAAGTGCTGCTGTCATAAACCGGTGCATCCGGGACGAGGGAGGCGCCGGCCAGGAGTCGCTCCATCGCATTTTCGATCACCACGCCGGCCTTTCCGAGCAGGGTTTGAGGCGGAAAACTCCTGAAACTGCGGTGATGCTTCGCCAGGGGCCCGAAGTCCGGCTGGTCGGGCAGCGGCAGCGGATGGCGGTGGGGAGGGGCGGTGCTCATGGGTGAAATTGCATCCGAATGTGCGCTTTCTTGCACCTCCGGAACGGGGGCGATTCTGCGACCGGACCTGCTTCAGACAAGGAATTTTTGGAAGGTTGCGATGGGGAACGGCCCGATTCCCCCAATCTCTGACCAAAATGACCGGCTACGGCAACTATGGCTGGGCCCTGTCCAAAGATTGGAAGCAATTGCCCCTCGTTGGCCACCATCTGACGGCTGAGAACGGCCATGCCGCCGTCCAATCGTTTCCAACCGCTTGAACTGGCAATGGTTGCGGGAGCGGGCGGATGCCGGAAAAAAATCCGGGCAACTGGTACGGTCGAGGCTACCCATCGAGCCACTGGCATATGAGCGAGCACCAAAAGCAAACCGCCTTCTTCAAGGAACTCGTCCGGAGCTCCGATGCCCCCGATCGCCGGCAGCTCAAGGAGCGCATCGTGAGGGCCGAAGAAGACGAGCGTTGCTGCCGCCGCGCGATGCTGCGGATCCTCGCCCTGATCGCGGTTGCCTTCATCGGCTGCCTCTACACCGCCGTCATGGTTCCCGAGGTGATCATCGAGCATCGGGGGACCATCGTGAAAATCTTCGAGGTCATCATCCTCGGCTCGGCGCTGTCACTCCTGGCGTACCTGGGGTGCTGGTTCTACTACCGCGCGGTCCTTTTTCAGGTGCACACCGAATGCCGTCGATTCATCATGAACCTGCTCGGAAAAGGGCACACTGGCGAAGAGGAGCTGCATTCGCAGAGGTCAGCTTCCGGATCGCTGGTGACTTCGAGCGCCAACGGTTGAAAACATCGTTGAGTTTCCAGGGCCGCGGACATGTCCGCGG
>DNDP01000285.1:12344-15651 GCA_003484235.1 Verrucomicrobiales bacterium
TTTCATTTTGCCTGCCGGCGGAATTGGCCCGGTACACTTGAATGTTCTTCGGTAGTATTCCGGAAAGGTTCAGTGACAGCCGCGCCACGCTGTGACAGGTTCGGACCATGATTTCTTGGCCGGATGGCAAAAAGCATTGTTCGGGAACGCGAATGGTTTGGCCTGTGGCCGTGTCGCTATTGGGCCTGCTGTTCGTCGTTTCGACGGCGCGCGGCGAGATTCGTCACTCGTTTCTCGCGACCGGCGGATTCACCCGCCTGGTCGGCGAGGATGGAGCAGTGACATGGACCACGCCGCAGAGCACCCGGGATGGCTGGGTGCTGGCGGAGGGGGACCTGCTTTTGACCCTTTCCAAGAGCCGGGAACATCCCGGCGGCGCGGTGGTTCGGATGAACCGCGCCGGCGACTCGAAACTGATCTTCGCGGGCACCCAGTCCGAAGTGAACACTTCCCAGTTGCTCGCCAATGGCAACGTCGTGCTCACCGAGGCCGGCCCCCAGCCGCGTTTGCTGGAATTGGACGCCGCCGGGAAGATCGTTTTGGAGTTTCCCCTGCAATGCCAGTTGACCAACCACCACATGCAGTCGCGGATGACCCGCAAACTGGCCAACGGCAACTACCTCGTGCCGCAGCTGCTCGACAAGGTGGTCCGCGAGTACACGCCGGAAGGAAAGATCGATTGGGAGGTCGCCACCCCGCACTGGCCCTTCACCGCCATCCGCCTGGCGAACGGCAACACGCTGATCGGTTGCACCTACGGCAATCTGGTGATCGAGGTTGATCCGACCGGTAAGACGGTCTGGCAGATCTCCAACGAGGACTTCGAGGGCAAACCGATCAAGGACGCGTGCGGTGTGCAACGGCTTGCCAACGGCAACACCGTCATCGCCAGCTACGGCATTGGCGAGAACCGGCTGAAGTTACTGGAGGTCACCCCCGCAAAGAAGATCGTCTGGACCTACACCGACGACTCGAAGCCGGGGATCCATCATTTTCAGATCCTGACCACCAACGGCCGGCCCGAGCCGGACATCAACTCGCGTTGAATCCATTGCCGCTGCACATGGTCAAAATCGGACATGTCTCCGTCAAACGCCGTCATGGCCACCCCCGGTGTTTGCCGGCAGAGTCGTCGAAGCTCACCTGATGAAATTGACCGGAACCAATCCATTCCTGCTGGCCACGCTCGGGTGTCTGGCAATGACCGGAGTCACCGCTGCGGCGGAGTCGGAGGGCGCCAGGGATCTCGGCACGAAGGTTCGTTCGCTGCTCGAAGACCGTTGCTTTGAGTGCCACAGCCATTCCGCGAAAAAGCTCAAGGCCGGCCTGTTTCTCGACAGCCGGTCCGGTTTCCTCACCGGTGGCGATTCCGGCCCCGCGATCGTTCCGGGCGATGTGGAGAACAGCCTTCTGGTCGAGGCGGTCCGCTATCAGAACGTCGATCTTCAGATGCCGCCCAAATCGAAGCTGGGCGACGATGATATCGCGCTTCTGGAATCATGGGTGAAAGCCGGCGCCCCTTGGCCGGAGGATGCGGTTGCGACCGGCGCCGCGCCGCGCAATGAGTTCAATCTCCAGGAACGCCGGCGCGAACACTGGGCCTGGCAGCCCGTCCGGAATCCGGCCCTGCCTGCGGTGAAGGATGCTGACTGGCCGGCTCAGCCGCCTGACCGTTTCATTTTGAGCAAGCTGGAAGCAGCCGGCCTGGATCCCGCGCCTGAAGCGGACCGTCGCACCCTGATCCGGCGACTCAGCCTCATCCTCACCGGTCTGCCGCCGTCGCCGGAGGAAGTCCGCAGCTTTGTCAGCGATCCGGCGCCCGATGCCTACGGGCGACTGATTGGGCGCCTGCTGGCATCCGACTCGTTCGGCGAACGTTGGGCCCGGCACTGGCTGGATGTCGTCCGCTACTCCGAAACGCTCGGGCACGAGTTCGATTATCCGATGCCCAACGCCTGGCGCTACCGGGACTACGCCATCCGCGCCTTTAACGCCGACGTGCCCTACGACCGGTTTGTCCGCGAACACATTGCCGGCGATCTGCTCGAGCATCCTCGACGCGATCCCGAATCGGGCGTGAATGAATCGGCGCTCGCGACCGCCTACCATTGGTTCGGCCAGCAGGTGCATTCGCCGGTGGACATCAAGGGCAACCAGCTTGACGTGATCGACAACCAGATCGACACCCTGACCCGCGGCTTCCAGGCGCTGACCGTTTCCTGCGCCCGCTGCCACGACCACAAGTTCGACGCCATCTCGACGAAGGACTTTTACGCGCTCTACGGTGTCTTCGCGAGCACCCGTTATGCGCAACGGGACATCAGCAGCCCGGATGCGTTCACCGAACCGCTCGGCAGATTGACTGAACTTCGTGCTCAGTTTACCCGGGAGATCGGAGTCGCGCCGATCGCCGGAGATTCGTCGTTTGCCTTCGCCGGCTGGCAGCTGCGCGGCGCCGCAATGAAGGATCCGGTCGTGCCGGTGGGGGATGTGGTTTTCGCCGGGCCTACCAATCCCGTGACGCGTGCCCGGGTCCCGCTCCTGTCGTCACGCAAGTTGTCCACCCGCCTGCAGGGCGCGGCGCGTTCGCCGAGCTTCGTCATTTCCGACCGATACCTGCACGTGCGCGCGGCGGGCCGCGGCAGCCGCTTGAAGCTGGTCATCGAGAATTTTCAGATGATCCAGAATCCGATCTACGGCGAACTGAAGAAGACGCTCGACCGCGACGACCTCGGCTGGACGACCTTCAACCTTGGCATGTGGACCAACCGAGTCGCCTATCTGGAAGCCCTCGACCTCGGCGCGCCGGACCTCGCCGGGATGGCCGGTGGCGGCGTCAGCGACAGCGGCTGGTTTGACCTGGCCGAAGTGATTGCAAGCGGCGACTCCAAGCCCCCGGGGCGCGAGGCCGGCTTCGACAAGGTGGAAGCGACCGACGCGATCACCGCGCTGCTGGCGGAGATTGCCGTCGTGGGCGGGGAGCTGCCCGAGCCAATGTTGGCGCCGCTGGTCACGGACAGCGAGGGAATCGATCAACCCGTGCTCGTGCGTGGTGGGCCTGGCAAGCCGGGCGAACCGGTCGAGCGCCGGTTCCTCGAAGCGCTGGGCGGGCTGGAGCATTCGGTCGAAAACGGCTCCGGCCGACGGCAGGTCGCCGAGCTCATCGCCTCGCCGGAGAATCCGCTCACCGCCCGCGTCTGGGTCAACCGCGTCTGGCATCACCTGTTCGGCCGGGGCATCGTGCCGACCGTCGATGACTTCGGGGTGCTCGGCGACGATCCTTCCCATCCGGAGCTGCTCGACTGGC
>DNDP01000327.1 GCA_003484235.1 Verrucomicrobiales bacterium
GGGCCGCTATCATAAATGCGCTGGCTGCCGGCATCCGGCGCTCCCGAACACTCGACAAGGACACCACCATGACCACCAGCCCAATGTTGGACACGGCAATCGCCGCGGCCCGCGCCGCCGAGGCCATCATCCGTCGCTACTACGAAGGGGAATTTGCGGTTCAACTCAAGGCCGATCAGACGCCGGTGACCGCTGCCGACGTCGAAAGTGAAGAGGCGATCCGCCTGATCATCCGGGAACGCTTTCCGGATCACGGGTTCTACGGCGAGGAAGGCGGCATGGAAAACGCCGACGCCGAGTGGGTATGGCTGATCGACCCGATCGACGGCACCAAGAGCTTCGTGCGCCGCTACCCGTTCTTTTCGACCCAGATCGCCCTCATGCACGAAGGAGAGCTGGTGCTCGGCGTCTCCAATGCGCCCTTGTTCGGCGAGATGGCCTGGGCCGAACGCGGGCACGGCGCCTTTCTCAATGGCGAACGCATCCAGGTCAGCGACATCAGCCTCCTCGAGGCCGCAACGCTGTCGGTCGGCAACATCAAGACGCTCGCCGCCTCGCACGGCTGGGCCGGGCTCGGCCGGCTGGTGCAGGCAGTGAACCGCACACGCGGCTATGGCGACTTCTACCACTACCACCTCCTCGCGGCGGGCAAGATCGACGTGGTGATCGAATCGGATCTCAATATCCTGGACATCGCGGCACTGACCGTGATCATCCGTGAAGCCGGCGGCGATGTGACCCAGCTCGACGGCAACCCGGTGGACCTCAAGACCAGCTCGCTTCTGGCCACCAACGGCCGGCTGCGCCACGCGGTCAACGAATTGCTTCAGTCCTGAGGCAGCGGCACCGGCTGCTCGCCCCGGCGTAGCGTGAGGACAGGCCAGCCGCGCTGGCGCGCCTGTTCCTCCAGCAGCGGATCCGGATCGATCGCAACCGGATGTTCCACCTGTCCCAACAACGGCAGGTCGTTGTGCGAATCACTGTAGAACCAGGTTTCGGCCGGCTGCGCTCCAGCCAGCCACTCGGCCAGACGGATCACTTTACCGTCGCGATAGCATGGGACGCCCGCCACCCGACCGGTGTACGCACCGGCCTCTTCTTCGGGGTCGGTGGCGATCAGGGCGTCGACGCCGAACAGGCGGGCAATCGGCTCGGTGACGAAGCGGTTGGTCGCAGTGATGATCACGGTTCGGTGTCCCTGTCGACGGTGCTGGTCCACCAGGGCCTGCGCCGCAGGCAGCACGATGGGACCGATCAATTCGGCGACGAACCGCTCACGCCAGGCTTCGAGCCGTTCGCGCGGATGATCGGCAAGCGGCTTGAGCGCAAAGGCGAGAAACTCATGGATGTCGAGCGTGCCGGCGCGATAGGCATCATAGAAGCGCTGGTTCTGCGCACGATAATGCGTGCCGTCCACCACGCCGAGCGTGAGCCCGGCGGCCACCGCCGCGTCGACGGCGTTACCGCCCTGGGCGAAGGCGTGCAGCGCCGCTTCCGTGGCGAGCGGATGGACGGTGGCAATGACGCCATTCCGGGCCCCAGTTGCTGCCGGGAGCTCAATACGACCCCCAACCAGCAGCAGCAAGACCGCAAGGAGCCGGGTTCCTGTGCGCCGGAAGTGACGGATGTAATCAGGCACCGCGATATTCACGTGGCGGCCAGTTTACGGGCGTTTTCAACGAAAGGGAATGTCGTACGCGAAACCGGGCCAACCCACAGGAACGAACCCCAAAACCGCGCTTTACGCCCCGGCAAGTGTCCACTAGGTTCGCGCCCGTGCCGAAAACCGCCAAATCCAGCACGGCCAGCGTGTCGCAGGATGTCACCTTTGAAGAGGCCTTGAAGAAACTCGAGGCCATCGTCGAGGAGATGGAGTCCGACGAGCTGCCGCTGGAGGATTTGATCGGGCATTACGAACAGGGCACGCAACTCGCCGCCGTCTGCCAGAAAAAGCTGGCCGAAGCGGCCTTGAAGATTCAGAAACTGGAAAAGAACGCGGCCGGAGATCTCGAGCTGAAGCCGTTTCCACTCGAGGAAGACGAAGCCGCAGAACAGGACTCGCAATGAGCCGCTACTTCGACATGGTTGACAGCCCGGAACACGTAAAAAAGCTGACGCTTGAACAGTGCGAAAAGCTCGCGGAGGACATCCGCCAGGAGCTCATCCAGACCCTCGCCAAGGCGGGCGGCCACCTCGGCCCGAACCTCGGCGTGGTCGAGCTGACCATCGCCCTGCACAAGGTGTTCAGCACGCCCAAGGACAAGTTTGTCTGGGATGTCAGCCATCAGAGCTACGTCCACAAGCTGCTCACCGGCCGCAAGGACCGCTTCCACACCATCCGCCAGACCGACGGCCTGAACGGCTTTTCGCTGCGGACCGAGAGCGAGCACGACTGCTACGGAGCCGGTCACGCCGGCACCGCTCTGTCCGCCGCACTCGGCATGTGCGCCGCCCGCGACAAGAAGGGGACCGACGAGAACGTCGTCTGCGTCTTCGGCGACGCGGCTTTGACCAACGGCATTTCCTACGAGGCGCTGAACAACATCTCGTCCACCACGAAGAAGTTCATCGGCATCCTCAACGACAACGAGTGGAGCATCGACAAGAACGTCGGCGCGATTGCCGGTTACCTGAACAAGATCATCACACACCCGCGCTACACGCAGCTCCAGAAGGATCTGGAGGGACTGCTCCGCCGGGTGCCCAAGGGCGAGGTCGCCATCCGCCTCGGGCACATGGCCGAGGAGACGATCAAGGGCGTCCTCACGGACGTTTCGCTCAAGCCCGGCCAGCCCGGCATGGGCACCGACGGCAAGGGCGGCTACGGCAGCAGCCTGATCTTCGAGGAGCTGGGCCTGAAATACATCGGCCCGATCGACGGCCACAACCTGCCGATGCTCATCAGCATCCTGGAATACGCCAAGGAATGCCCCGAGCCGGTGGTCATCCACATCCTCACCAAGAAGGGCAAGGGCTTCGAGGCGGCGCAGAAGTATCCCGAGAAGTTCCACGGTCTCGGGCCGTACGACGCGAAGACGGGCACGACGCCCTCCTCGAAACCGGGCAGCGCTCCGGCGTACCAGGACGTCTTTGGCAAGGCAATGGTCAGGCTCTGCAAGAAGGATTCGACGCTGGTCGGCATCACCGCCGCGATGCCGAGCGGCACGGGCCTGAAGTTTCTGCGCGACGAGCTGCCCAACCGCTACCACGACGTGGGAATCGCCGAGGAGCACGCCGTCATTTTTGCCGCCGGCATGGCAACGATGGGCATGCACCCGGTGGTGGCCATCTACTCGACCTTCCTCCAGCGCGCCTACGACTGCATTCATCACGACGTCTGCCTGCAGGACCTGCCGGTGATTTTTTGCATGGACCGCGCCGGGCTCTCGGCCAACGACGGCCCGACGCACCACGGCCTGTTTGACATCGCCTACCTCCGCTGCCTGCCGAACGTCATTTCCATGGCGCCGAAGGACGAGGACGAGCTGGTGGACATGATGTTCACCTGCACGCACGAGAAGCACCCGACCTTCATCCGCTACCCGCGCGGCGCGGCCGAGGGGGTGCCGGTCAAGGACCAGCCCAAGCTGCTCGAGATCGGCAAGGCGGAGGTGACGCAGAACTTCGCCAACGACGGCAAGCGCAAGGTGGCGCTGTTCGGCCTCGGCAACATGCACTCGGTGGCCAGGGAGACGGCAAAATTGCTGGCCGATGCCGGCTACGATTGCGCCGTGATCAACCCGCGCTTCACCAAGCCGATCGATGCCGCCACGCACACCTACTTTGGCAACACGGCCGACGTGATCGTGACGTTTGAGGATCACGCGCTGATGGGCGGCTACGGCAGCATCGTGATGGAGCATTTTGCCGACGAGCGGATCGGCACGCCGGTGCTGCGGATCGGCTGGCCCGACCAGTTCATCGAACACGCCAGTTCGGTCGATTATCTCCGCGAGAAGCACGGCCTGACCGCCGCCCGGGCGGTCGAGCTGGTGCAGGCGGAGTTTTCCGCGGAAGCGGGGTCCGGCAAGCGGACGGTCGCCATGGCGTGAGCAGCCTTCCCGGGCGCAGGCCAGGGAGACCAATTTCAACGTTGAACGACAGGCCGCGCCTCGGCACGATGCGCGGCCTGACTTTTTGTCCGAACCCCTGAATCAGCACATGGCCTACACGACCTGCAAAGTCCCCGAAGGCGGCAAGATTTCGATCACCGCCGGCAAACTAAACGTCCCCGACCAGCCGATCATCCCGTTCATCCGCGGCGACGGCACCGGCCCCGACATCTGGGCCGCCAGCGAGCGCGTCTTCGACGCGGCGGTGCAGAAGGCCTACGGTGGCAAGCGCAGGATCGCCTGGATGGAGGTCTTTGCCGGCCAGGCCGCCAAGGACAAGTTCGACAACTGGCTGCCCGACGACACGGTCGAGGCGTTCAAGGAGTTTCTGGTGGGCATCAAAGGCCCGCTCACCACGCCGGTCGGCGGCGGCATCCGTTCATTGAACGTCGCCCTCCGCCAGCTCCTCGACCTCTACGTCTGCCTGCGTCCGGTGCAGTATTTTACCGGCGTCCCCAGCCCGGTGAAGCATCCCGAGAAGGTGGAAATGGTCATCTTCCGCGAGAACACCGAGGACATCTATGCCGGCATCGAATACGCCGGCGGCACGCCCGAGGCGCAGAAGGTTCTCGATTTCATGGCGAAGGAGTTTCCCAAGGACTTCAACAAGGTCCGCTTCGGCACCGAGGCGCGGTCGGCGGATTTCTGGAAGATGGTCGGCGCGCCCGGCGTCGACAACAAGGTGAACGTCGGCATCGGCATCAAGCCCGTGAGCTGGTCAGGCACCTGCCGTCTCGTGCACAGCGCGATCAGCTACGCGATCAAGTTCAACCGCAAGTCGGTGACGCTCGTCCACAAGGGCAACATCATGAAGT
>DNDP01000146.1:0-1815 GCA_003484235.1 Verrucomicrobiales bacterium
GACGCCTCCATGAACAGGCTGATGTGGCTCTGGTCCTCCACCGGCGCCAGCTCGCGCCGGGAAAACTCGTAGAACGGCCAGGCGGCGGCCATGACCACCAGGGCCGCGACGACCACGGCCCAGCGCATCTCGAGGGCGCGGTCCAGCAGGCTGGCATAGATGCGGCGCACGAAGTCGAAACCGCGGTTGACGAGCGCCGTCAGGCGACCTTCGCGCCCGTGCGGATGCACGAACCGCGAGCTCATCACCGGCGAGAGGGTGATCGCCACGAAGCCGGAGAGGACGACCGCCGCCGCCAGCGTAATGGCAAACTCGAGGAACAGGGTGCCCGTCAGTCCGCCCTGGAAGCCGATCGGCGCGTACACCGCGGCGAGCGTGATCGTCATGGCGATGACCGGTCCGACCAGTTCCCGCGCGCCGACGAGTGCCGCCTGGATGCGGGTCTTCCCCTCCCGGACATGCCGCTCGACGTTTTCCACGACCACGATGGCGTCGTCCACCANNATGACCGGTCCGACCAGTTCCCGCGCGCCGACGAGTGCCGCCTGGATGCGGGTCTTCCCTTCGCGGACGTGCCGTTCGACGTTCTCCACGACCACGATGGCATCGTCGACCACGAGTCCGACCGACAGCACGATGGCGAGGATCGTCAGCAGGTTGAGGCTGAAGCCGAGTGCGAGCATCACGACCGCGGCGCCGATGAGGGAAACGGGCATCGCCACCAGCGGCACCAGTGCGGTCCGCACCGAGCCCATGAAGAGGAAGACCACCAGCGCCACGATGAGCATCGTCTCCGTCAGCGTCTTGCTGATCTCCTTCAGGGCGTCCCGCATGAACACCGTGGCGTCATAGGCCATCTGCATGTCGATGTCCGCCGGCAGGGTGGGGCGCAGGCGATCCATCTCCGCGTGCAGGCGCTTGGCGACCTCGATCTCATTCGAGCCGGGCAGCGGCCAGACGCCGAGGTAAACGGCCTCCTTCTCGCTGAACTTCGCCATGAAATCCGCCTCCTCGGCGCCGAGTTCCACGCGGGCGACATCCGCCAGGCGCACGATCGCTCCCTCGCGTTCGGTGACGATCAGGTTCTCGAATTCCTCGACGGTACGGAGGTCCGTGTTGGCCAGGAGGTTCACCTGCACCAGATTGCCCTTCGTCTGGCCGACGGCGGCCAGATAGTTGTTCCGCTGCAGCGCGGCGCTGACATCGCCGGGCGAGAGGTTGTAGGCCGCGAGCCGGTCGGGATCGATCCAGACGCGCATGGCGATCTGGCGGCCCCCCTCGAAGCTGACCCGCTGCACGCCCGTCAGGGTCGAGAGCTGCGGCTGGAGCGTGCGCGCCAGCCAGTCGGTGATCGCCGGAACCCCCCGCTCGGCCGAGGTGAAGCTCAGGTAGAACGTGGCGTAGGGACGGTCCGCTCGCTGCACCTCCACGATGGGCGGTTCGGCCTCCGCGGGCAGCTCCGAGCGCACCTGCTGGAGACGGGCCGTGATTTCGGCCAGCGCCGCGGTGCTGCTGTGATTCAACTTGAGCCGCACGGTGACGATGCTCACGCCGGCACGGCTGGTGGACTCGAGGTAGTCGACGCCGCTGATCGCCGAAACCACCCGTTCAATCGGCGTGGTGAGGAACCCGCGCACCGTCTCCGCACTGGCGCCGGTATAGACCGTGGTGATGAGCACCGAGGAACTCTCGATGTTCGGATACTGCTGCACCGGCAACGTGGTCAATGCCCGCCAGCCCATCAGGACGATGACGAGATTGACCACGACCGCCAGCACGGGGTGCTTGATGAAGATGTCGGTGATGGATCGCATG
>DNDP01000146.1:2071-2743 GCA_003484235.1 Verrucomicrobiales bacterium
CTGTTCGGCGACCGCCACCAGCACGCTTTCGCGCAGCTTGAAGGAGCCGAAGGCGGCGACCTTCTCGCCCTTGGTCAGGCCTGACACGATGAGAATGTCATCCCCTAGTGCGGGCCCGGTCACCACGCGGCGCATCTGGGCGCGGTCCTTGCCCTCCTGGTCCGGTGCGATCACGAAGACGTGGTCGCCCGCGGGACCCTTGCGGAGCGCGCTCACCGGCACGCTCGCGGCCGTCAGCGGTGCGCCCGCCGGGACGCGAACACGCACGGAAGCTCCCGGCGAGGGCACCTGGTTGACGTTGGACACGCGGGCCCGGACGGTCGTGTTGCGGGTGACGGAGTCCACGCGTGAATCGAGGGCCACGATCGTGGCGGAGACTGGCTCCTGTGCCGGCCCGGTCAACACCTCGACCTTTTCCCCTTCCTTCAGCCACTGTGCGACCTGCTGGGGAACCTCGAAGTCAACGTGAGCCGCGGAATCGACCCCCTGCAAGGTCGTCAGCAGCGTGCCTTCGTTCAGGTACTGGCCCGGATGCACGTCGCTGATGCCCACGCGGGCGCGGAACGGTGCGCGGATCGTCTTGCGGGCGATGATCGCCCTGGTGCGGGCGATCTGCGCCTTCGCGACGTCGAGTTCAGCGCGGGCACGGTCGAGCTCCATCTGCGATGTTGC
>DNDP01000380.1:0-1211 GCA_003484235.1 Verrucomicrobiales bacterium
GCACGCGGGACGCGTGCGCTCCCCTGGTCCAACGCTCGAAAGTAAGGTGGCTGAGTTCGCGAGCCAGCTCGGCCTTGAGCGCGTGCGGGTGGACGTCGCCCATCGCGTGGAGGAGCGTTGCCATCTGTCGTTGGCCGGCGCGGACCAAAGCGGGGTTTCCGTGCCCGGCGGCCGCCACGCCGAAGGCTGCCGTCAGATCGAGATACTTGCGGCCCTCCGCGTCCCAGACATTCACACCCTTCGCGCGTTCCCAGACGATCGGCCAAGTGCCGTCGGGATCGATATACGTCACGTTGCGCGATTCATGGCGCTGGAGCTGTCGGATGACCTGCTGTGTCCGGTTCGGCATCGGCGGCGCCACGGTAGGGAGGGCGACGCAGCTTGGAAAGGAAATCGGCGGCGAGGCGGCCGCGGGGAAACCGATCTGCCCGGGTTCTTCACCGGGAATGGACTGCGACCGCGCGGTCCGTCAACATCTGCCCCCGCGCATGACATCCGAAACCGAATCTGCTCCTGACCTTGCGGCCGCAAAACGGCCTTCAGGGTATCTGCGAGTCTTCATCCTGGCCGGCTCGTTGATTGTGGCCGGTCTGTCCGTGATCTCGGTTCGGGTGGCGATCGTGCTGGCGGCGGTTCTTCTGCCGGCGCTGGCGGTGGCCGTGGGGATGATTTCGCGCGTGGACGCATGGCGGCCGGTGCTGCTGAAGGTGTGGCCGTTCACCGCGCTGGCGATCGCGCTGCTGTTCCTGATGCCGGGACATGTGATCTACCGGCTGGCCACGACGCCGGACGCCACGTTCAAGCGCCTGATCGTGAACCCCATTCCCGACGGCGTCTCCGGCCTCGAGAAGAAGGAATCACGCGGGTTCGAGAACTGGGTGTCGTTGACGTTCGATGCCCGCCAATCGGCCGTGGACGCGATCCTCGCCTCGCGGCCGTATCAGCTGCAGGTGTCGCCGCGGCTCCGACTCGGCGAACTGGCCGGCCGGATCAACGTCGGCAATGCCGCCATTTACGAGGCCGACTACCCCGAACATGGGATCCGTTTCACCGCCATCGTCGAACGCAGGACGGACCGGATGTGCGTCGTTTACGAACGCTACTGAACGTGGAAACCGTCCCTGCTCCTTTCGGTCGTCCTCCCGCGACCGTCCCGCTTGCCTCCGGAGGAAGTCTCGCGGCAAGCTGCGCGCCCACATGACCGACCGGCT
>DNDP01000380.1:1500-2594 GCA_003484235.1 Verrucomicrobiales bacterium
TCCGCGCCCACCGGTTCGGGAAAATCGACGCAGGTGCCGCAGATGCTGCTCAAGCATGGGCTGCTTGACGCGCCGGCTGGCCAGACGGGCCAGGTGGTGGTGCTCCAACCGCGGCGGCTCGCCACGCGGCTGCTGGCGGCCCGGGTTGCCGAGGAACTGGGTGTGGCGCTCGGTCGCGAGGTTGGATACCAGATCCGGTTCGAGAGCGTGACGTCGAAGGCGACGCGCATCCGCTTCGTGACGGAGGGCGTGCTGCTCCGGCAGATGCTGGACGACGATTCGCTCCCGGGCGTGCAAGCGCTGATCTTTGACGAGTTTCACGAACGGCATCTCTACGGCGACATCACGCTGGCGCGCGCGCTGGACATCCAGGAAACGAAACGCCCGGACCTGCTGATCATCGTGATGTCGGCGACGATCGAGGCGGCCGAATTGAAACGCTATCTGGGCGAACGCCGCGCCCACGGAGCGCCGAGCTCCCGCTCGGCCAGTTCAGCCAACCGTGACCAGGCCGTGGCGCAGGAACCCAACCCTGCGTCGGATGCGCAGCGTGTGGGTGTTCCGGCTCGCGCCACCACCGATCGTACCGAGCGGGAGCTCGGCGCTCCGGCGGCGACTGGGCGACAGGAATGTCGCCCTTCCGGGTGCGCAGTGCTCGAATCTTCCGGGCGCACGTTTCCCGTTGATGTCCATTTCGCGGCGCGTCCTTCCTACGAGAATCGTTCGCCCGTTTGGGAACAGGCGGCCGACGCCTTCGCGCACTTCGTCGGCTCCGGCGGCGAAGGCGATGTCCTCGTCTTCATGCCGGGCGCATACGAGATTCACCGCACGATCGAAGCGATCAAGCAAACCCGTGAAGCGAAGGGTTTTCTCGTGCTGCCGTTGCACGGCGAGCTGCAACCCCGGGATCAGGACGCCGCGGTCGCCCGCTACCAGCAGCGCAAGGTCGTCATCGCCACGAACGTTGCCGAGACGTCGCTTACGATCGACGGCATCCGGCTCGTCATCGACAGCGGGCTGGCGCGCATCCCACGTTTCGATCCGTATCGCGGCATCAACACGTTGTTAATCGAAAAGATCTCCCGGGCGAGCGC
>DNDP01000383.1:0-730 GCA_003484235.1 Verrucomicrobiales bacterium
AGCCTGGGCGTGTTGCTGTACGAGCTGCTGACGGGCAGGACCCCCTTCGACGCGCGCGAATTGATCGCCTCCGGACTCGATGGCATGCGCCGGACAATCCGCGAGGTTGAACCAATCCGGCCGTCCACCAAATTGCGCACCATGCTGGCCGCAGACCGGACCAGGACCGCCAGCCGCCAGCGCGTCGAGCCGGCGACGCTCACCAGACTCCTTCAGGGCGATCTGGACTGGATCATCCTCAAGTCGCTCGAGAAGGACCGCACCCGCCGCTACGAAACGGCGAATGGTCTGGCCGCGGACGTGAAGCGCCATCTGGACGATCAGCCGGTGGTCGCGCGGCCACCCAGCTCCGCGTACCGCCTGGCAAAGTTCGTTCGTCGCAACCGGGTCGTTTCCACGGGGGTCGTCGCTTTTGTCGGGGCGCTCGCCATCGGCCTGGGTTTCACCACGTGGCAATGGGCGGCAAAGAGCGAGGCCTATCGCCAGGCGGCAGTCTCGGAACAGAATGCCCTGGATCAGGGTGAACAGGCCGAGAAGGCGCGGCGGATTGCCGAGCTCAATGCGGACGAAGCGCGTCGCAGCGCCTACGCGGCGGACATGAACCTCGCGCAGCAGGCCCTTGCCGTGAACAACCTCGGCAGGGCGCGGGAGTTGTTGGAGAAGTACCTTCCCAAGCGGAATCCGGCGGCGGAAACCGTGGCCGATCTCCGGGGTTGGGAGTGGCGTTATG
>DNDP01000383.1:849-5171 GCA_003484235.1 Verrucomicrobiales bacterium
GCGTTATCTGTGGCAACAGTGCCGCAGCGACGCGCTGTTCGACATGACCCGCCTGTCCAATTCTGTTCCCGCTTTGAGCGTCAGTTCGGACGGGCACTGGGTTGCAGCAGGGGAGTTCCGGAACGGGGACATCTCCGTTTGGGATCTGCGTTCGCGCCGGGAGGTGGTCCGGCTTCCTGCCCGCGAGTATCGTGAGCCATTTCAGTTCTCGCCCACCGCTCCGTTGCTGGCGGTCAGCGCCGGTGGTGGTTTGGTCAGCGCAATCAACCAATCGGCTCCCCGCAATGGGAAGCAGCCGATGATTCGTCTGTGGGACGGCGAAGCCCGCCGCATCACCGCCGAGCTCCCGCTTCCTGCAACTTGCCGGGCTCTGCAGTTTTCGGTGGATGGTTCCCGGCTGGCGGTGGTGACGGAGGATCTCGCGGTGTTGATCTGGGAGGTGGCAGGCGGCCGTCTCGTGGAGCAGAGGAGGCTTCTCGGAGCCGCCAGCTCGCCGGGGCGCCTGGGTCATCAATTGGGGGTCATCTCGCGCAATCTGCAACGCTACGCGCGCGTGGTGGAAAGCCGGCAGGTGCAGCTCTTTGACCTCTCCACGGGCGGGGAGATTTGGTCGGGCATAGCGGCCGACGAGGGCGTAATGGCGCTGGCTCTCAATTCCGATGGCTCCCTGCTCGCCACGGGCGGTGGTTTCGTCGAGTCGATCGTGCGCATTTGGGACGTTGCGGGCGGGACCGAGATCGCACAGTTGCAGGCGCATCAGACCTACGTCCGGAACATCGCGTTCTGGCCCGACGGCCAGAGACTGGCCACGGCCAGCGGCGATCAAACCATTCACATCTGGGACGTGAGCCGCCTCAATGATCTCGTCGACAACCCGGTCGTGCGCGAGGGCAGACGCCGCTTCTGGCGGCCCTACACGATTACCCGTCCGGCTGGCACACTCAGGGGACACCGGGACGAGGTGTGGAGCATTGCCCTGCCTCCCGATCTCCGCACGCTCGTCAGTGGCGGGAAGGACGGGGTGATCAGCGTGTGGGACACGGAGGTAAACGCGACGGAGCATGTGCCGGTCAAGTTGCCGGTCACGGTTCGTGAATGGTCGTTCACCCCTGACAGCCGCGCGATCGTGGTCCTCGACAAGGAGGGATGGCTGACCCGCTGGCAGGGCGAGCAGTATCAGGAGCGGACGCCGATCTACCAGTTCAGCGCCGCCACGGGGCCGGTCCTGATCGCACCCGACGGCCGGCTGGTGGCGGCCAGCCGGTCGGACAAGGCGGAGATCGAGGTGTTAAACCTCGACCAACGGACGGTCCAATTGGAGATTGGATCCGCCGAGGATCCGCAGCTCGCGGTCGCCTTTCTGAAAACCCCGGGCCAACTGGTCACGCGCCAGCTCAAGACGGGTGCGTTGCTCAAGTGGGACGCCAACACGGGGGAACTGCTGGCAAGTTGGGAAACCGGCGGCGCCGGATTGGGCAGGGCGCATGTCTCGCCGAGTGGCGAATGGTTGTTCCACCTTGACCGTGAAGGAACCGGATACTTGTGGAACACGTTCTCCCGGCAGGAGTCGCGGGTGGAGTCGGGGATGCGCCAGATCCACCAGGCGGCATTCTCGCCCGACGAATCGCAGCTGGTCTTCGTGAACTGGCTGGGCTTCGCCCAGGTCTGGGCGACCGAACCGCCAAAACAGTTGGCGGCCATCAGGGGGTTCCTGCAGGGACAACACTCGGTGACCTACTCTTCCGACGGCAACCGGATTGCGATCGGCAGCAATGCCCGCGAGGCGGTCAAATTGTGGGATGCCCGGACTTTTCAAGAATTGGTCACGCTTGAAGGCGAAGGATCGTTGTTCATGTCCGTGGCCTTCTCCCCGGATGGCAATGTCCTGGCGGCCTGCAATGGCAACGGCGAGCTTCACCTCTGGCGCGCGCCGCCACCGGAGGCCTTGCGGGCCTTGCCGGCGGACAGACTTTGATCAACGGAGCAAATTCCATGAAACAGACCGGCTTGAGGCCTCACTTGGGAAGATTATGGGCGATGCCGTGAGCGACATCACGCGGATGCTCCAGACGATCGAGGAGGGGCGGCCTCTGGAGGCGGAGGAACTGCTCGCAGCGGTTTATCATGAGCTGCGCCGGATGGCGGCGGCCAAAATGGCCAACGAGGCGCCGGGCCATACCCTTCAGGCTACGGCGCTCGTCAACGAGGCCTGGCTGCGCCTGTTCGGAGATACGGGACAACACTTCGAAGGTCGGGCGCATTTCTTCTCGGCGGCCGCCGAAGCCATGCGGCGCATCTTGGTTGATTCCGCCCGCCGGCGTCGCAGTCAGAAGCGGGGTGGTGGAGAACGGCCTGTCGATCTGCAGGATCTGCCACTCATCCAGCCCATGCCGTCCGAGGAACTGCTCGCGGTGGACGACGCCCTGGATCAGCTCGCGGCGCAGGACCCGGTCGCGGCCGATCTGGTGAAGCTGAAATACTTTGTCGGCATGAAGATGGAGGACGCGGCCGAAGCGCTCGGGCTGTCGCTGCGCAACGCCGAACGGATTTGGAAATACTCCCGCGCCTGGTTGCGCAGGAGGATTTCCGACGGCCGGGAATAGCGCCCTACTGAAACAGCTGCGGCGCGAATTCTTTCAGATACTCGCGCCAGACGATCCAGGTGTGACCGCCTTCGCCCTCGTTGTACACGACGTCGAAGTTGTGCTTCTTGAACATCTCCACGGTGGCGCGCGAAGTCTCGACGAGGAAGTCGTCCTTGCCGGTAGCGAACCAGAACAGCTTGAGTCCTTCCTTCAGTTTCGCGTCGGCCAGCACGGCCTGGTGCTGCTCCTCGAAGGACGGACCTTCCGGCGCGGGACGATCGGGTCGCCGGACGATGCCGAACACGCCCGAGCTGTACACGCCGAGGTAGGCGAACTTGTCTAGGTGCGGGACGCCGACGTTCAACGTCTGCGCGCCGCCCATCGAAAGACCGGCGATCGCGCGGTTCTTGCGGTCGGTGTGGACGCGGTAGTTCTTCTCCACGTGCGGCATGATGTCGTTCAGGAAATCCTGGCTGAACTCATCGACCGCCGGTCGCGGTCCGCCGAAGCGAAACGGTCCGGCGTGGCCTGCCGGCATGACCACCACCATGGGCCTGGCGTTTCCGGCCGCGATCAGGTTGTCGAGGATGAATCCGGCGCGACCCACCGTGGTCCACGAATCATCGCAGTCACCGGCGCCGTGCAGGAGATAGAACACGGGAAACCTGCCTTCGCCTGATTCGTATCCGGGCGGCGTGTAAACGTGCATCCGGCGGAAGCGCTTCAAAGACGACGAGTAGTAGGTCACTTCCGCGACGGAACCGCGGGGCACGATTTGCGTGTCCATCCATTCCGCCCCCGGCACGTGAACGAGGCTCCAGACGTTGTTGTTCGATTCGCTGACGTTGCTGCTGCGTGGATCGATGACGGAAACGCCGTCCACATTGAAGTTGTAGCGATAGGCACCGGGCTGGACCGGGCCGACGATGACTTCCCAGACGCCGTTGGTGCCCTTGGTCATCAGCCCGTTCTGGCCGATGCCGGGGATGTCCGAGCCGCCGACCTTCACCTCACCGGCGTTGGGCGCCAGGATGCGAAAGGTGATCCTGCCGTCGGCGGCAACTTCGGGCGAAACGACCTGCGGGCCCTGCTGCCGGGGCTGTGCGTGGGCGGTGGGCAGGAGGAGATGGGTTGATACGAGGGCGACGGCGGCCGCCAACTGCACGGTTGAGGATGTCTTCATGGACAGGATGGTTCGTGGGTGACGGGATGGGAGACGCCGAGCGGCGAATGTTAGTTACACCCGATGACGTGCTATGGCTTCGCTTCTCCCGCAGCGATCTGGCGTGCGCTCCTCCCACCCCCGGCACGCTGGTCGGACGTGACGGTTTCATCGGGCCGGCAATTGCGGCCGGCTTCTCCGTTTGATCATCTGCCCGGCGCAAGCTCGAGAATCAGGACCGCGATGAGGATTGTCATCAGCGCCAGCCAGGTGGTCAGGGCGCGGCGGGTGGCGCGCCGGGCCCGTTCGGCCTCCCACCAGTTGCGGGGGAAGATTCCGAGCAGGCGAAAGGTCAGCACACCGGTGAGGTTGACGCAGATGACATTGGTGGCCAGCAGCAGCAGCGCTCCCAACGCGGCGTGAAACTGTCCCGTCGCCAGCATCAGGCCGAACACCACCAGCGGCGGCATCAATGCCAGCGCCACCATCACGCCGATCAACGCCGACGGCACCTGCGACGTGATGGCAAGCGCCGCCGCGACGCCCGAGGCCAAGGCGAGCAGCACGTCCGAGCC
>DNDP01000383.1:5351-9555 GCA_003484235.1 Verrucomicrobiales bacterium
AGGCGGCGGCGACACCCGATGCCAGGGCAAGCAGCACGTCCGAGCTCGACAGTTGAACCCGCGAGCCGATCGCTGGAACATTGGCGGCGGCCTGCACGAACAGCCCCACGCCGGCGGACATCACGAGCGCCAGACCGACACCGGAGAGGTTGGCCTTGAGAGCGCGCCACGAGGCGGAGCCGTCACCCAGCGTGGTGGCCGGCGTCAGCGCCATGTTGGGACCGAGCAGGGGGCGATGACCATCGCCCCGATGATGACGGGCAGATCATTGCGGAGCAACCCGATCGCCGCCACCACCGCGGACAGCGCGACCATGGAGGAAGCGCCAGCTCACCGTGGAACCTTCCTCCAGCCGCGCCTGGATCTCGGCCCGGCTGACCCGCGCAATGCCGATCGGTGCAGCCTGTTCGTCGTCTGGTTCCGCCTGCCGGCGGCAGTGCGGCGTCGACCGGCTGCTGCAGGAAGTGGCAGTCGGAACGGTTCGCCAGCCGGTGCTGAAGGGAGTCCATGACGGCCTCGGCACGGGTGGCGGGTGCCAGAATCTGCACGAGCACGCGGTCCTGCTGGTTCCGATCCCGCCAGCGGCCGAGAACCTCCACGCCTTCCATTTGTGTCTTGATGCTTTCGCTGGCGGCGGCGGGACAGATCACCTGGATCAGGCGTTTGGGCATGGCGCGGACACTGGCAGAACGCAACCGGGTCGTAGGCAGCCAAGTGGAAGGAGCCGGCGGCTCCGCAGGACGGCCGGTCGGCTCGGCTCATTTGATCGCCCGCTTCAGCCGTCGGCCAAGATCCTTCAGGATGAAGGTGCGGGCGTAGCGCTTGTCGTTGCCCGGCACCAGCGTCCAGGGAGCGTTGCCGGTGCTCGTGTGGGCCACCATGTCGTTCACCGCCGCCTTGTAGGCGTTCCATTTCTTGCGGTTCCGCCAGTCCTCCTCCGTAATCTTGTAGCGCTTGTAGTCGATCTTCTCCCGCTTCTGAAACCGGGCGAGCTGCTCCTCCTTGCTGATGTGGATCCAGTACTTGTGGAGCACGATGCCGTGCTCGCAGAGCTGCTCCTCGAAGTCATTGATCTCGCCGTAGGCCCGCGACCATTCGGCGGTGGTCGCAAACTTTTCGACGCGCTCCACCAGCACCCGGCCATACCAGGAACGGTCAAAGATGGTCACCCGTCCGTCCCGCGGCAGCCACTTCCAGAATCGCCAGAGGTAATGGTGCGCCCGCTCCTCCTCCGTGGGGGCCGCCACCGAGATGATCTGGTAGTGCCGCGGATCCATTGCCTCCGTGACGCGCCGGATGCAGCTGCCCTTGCCGGCAGCGTCCCAGCCCTCGAAGACGATGACATTGGAGACGCCCGCATCCGCCGCCTTCCAGACGAGCTGGTTCCATAGGGCCTGCCGCGCGGTCAGTTGCTTGCGGTAACGCCCCTTGGTCAGGGACCTGGTCAGATCCACTTGGTCGAGAATTGTGCGGGCCCGGCCGATGGGGGTCACCTTGAGCCGAGGCATCGCCGTTCTCCCGCTTCTGGCCGCGGCGCTTTTGGACGGCATGGCAAGCGCCTGTTCGAACGCGGCAAGCAGCAGGCGGCCGGCGGTCAGGTCGCGAAATCGGTCATCCGTGGCTTCAATCAGCTGCCATGGGGCATGCGGTCGGTTGGTCAGGCGGATCATCCGGCCGGCGGCGCGGATGAATGTTTCGTATAGCTGATGATGCTTCCAGTCGGTCGGGAGCACCCGCCAGTGCCGGTGCGGATCGGCCTCGAGATCCTTGAGCCGTCGGTACTGGGCTTCCTTGGAGAGATGAAACCACAGCTTGAGGAACACCACGCCGTCCTCCGCAAGCATCTGTTCCTGGGCCGCGATGCGCCGCATGGCGGCGTCGAGTTCGGCCCGTTTCAACGTCTCGTGGACCATCCCGATGATCGGTTCCGTGTACCACGAGCCATACAGGATGGCCGTCCGCCCCCGCACGGGCATCGCCCGCCAGAAACGCCAGAAGTACGGTCGCTGGCGTTCCTCGTCGGTGGGTTCGTCAAACGCGTGGGTGTTCACGCCCCGCGGGTCCAGCCATTCATTCAGCCGATGGACCACCATGGCTTTTCCCGCGCCGTCGACTCCGGAGATGATCACCAGCACCCGGGAGCGGCTTTCCTTGAGCGCAAGCTGCGCCTGCATGAGCCGCGCCCGAAGCGCCGGCAACTCCGCCTCGTAGGTTTCCTTGGGCAGCGAACGGCCCAGTTCAGCGGTTTCAAACATGGCCGGGCCAGACTGGCGGTTTTGAGCGCCCGTCGGAAGCAATTTCAGGGCGGGCAACGGACGGCCTGACAGCTCCGCGTGAAGACAGGGCCGGCTTTGCGGGCCATCTCAGCGGAATCGGTAGAAGCAGATGGGGTGCAGCGAAGCGTTCGGGTCATCGAAGATCAGCAGCCACGAGGGCGAGCTGACCTGCGCAATCTGGCGCCAGTCAACCAGGTTCTCGGAAGCTTCCAGCGTGTAGGTGGTATTGGGGGCGACAACCAGCTGCAGCCGGAAACTGCCGTCGGGGTTGGGACCCGAGGCGAGGATTCGCGGGCTGCCCTGGACGGCGAGGACTGCGTTTCCGCTGATCGCGGAGCCTGTGCTGTTGTTAACAACCGCCCGGTAGCTTCCTTCATTGGCTCCCTGAAAATCGGCAATCACCAGAGTATCGTTGGTGGCGCCGACAAGGTCCTGCCCATTCCTCTGCCATTGATAGCGGAGGGGTTGGCCGCCCAGGGCACCGACCGACAACGTGGCATTGCCATGCAGGGGCACGAGTTGGCTCGTCGGTGAACTGTTTATCACCGGCCCTCGCGAAACGGTCAGCGATGCCATCGCGCTCTCCCGCGAACCATTGGCGTCGGTGAGCAGCACGGAATAAAGACCTTCATGTTCAGCGGAAGCGTCCGGGATCTGCAGCGTGGCATTGGTTTCGCCGGTAAGCGGCAGGCCGTCAAACCGCCACTGGTACGCAAGTGCGGGCGAGCCGGAGGCAATCACCTCCAGCTGGGCGGTGGCGCCTTCCGGCACCGTCTGGTTCTGCGGCTGGGCGCTGATATTGATGGTCGCCGAGAGAAGTGTGAGTTGTGCGGACGGGCTGGTGACCGTGTCCACAGGGTTGCTGATCTTGACCGAGTAGGATCCGGCCTTGGTCGCCTGAGCGTTCTCGATCACCAGATACCAATTGGTGGCGCCGGTGATCTTGACGCCGTTGAACCGCCACTGGTACTGGAGCGTTTCGGTGCCCGTGTGGCTGGCCGAGAAGACCACTGACGAACCGGTCTGGACCAGCTGGCTTTGCGGCGGATCCACGATGGCGGGGGGATCGCCCAGATTGTAGTTGAGGACCACGCGACCGCTTGCTCCACCCACGCCGTCCACGGCGATGTAATACGTGGTTCCGGCCGCGGCCGGGAAACGCACGGCGCTGTCCCTGCCGTCGATGCCGCTGTTGTTGTCACTCGCCACCAGCTTCAAGCTTTCAAAGCTGCTGCCGTCGCCGGTGTAGACACCCAGCAAGGTGTCAAAATCGCTGCCGTCGGTGTTGATGTGCAGGGTTCCGTTGATGGGAGCCTGCCACGCAAACCAGGCGGACGCGCCGCCGGGTGTTCCGTCAATCGTCGGTTCGTCCGGCTCGCTGCCCGAGCTGTAGGTGGTGAATACCTGGGTGCCGGTGTAGCCCCGCGAGGTGCCGGCCGCCCTGTATCTGTCGCCGGACCTGCTGGTGCCGCCCTTGACCAGCTTGCGCGATTCCGACACCTGACCCGCCTGCTCGACCACCACGCCCGTCACCGGTATCAATTCGCCAAATTTGTCGGTGGCGCGGGCCGTGCGCACAACCGTGCCGTCCGTGCGGTTGATCTGAACCGGGACGGGACGGGAGAGAATCTCGCGGGTACCCAACTGAACGCGCACGTAATAGATTCCCACGTCTTCCACGGTGGCGTTTACGATGTTCCAAACAGACGACTGGGCACCGGCCAGGGCCACACCATTGAGGAACCACTGGTAAGTGACCCCGGTGTTGGCAGCGGAAACCGACAAGGTTGCGCTCTCGCCAAAGCCGATCGTCATGCCATCGGTAAGGGAAGCGATCACCGGCAGGCGTTCATTGGTGATTTCCAGATTCCAGCTCAACACCACCTGACCGGTCGCGCCCTTCAGTCCGTCGACGGCAATGTGGTAGG
>DNDP01000383.1:9796-15861 GCA_003484235.1 Verrucomicrobiales bacterium
ACGGCAATGTGGTACACTTCTCCGACCTGGGCGTTGAAGGAGATCCGGCTGGTGAGAAATCCGCCCGAGTCGTCATCGCCGGCGACAAGCGTCAGACCATTGACGGCGTTGCCCTGATAGGCTGCCAGCAGCGTGTCGAAACCGCTGCCGGCCGTGGAGAAGGTAACCACGCCGCTGGCGGGAGCGCGCCATGTGAACCAGACCGAATGACCGCCGACTTTGCCGCCATGGTTCGGTTCGCCCGGCTGCACGGTCGCGCCGACGTTCCCGCCCACCCCGACTCCGGCCAGCGTTGCGTTCGGTAGCCCGGCCCCAAACGTGTCGGAGAAGTCCACCAGGGGCAGCGTGATGGTCAGTTGAGCCACCTCACTCTCGACGGCGCCGGCGGGGTTGGAAACTGTCACCTGATAGTTGCCGTTGGCGGCGACGGTTGCGGAAGGAATCACAAGCGTGGCGTTGGTCGCACCGGGTATGTTCGCGCCGTTGAGCTGCCACTGGTAGACGAGGGGACCGGTGCCGGTTGCCAGGACGTTGAAGAACACCGGGCCCAGCAATGGCGCCGACTGGCTGCGCGGCTGGACCAGGATGGCCGGCGGGCGCGGCTGGGTGTACTTCACGATGGCGGCATCGAGGTCGGTCCCTGAACCCTTGGATTCGCCGACAACGTAGACGCTGTTCTCGGCGTCAATCACCAGCGCGCGGCCGATGTCGTCGCCGTTGCCGGTGCCGTTGTAGCGGGCCACCCATTCCTTCTGGCCGTCCTGGTTGTATTTGATCGTGGCAAAATCGAGCGATGTTCCGGGACCCTTCGATCCTCCGGTCACATAAACTTCGTCGGCGGCGTCCACCCGCACCTGACTGGGAAGGTCATCACTGTCATCCGGTCCGTTGTAGCGCGCGATCCAGAGCTGGGCTCCGGCCGGGTTCAGGCACTGTGTCAGGTAATCAAGATTGCCGCCCGGTCCCTTGGATGCGCCGATGATCAGCACCCGGCCTTGGGAATCCAGTGCCATTCCGGTGGCCTGGTCCTCCTTGTTGACGGGACCGTTGTAGCGGGTGACCCACGCCATCACGCCGGTGGCGTCGTACTTGATGGTCGCAAAGTCATGATCCGTGCCCGGGCCCTTCGAAGTGCCCGCCACGTACACCTCTCCACTTGCGTCCACTGCGACGGCGGTTGCTTCGTCCACGTCGTTGCCGGGACCGTTGTAGCGTGCGGCCCAGAGCTGCGCTCCGGCTGCGTTGTACTTCACCGTGGCGTAATCAAAATTGGAGCCGACACCCTTTGACTTGCCGGTGACAATCACGTTGCCGGCGCTGTCCACCGCGATGGCCCGCGCCTGATCCTCGCTGTTTCCGGTGCCTACATGGCGCGCCACCCAGAGCTGCTGCCCGTCGGGTGCATACTTTACCGTGCCGTAGTGGAAGGTGTCGCCCGGTCCCTTGGAGGCCCCGGTCACATGAATGTTTCCCGTCGCGTCCAGTGCCAGCGCATGGGCGAGATCATCCTTGTTGGAAGGTCCATTGTAGCGGGCCACCCAAAGCTGGTTGCCAGCGGGGTCGTACTTGACGGTGGCGTAATCAAATCCGCTGCCCACGCCCTTCGAAAACCCGGTGACCACCACGTTGCCGGCGGCGTCCAGCCCGATTGCCTGGGCCTGATCGTCGGAGTTGTCCGGGCCGTTGTAATGGGCCAGCCAGACGCGCGTACCGGCGGCATTGTATTTGATCGTCACAAAATCGTTGTCGCGATCCTGCTCGTCCGACCAGCCGGTCACATACACGTTGCCCGCAGGGTCCATCACTGCGGAGCGGAACCCATCGTGGTGGTTGTCGGTGCCATTGTGCCGGGTGACCCAGGCCTGCCGCAAATTGGTGGCCACCGCAAGGCGGGCGGTGTCGCTCGTTTCCGCACCGGCAATGTTGCTCACCACCACCGAGTAGTCGCCGCCGATGACGGTGTCGACATTGGTCAGGGTGAGCATCGGTTGGCTGGCGCCCGCGATGGGGGTGCCGTTCCAGCGCCACTGATAGCTGATCGGGGGGGTGCCTGTCGCCGCCACGAAGAAGGTGGCGGTTTCACCCGGCACGGCATCCTGCGAGACGGGCTGCTGGATGATCGCTACGGGCACATTGACCGTCAGCATGGCGCCGGCGTTGACCGTGGGGCCGAAGGGGTTGCCGACGAAAACAGAGTAGGTGCCCGCCTGCGCGGTCTGGACGCCGTTCAGCACCAGGCTGGCATTCGTTGCGCCGGGCAGCGTTGAATTGTTGAACTTCCACTGATAGGTGAAGGGGGGCGTGCCACTGGGAACTACCGTGAACGTGGCGGAGTTGCCCGCGGTCACGCTTTGATTTTGTGGTGGAACCGCGATCCCGGCGGGCACGTTCACCGTCAGGGTTGCGCTGGTGCTCAACACGGCACCCACCACGTTCGACACCATCACCGCGTAGGCGCCAGCCTGGGCCGGGACGATGTGCGACAGATCGAGTTTGTCCCCGTTTGCCCCCGGCAGCGGATTTCCGTTGAACAGCCATTGGTAGGTGAAGGGCGGAGTGCCGGCCACCGAGACATTGAAGCTCGTGCTGTCATCGGTGATGACCGCCCGACTGGCCGGTGGGGAGGTGATGGTGACCGGGACGTTGACGGTCAGGATCGCCTCGGCGGACGTGAAGTTCTGGGATCCATTGCCGACTTCAACCTTGTATTTGCCGGCGTGGGCAGAGGTCACACTGGCCAGGGTCAATGTGGCGTTCGTGGCCCCGGCGATGGCCGAGCCATTGAACTTCCACTGGTATTGGATGGGCGCCACGCTGCTGGCACCCACGCTGAAGCTCACGTTCGAGCCCGCCACGACCGTCTGGCTCTGGGGTTGGCTGGTCTGGGTGAGCGGCGAGAACACCGTCAGCGTGACCGCCCGGCTGGCTGTCGATCCCCAGTGATTGCTGGCAAGCAGTTGGTAGGTGCCGGCGTGGGTGGGCAGTGCGCTGCCGATGGACAGGGTCGGGTTGGTGGCCCCGGGGATTGGACTGTTATTGAAGTGCCACTGCAGCAGCCCGTGTCCGTTGACTTCGCCCGTAATGGTGACGGGGTTGAGCACCGTGACAGTCTGGTTGCCGGGCTGGCTCACAAACGACAGGGTTTCCGCCTTGAGCCGCAGACCGCTCCCGCGATAGTCGGGGACCAGTTTGAACGACTCCCCGGTCAACTGTGCAAAGGTGCCGCTGCGCCTCGCGTAGGCAATGACGTCAAACTGGTCGCCCTGCGCCGGTGAGAAGCCGTTTCGCAGCGTGACATTCAGCGTGCCGTTGAACACCGCGTTGGTGGATAGCAGGAGTTGATCAATGTCATTGGTGGTCGATCCGCCGAGCCCGAGGCTGAGGGTGCCGTTGGCGGACTGGTTGAACGCATACTCCATGTTGATCCGCGTCGGAGCGTTGCCGAACCCCACCGAGCCCGAGTTGTCGAACAGGGGTGCGATGCCGTTGCCGCTTTGCTTGAGCGTGCCGCTGTTCATGAAGGTGAACTGGCCGCGGTTGACCAGGCTGGAGGCGCTGGTCGCCTGCAGGTCTCCGGTTCCCGCATACGACATGACACCCAGATTCTGCAGGGTGGCGTCGTTCAGCTTCTTGTTCTGGCTGCCGCCGAGGAGGAGTGAGCCGTCGGCACCAACAACCACATTCCCCTCGAAGTTGCCCCCCAGCCAGTTCAGGTTGCCCCGCAGGGTGACGGAACCCGGCACCAGGGAACTGATCGTTCCGGAGGTAAGTTCCAGCGGCGCCTGGAACGGGAATTCGCCGTCCAGGTAAAGTTTGCCGCCGTTGATCAGAAAGGTGGAGGTGCCGTTCAGGCTGGGACTGTTCGTCCAGACCATCGTGCCGGACTTGAACTCGAGCACGCCGAAGTGGTGGAAGCTTCCCGCCGCCGAAACGTTCACTCCATTGAGGTACAGCGTTCCGGCGCCCCGCGTGGTGGTGCCGTCACCAAACACATGGGCGGCGCCGCTGCTGATCTCCAATACGCCCGTCTGCACCTCGATCGTCCCCGAGTTGATCAGGCGGATGTCCTTGAGCTTGCTGGTGCCGGATCCGACCGTCTTGCGAAGGGTGCCCCGGTTGACAAGCGTGCTGCTGGCACCGCCGCCCTGCTTGAATTCCAGATTGTTCAGCCACGCAAAAGTGCCGTTGTTCTCCAGGGCGCTGCCACTGGTCAGCTCAAAGTTTCCTCCATCCGTCCAGGTCACGATGCCGTCGTTGATGAGCGACGCCCCCTGCAGCACCTTTGTGGAGCTGCTTGAGAGCGTAACCTGCCCCTCGGACGCAACTGATACCGGCTTGGCGATCACGCCGGACTGCCAGTTCAACGTGCCGCCCACGGTCAAGCTCCCTGCTCCATTGAGCGTTCCCGCCGTCAACACCAGCCCGGCGCCCGGAGCAATGCTGCTGTCGCCGCTCAAAGTCAGGGTGGGACCACTGACAATCAGCGTCGGCGTCTCGTTTCCTCCACCCAGCGTCAGTCGGTCGAGCACGACGCCGGCATCCAGTGAGACGACATAACCGCCGGGCGCCTGGATGAATGCTCGGTCAGTGGCAAAGGAAGGGACGCGGTTGGGGCTCCAGTTGGCCGCATCGCCCCAGATGCCCCCGAGCAGGTTTGTCCAGACGAGGTCCATGGGCGGCGGCGGCGTGGAATCGACCGTCAGATTCACTTCCGCGCTGGTCACGTCACCGGCGGGGTTCGAGATGTCGACGCGGTATTTGCCCGCGACGGCGGGTGTCGCGTTGGGAATCCGCAACAGGGCGTTGGTGGCGTCGGTGATCTTGCCGCCGTTGAACTTCCACTGGTAGCTGAAAGGCGCCGTGCCGGCGGCCATCACCGAGAATTCCACGGCGGAACCGAGTGTCGCGGTCTGCGCCAGCGGTTGCTGGAGGATGGACGGGGGCACGATCACCGTGACGGTGGCCACCCGGCTGGTGGCCATGCCCGCCAGATTGCTTGCGACCGCGAAATAGGAACCCGTCTGGCTGCCCTGAAGGCCGGACAGGGACAGAATTTGGCCGGTGGCATTGGGGATCGGCAGATTCTGGAAGAACCATTGATAGCTGAGCGGGGACGTACCGGTGGCGGCGACGCTCAGGCTGCCGCTCTGACCCTGATTCTTTGTCAAGTCCAGCGGCTGGCTGGTGATCGTGGGTGGAACGTAGACGGTCAGGTTCACCTTCGAGCTGGTGGTCGTGCCGCTGGGGTCCCTGACATCCACCTTGTATTCGCCCGCCTGGGTTCCCTGCACGTTGTTCAGCACCAGCGTGTCGTTGGTGGCGCCATTGATCGCGCCGCCGTTGAATTTCCATTGGTACGTCGGATTGACCCCGATCGCCTGCACCATGAAGCTCGCGGTGTCTCCCTGAAACACCGACTGCGGCGTGGGTTGCTGGATGATGGTTGGTCCGCCAGCCCGGAGCGGAAGTTGACCCAGCACGAAGAGGAAGCCGAGCCCGCCCCGGAGGAACCATGTGTACAATGGACGATGAGCGCGCATGCGACCTTCCTGCCTGAGCAGCGGTCAGACCAGTGCGTGGAAATAGCGGCGATGCGACGGTTCGGCGAATTCGCCAAGCCCCGTCCCGGGTGGGTACACTTTTGTCCAGATTCATGACAGGGAATTACGGGGCTGGAAGTTTCGGTTCCTGCCGGGTTCCCTCAGTCGTCTCAATATTGAAAAAGTCCTCCTGGAAAAACACCGCTCTCCGGGTTCACGTCGGCAAGGCAAGGTCCGAAATTGTCGGTGCGCGGTGAGACCGCTCAACTCCCGGTCAATAACCTCAGCAGCCTTTCGACCATCAGCGAACTTCGGTCATTCTCGTGCAATTGAATGTCCGCCGCTGAAATGATCTTCCGGCTAATTCCGTGGCGCGTTTATGGGTCCAAACCCAGAGTTGCCTCCCATACCTCGTCCACTTTGGTCCTCACGGTGTGATGATCGCCCGTTGAGAAGAGTTCGTGTAGCGCCAGCTTCTCGGTGTCGGCGAGGTGATTCACATAAGGGCACATCCAAAAACCTCCG
>DNDP01000383.1:16060-16227 GCA_003484235.1 Verrucomicrobiales bacterium
TCGGCGAGGTGATTCACATAAGTGTCAAAGCCCTTGATGTGACGAACCGCATGGAGGGCCCCGCTCCCGTGACCCCAGCTGTGGGCATTCCCAAGAATATCCCGACCGGTGCCGGAATAGCTGACCCACCGATGCTCCAGCTTGTCGGGATGCTTGTCCCGCATGAA
>DNDP01000383.1:16539-16726 GCA_003484235.1 Verrucomicrobiales bacterium
TGCTCGAACCGGTGTTTTGACACACGTAGGCGTAGTCGGTGCAGACGGTCCAGGCAGGAAGCAACAATGCCAGTGCCAGGATTACGCTGGTCACCAGAACCGCAATCTGCCACCGCCGGACTCCCCGCTTTTTCATGCGTCAATTGCTGTTCAGGAACTTCAGCAGCTCGATCTGTTCGCGGTCGCC
>DNDP01000439.1:0-10237 GCA_003484235.1 Verrucomicrobiales bacterium
GATGCCCTGCTCGCGCTCGGCGCGCAAACCGTCGGTGAGGTTGGCGAGGTTGACCTGGCCGCCGCCGGTGATGTCGGCGCTGCGTTCGAGCGCCTCCATCTGGTCCTCCATGATCGACTTGGAATCGTAGAGGAGCCGGCCGATGAGCGTGGACTTGCCGTCGTCAACGCTGCCGCAGGTGTTGAAGCGGAGAATCTCGATGGGGTGGTTGGTGGCGGACATGAAAAATAGGATTGCGTCAGTTCTTGTTGGGGCGTGGCGGAATTCCAGCCTTTACTATCTCCAACTTGGCACGGGAGCCGTGGATGTCGGCCCATTGGTGGATGTAGTCCCAATCCAATTCGGCGTCCTGCATGGCGATCACATCGCGTGCGTCGTCGAAATCTTTCGAGCGCGGCCACCGCAGCTTGGTGATGACATAGTCTTCGGCGGCCAATACCGAGATCGCCTGCCCCTCCAGCCGGGTCGAGCGCCTCCGTTTGAATTGCTCCTGATCATGGGCGTCGTCGCTGAGGTTGAACAACTCCACGGCAAACGTGCTCTCCTCATGGACGATCACGTTCTTGCGGATGCCGGTATTGGTCTCAAACATCACGTGTTCGCCCAGCCGTTTCCAGTAGAGGCCATCTGTGAGTTGCTGGAAGTTGTTGCTCATTTGTCGGCAATCTAGCGGTCGGACACGACTGCGTCACTCCGGATCAGAAGTATCCCGCCTTCTTGCGGTCTTCCATGGCGGCCTCGCTGGCCTTGTCGTCGGCGCGGGAGCCGCGCTCGGTCACGCGGGCGGCCGCGACTTCCGCGATGATGTCATCGACCGTCGTGGCCGGGCTTTCGATCATACCGGTGCTGATCATGTCGGCAATGGTGCGGACGCGAACGACGAGCCTCTTGATCGGTTCGTTCGGTTTCGGGCGACCGCCCGCGAACGGATCGGGCTTGGACGGGTCGGTGTTGGGAGGCGGCACCGGCAGCCATTGACCATTGCGCCGGAAGCAATCGCGCTCGTGGGTGAAATAGATGTTCGGCACCTCCAGCTTCTCCTTCTTGATGTATTCCCAGACGTCCATCTCCGTCCAGTTGGAGAGCGGGAAGACGCGCATGTTTTCACCCTGGTTCAACCGGGCGTTGTAAAGGTTCCAAATCTCAGGGCGCTGGTTCTTGGGGTCCCACTGACCGAAGCCGTCGCGGAAGCTGAAGAACCGTTCCTTTGCGCGGGCCTTTTCTTCGTCGCGTCGCGCGCCGCCGATGCAGCAGTCGAACTGAAACTCCTCGATCGCACCGAGAAGCACGGGAATCTGCAATTGATTGCGGCTGATCTGCCCGGGCGTGACGGTCGCGGTGCCCCTGGCAATCGCCTCGTCCACCGTCCGCACGATCAACTTGGCGCCGAGTTCCTTCGCCCGGCGATCGCGAAACTCGATCAACTCGGGGAACTCGTGCCCGGTTTCCACGTTCAGGAACGGCAGCGGAATCTCCGACGGACGAAACGCCTTTTCGGCGAGTCGCAAGAGGCAGATCGAATCCTTGCCGCCGGAGAACAGCAGCGCCGGACGTTCAAACTCGGCCGCGACTTCACGCATGATGTGAATCGCCTCGGTTTCGAGATACTGGAGGTGGTCGAGATGGTAGCTGCTCATTCGAAGGGGATGGGGTCTGGCTTCTGGGGTCTGGGGATTCAAGATCGGTCTCCCAATGCGCGAATCAAACCCGGCACAAGTTTGCCGGTTTGTGCGCATGCAGCGGGCAAATCAATCTGCGGCTCGCGGGAGATGAACTGGCTGTCGAACCGCAGCACATAGCTCATGGAACGCGCTTCGCCACATGGGCGTCGTGCGATGTTGTAGGTCTGGCGTTTCTCCAGTGCACGGAGACTTTCCCAGCCTTCGGCAATGTTGTTCATCACCGAAACTGCCGCCCTCTGCAGCTGATCCCGCAACCCAAAGTCTTTCGACAGCGGAGCACGCTGACATGGCGCATATGCTTGGCCAGCCAACGTGCGCGCCGATCTCCATGCTTCCGCATTCTCGAAGGGTTTACCCATGATTCAATTGAGCATTCTGGCAGAGCACGTTCGATCGACGCCCCGGAGACCGGGCGCTAGATCCGAGCCCCTTCGGCGACAGCCGTCCCGCCCCACGCGGCGTGGAGACCGCACTCGCGCTTTTCGTCGGCTTTGGCGGGATCGAAGTAGTCCCACTCGTTGGGGAGGCTGTGCTGCTTGAGGTAGGCCTCCATGTCGGCGTCGCTGAGGTGAAAGACCGGGTTGACCTTGATCGTGCCGAAGTTGCCGTCAGCGGCGACGATGCCCATGCCCTCACGGTTCGGATTCTGCACCTTGCGCAGCGCGGTGATCCAGATGGTCGGGGCCAGTTCGCGCATGCCGCGCTGGAACGGCTCCAGTTTGAACACGGCACTGAACTTCTTGAGCGCCTCCTCGTTCTCCGGCGTCGGAATTGCGCCTTCGACGGCGTCGCGGTGAGCGGCGGTCACCTTGGGGACGAAGCCCTTGATGTTCAGCTTGAGCCGCTGTTTCAGCTCCTCCATGTGCCGGTAGGTTGCCGGACGGTTGTATCCGTGATCGGCCCAGAGCACCGGGATGTCCGGCTGCACCTGCGTGCAGAGGTGAAGAATCACCGCTTCATACGGGCGGAAATTGGTGGACACGATCGCCCTGCCCCCGCCCTGCTCGATGGCCCAGCGGGTGATCTCAAGCGGCGATTTCCCCCGCAATGCTTCGTTCGCCTGTGCGATGTCTTGTTCAGTCATGTTATGAAACGGAGTGATCGGCGGTCAGATGTTGTAGTCGTCCTTGGCCTTGATGCGGCCGAAGGAAATGCGGTTCCAGATGCGTTCGTGGCCGTAGTAGAGGAAGATCTTGGTGAACAGCTCGACGAACCCGATGCTCACCGCCCACTTCAATTCGCGGGTGATCAACCAGGAGATCAGAATGGTGTCGAGCGTGCCGGTGATGCGCCAGGAGATCGCCTTGGCGACGCTGCGGGAATGTCCTTCGGTGGCCATGAATTGAAGTGGTGCTCGATTCCGAAAGAGCGCGGGGCGACACGCGTTAGTTGGTCGCCGCCTCCTGCAACAACACCCGGTCGCACCAGTCGCCGAAGCGCTCGCCCCCATTGCGCTCCTTCGCGTAGCGGGTGAGCAGCGGACGCAGTTCGTCCTCCATCTCGGCGTCCTTCACCATCTCCTTCCAGAGACGGTTCAGGCGGGTGCCCGCAACGTTCGAACCCAGCCAGAGCTGATAGCGGCCCGGCCCCTTGCCGACGAACCCGATCTCCGCCATGTACGGCCGGGCGCAGCCGTTCGGGCAACCGGTCATGCGGATGATGATTTCCTCGCCGCCAATGCCCGCTTCATCGCACAGCTTCTCGATGCGGTCGATCAAACCGGGCAGGTAACGTTCCGATTCCGCCAGGCCAAGCCCGCAGGTCGGCAGCGAGGGGCAGGCCATCATCGCGGCGTGGAGCGGCGTCGCCTGCTCGTGATCGGTGCGGATGCCGTGCTGCTCAAGGATGCCGTTGATAGCGTCCTTGTCGGCCGGCTTGATATTCGCGAGCACGACGTTCTGATTGGCCGTCAGCCGAAACTCGATGTCGAACCGGTCGGCAATCGTGCGCAACGCCTTCTTCATCCGCACCGCCTCGGTGTCCTTGATCCGCCCGGTTTCGATGAACAATCCGAAGAACTGATTGCCATCCACCTGCTGGTGCCATCCGTAGAGATCCTTCTGCTGCTCGAAGGTAAACGGCTTGGCCGGCTGCAATTCAATGCCCGCCCTGCGGTTGACCTCCTCACGCGCCCAGTCCGCGCCCTTTTCTTCGATGACATACTTCAAGCGCGCACGCTTGCGGTCGGTGCGATCACCGAAGTCGCGGTGAATCGTCAACACCGCCTTCGCCACTTCGATCAGATTCTCGCGCGGGAAGAAGCCCAGCACGTCGGCCAGCCGCGGAAAGGTCTGCTGATTGCCGTGACTGCGGCCCAGGCCGCCGCCAACCGCCAGGTTGTAACCGATCAACTTGTCGTTCTCCACGACCGCGATGAAACCGAGGTCGTTCGTGAGGATGTCCACGTCGTTCAGCGGCGGGATCACAAACGCCGTCTTGAACTTCCGCGGCAGATAGGTCTTGCCGTAGAGCGGATCGACAAAGCCCTTGTTCTCCTCGTCATCGAGGTTGAGTTGCGCGCCGTCGATCCAAATCGAGTGATACGCCTTCGTCTGCGGGGCCAGCGCCAGGGCGACCGTGTTGCAGTCGGCGAACACCTCTTCCCGGGCCTTGGTGTAAGCCGGGGTCGGTGGCGCGAGGACGTTGCGATTCACATCGCCACAAGCCGCAAGCGTGGACAGCAGCGAATCATTAATCCGCTTCACCAGTTGCCGGAGACGCCCCTTGACCACCCCATGGAACTGGATGCTCTGCCGCGTGGTCACTCGCAGCGTTCCGTTGCCACTGTCATCCGCCAGATCGTCGAAGACCTGCCACTGCTTGGAGGTCATCACGCCGCCGGGAATGCGACCCCGAATCATCATGATGTATTTCTTGCCGGTCTTGCGGAGATCCCGATCGTCCTGCTGGTAAATCCCATGAAACTTGAGGAACTGCTGGTCATCCGCCTCGAACTGGTCGGTCTCGGTGTTGTCGAGCGTCGCGGAGATGTTCCCGGCCAAAGTCGGAATGGCGGTCTTGATGACCTCGTTGTGAGTCAGCTTGGTTTCTGACGGCGCTGCATTCATAAGTAAGTTGCTAAAGAAAGTTGTGTTTATATTTTGCGCGGCTTCTTGTCAAAGACTTTTACGCTCTCCCATTAACACGGGAGTTCCAAACCGAAATTTTCCTTTACCCATGCCACCCTTGTCCGGTTAATCCGGTCCTCTTCTGGTGGCGCCCAAAGACGGATCGCCGCCCGGCACCGATGCACGACAAAAGATTCTGCTATTTTGACAACAACGCCACCACCCAGGTGGCGCCCGAGGTAGTTGAAGCCATGCTGCCGGTGCTCACGGAACATTGGGGCAACCCCTCGAGCGCCTATGAATTTGGCACACGGGTGGCCGAACTCATTGAAGGGGCGCGGACCAAAGCTGCCGCCCTGATCAACGCGGAACCACGGGAGGTTGTTTTTACGAGTTGTGGGACCGAAAGCAACAATACCGCGCTCAGCAGCGCCTTGCGGCTCAGCCCCCACAAACGGCATGTCATAACGACGGCGGTGGAGCATTCCGCCAACATCAAATTCGGACGGCATCTGATTCAACAGGGGTACGACGTCACTTTCCTGCCGGTGGAATCGGACGGTTCCATCGATATTCACCTTCTGGAGCAGGCTCTGAAGCCCGAAACCGCGATTGTTTCGGCCATGTTCGCCAACAACGAAACAGGAGTCATATTCCCGATCGAGGAAATGGCCGCAATTTGCCGTTACAAGGGGGTGCCGTTCCACACGGACGCAGTGCAGACGCCCGGGAAGCTGAAACTTGACGTCAAGGCACTCGACATAGACTTCCTTTCGCTATCGGGGCACAAGCTGCATGCACCCAAAGGCATTGGTTTGCTCTACGTGCGCTCGGGATCCCGGCTCCAGCCCTACATCATCGGAGGCGGACAGGAGCGGGGACGACGGGGGGGCACTGAGAATGTCCCTTACATGGTCGGCTTTGGTCGGGCCGCAGAGTTGGCGATGAATTCGATCGCCGACGAGAACATCCGCGTTCGTGCCCTCAGGGACCGACTGGAGGACACCATTCTCAAGACCATTCCGGGCGCGGCCCGCAATGGTTCTCGCGTTGACCGGCTTTGCAACACTTCAAACATCTCCTTTCCAAATGTGGAAGCCGAGGCCGTGCTCAAAAAGCTGGACCAGATCGGTGTTTGTGCATCCAGCGGATCTGCTTGCACCACGGGATCACTTGATCCCTCGCATGTCCTGATGGCGATGGGCATGTCGCCTGCCCGTGCTCTGGGCAGCGTCCGTTTCAGCCTGGGCATATATAATACGGATACCGATGTGGACCACCTGCTTGCGCACTTGCCACGAATAATCACCGAACTTCAGGCCGAAACACCCTGACGTCTCATCGCCTGCGCCGTCTGCTTTTCCTCAAGGAAATCCCGAGTGCTGCCAGAGAAACCATGCGAGTGATCCGTGGATGGCGGTTGCAATCACCAGAATCGCCCACGAACCCCATTGGCGGGTCTTGTGCCGGAAGACAATCTGCCCGAACCAGCCACCCAGTAACCCACCAAGCAGGTTCATTGTCCAAAGAGACCTCTCAGGAACGCGGGATCGATTCCACCGGGCGGCGACCTTGTCCGTCCCATACGCCACGAGAGTGACCACGCCGGCGCTGGCCAGCCACAACACGTACCAGTGCCAGCGTGTTTGCAACACGGCGAACGCAGTCAAACCAGCGGCACCACCAGCCGCGACGGCTGTTGCGAACTTCCAGCTGGCCGAATTCGGCCTGGGCGAATTGCTCATTGGGCTGGAATTGAGCTGTTGACCATCGATTTGATTTGAGATGCTAACGGGCCAAGGAGATCTCCTCCCGCAGCTGCCTGCCGATCTGTTCCAGCCGCGAAGAAAAGTAACTCTTATCCCGATCCGTCACGGCGTTTTCCCAGGCGACATCAGCCCTGACGTCGCTCCAACGTGCAAGATCGGCGACCAATGCATCGTCGAGTGCCGTCGCCAAACGACGATAACGGCGACCCGATGCGGAAGGCGACAGCGGCCCATCTTCCGACAGCAATACCTCCGCACGTTGGATGAACAATTTCCTGAACTCGCCATTTTTTCGCAGAAGGCCAAAAAGGTGCAGCGGCCCGGCACGGGGATCGGCAGAACGCGGCAGCAAATCGGACGATCCGAACGCGGGTGCGAAATCGCCGTTCAGAAAGGCGAACCGGCCGGCAGTAGTTCTGGGCCGTGCGGCGTACCATCCGACGGGCGACGGCAGATCCCATGAGCCGGCAAGCAGGTTCACGATCATGAAGTCGGCGAACACATCCAGATCCAAGAACTGGCCCACTTGATTGAGCGTGACATTCCCGATCGGCGCCGCGGCCACGGCGGCGGCGGAGGCGGCGGAGGCGGCGGCCAGAAGCTGTTCCCAAACCACGGCATCACCAGTTGCAAGTCCATCGGCCGTAATTACGTCAAACTCGCCTGCGTGCTTGAACGCGGCCGAGAGGAATGGTCCGGTGGGTCGTTCCCCCAGAAGATGAATGCCCCGGTAATCTCCATTGATGAAGAGATGGACGAACCGGCCCCGCGTCACGGGATGGCCGAGTTCCAACAGGGATTCCCTTCGCCACTGATCGTCGACCAGACTCAGAAGCGGCATTGTCCCGCTGCCGGCCTTCACCACCAAATCTCGCGAAGTCTTTGCACCACCCGGGCCGAACAGCTGGTGCTTGAATTCGGTTTCTCCAAATTCGTTCCGGAAAAGCAGCCGGAAACCGGACCGCTCCGTGTGATCCAGAAGCGTCGACGAGCCCTCCACCTGGCGTAGACCCGCACCGAACTGCAGGTAGTCCGCGGAAGCTGATATGAGAAGCTCCATTGACACCCGCTGTGCCTCGTCCCACGTCCCATTCAAGCTGGTGGGATAGAACCGGCCGCTGGTCGGGCCCGATCTTTCGGCGGGAACGACCATTGACAGGTTGGGAATCGCCAGCAGGCCGCCCACGATCTGTTGGCGAATCTCGGCATTGGTCAATGCAACCGGATCCCGCCAATGCGGCGAACCGGAGATGCCGCCTGCAATCGGATGAACCAGTTTTTCCGGAAAAAGATACGTGTGTGTGTCGATGTTGCTGGGCTTGAATCCCGGACGGAAGGCGGCCGCCCGAAGCGTGGTGGTGCGGTCAACACTGATCGGAGCCTGATATACGCTACCCTCGTCCTCGGACGGTTCAGACCCGTCGAGCGTATAGCGGATCTGGGCATTGTACGTCTTGGTGGTGATCTCCAGTTCAAACGGTTCGCGGTGGAACCCACGACGGTGGCTGAACTGCGTGTCCGCCACGATGCCGAGCAGTTCGTTTCGGTTCGGTTGACCGGGCGTCGGCGTCAACAGGAAGGTCAGGTCCCGCGAATCACGATGAAGCCGGGGGCGATCCACCTGAAACGTCTCCGGCAGGACTCCGAATGACGTGTCCCATTCCTGCGGCGGATACTTCGGCAGGAACTCGTGGACCACCCGCGTCCCGTCGGGTGCGATCAAGGCGAGGTATTCTCCGGCGGGACTCAGGCGAAAGTTTGTGTGCAGGCTGGAAATGAAGTTGGTGCGGTCCTTGCCGGTGGCATGAACAACCAGGAAGCCACCCGGCTCCAGCGTTGCCGACGGGAACCTCCATTTTTGCGGACGCCGGAAGTCATCGGTCAATGACCAGCCGGTGAGATCCACCGGTTCGCCTGTTGGATTCCACAGTTCGATCCAGTCGGCCGTGTCGCCGTCTTCGTCCTTCAAGCCGGTGGCGTTTCGGGCCTGTATCTCTGAGATTACCGGGCTCATTCTTTCCCGCTGACCGCGGCTTTTCTCCACCTGCCAGAACAGAAACCCCGCGATCAGGAATCCAAAACCGGCAATGAACAGCCAGCCGGGAATCTTCCCCTGGGCAGTTTCGGCAGGCAGATAGTCACCAGACATGGCTCAGACCGCTCCTATCGAGTGCAGACCGGTTACGAATTTTGACATGCGGGTCACGCGGAAGGGGAAATAGCCGGCGACCCGCTCGTCGATGCGGTCGATCGCGCCGCTGTACTTCAACTCCACCACCGTGCTGTCTCGGTCGAGCCGGCCGGAAGCGAAAGCGTTGTTATGTTTCATGAACCGGAAGAATTCCAGCTGCCAGTCCAGGGTGATCCGGTAGAGCCTGTCGGCCGAAATGAAATACTTACGATGATAACGGTTCAGCAGGACCGGCTCATAGCTGCGGAGCGGGCCGAGGACGCTTTCCGGCAGGCTGGATTCCTCCAGGCAGCGAAAGACATCCGCGGCGCCCATGCCCTTGGCGACCACGAGCGGCTGCAGCCGGAAAGAGTTCTTGGCGCCCACCATGCCCCGCTTGAGCTTGAATTCCAACACCGGCTTGGCGTGTTCACCCAGCATCGGTCCGTACCAGCGAATGCGCGCCTTCGTCCGGTCGGCGATGCCGTCCATGTTCTCCAGCAGGCTGCGCAACCCCGGCGTGTCAAAGTAGATGTTGTTGACGATGCGTTTGGGATAGGCGTCGCGGAAGAGGGCCGGATTGCGGCGGACGAGCAGTTCGATCGCTTCAAACGGCATGTCCTGAACGTGATACTTCCGCTCGAAGCGAAAGCCGTTTTCGTCACGCTCGCTCATGCTCCTCCTACACCCCCAGCCCGCGATCCTCGTGAAGGCTTACCCGGATTGAATCCGAGAGGGACCGGAGGTGACGGGTGCACTCGTTCACCCGTTCCACGCTGTCGAAGTTGGCCTGAAACGATGCCTCCAGCACGCCTTCCCCCTCGTCGTAGCGCTTGAGCAGCGAACGGCGGGAGAACTTGTTGACGGCTTCCACCAGCTGCGGGAGCGAGAGCTGCCCGTTGCCGCTGTGCGAGATGGTCAGGTAAAGGTTGGGCCGCGGCGCCGATCCGCGCACGAAGTGGCGGCTGATGATGACGGCCACCATGATCACGAAGGCGAGCGTGGTGATGATCGTCTGGCTGGCGCCCAGCCCAAGGCCAATCGAGATCGCCAGAAACAGGTAGGCCAGTTCCTCGGGCTCCTTGATCGCGGCTCGGAACCGGATGATGGACAGCGCACCGACCAGTCCCAGCGACAGGGCCAGCGAGGACTTGACGATGGTGATGATCACCATGGTGGTCATGGTGAGCAGCATGAAGTTCCGGCTGAACATCTCGCGGTTGGCCAGTACGGTGCCGAAACGGACGTAGACGCGGCCCAGCAAATATGCGAGCAGGCCGGCCAGCAGGAGGTTGATCACAAACTGCACGATATCGATCTGCGCCGTCTGGCTGGTAAAAAACTCGAGCAGTGTCTGTTGTTTGTTCATGCCGGTTGCAGTCGGGTGTGGGCGAGGTTGTTTCACACCTGAAGACCTTCGCCAACGCAAAAAGTTACAGTCTGGTAACGAACTAGAAACGCACAAAAGCGGCCGGGCCGGACAAGAAAATCGGGAAATCCTTGACCCGCCTCCGTGCCCGACCCCGGACCGTCCTGATGGTGATCCGG
>DNDP01000439.1:10462-13169 GCA_003484235.1 Verrucomicrobiales bacterium
CCTAATGGTGATCCCGGCCGGCGTTTCCGGCTTGATCGACCCGATCCCGCTCGACAGTCCGGAATTCCCGAAGTAAACCCCGCTCTCCGCCAAACCGTCCATCGATGTCGAACGTACGCCCACCCCACGCACCGGTTCCCCGATCTCTGGTGCTGGCGATGTTGCTCCAGTTTGGCATTGGCGGAGCGGTCTTGCCGTTCATCACGCTGCTGTTCCTCGATCGCGGGCTCACCTTCACGCAGGTCAGCCACATTTTTGCCGTCTCCTCGGCTGCCCTCCTGGTCTCGCCGTTCTTTTGGGGCATGCTGGCCGACCGGTTCGTGCCCTTGAACCGGCTCTACACCTGGCTCAATCTGCTCATATTCATCCTCCTTGGAGTGGTCAGCCTGCAGCATTCGTTTGCCGCGTTGCTGGTCAGTTTCATGGCCTTCTATGCCTGTTTCAATCCGTCGCTGGTCCTGTTGAACCCGTTGAGCTTCTTCCATCTGGAAAACCCGCGATCCCAGTTCGGCCGCCTCCGCGCCTGGGGTTCACTTGGCTGGATTCTGCCGTCGGGATTCGTTTACGGGTGGATGCAGCTGCGGGGCGACATGAATCTGACCATCACGATCCATTGTGGAATGGCGATGGCAGCAGCGATGATCGTGGTCTCCAGATTCCTCACGCACATTCCTCCCGGAGCCGCGCATGTGACGCCCGACATGCCCTCCGGAACGGGGTATCTCGCGGCGGTGAAACGGCTGCTGCGCAACCCCGCCTACCTGACGGCGCTGGCGGTTTACTTTCTTGTGGCCTCGTCCTTTGCGGTTCAGGCGGTGTTTTCGGCGCCCCTGCTGGAGGAGGCGGGCCTAGCCCGAAGATGGATCGGGCCGTCCCAATGCATCGGCGTGATGCTGGAAATCATGCTCTTTCGGTCGCAGGCCAGGCTGCTCGGTCGTCTCAGCATCAGCAGCACGATCCTTATTGGTGTGGTCGCCATGATCCTTCGGCATCTTGTGTTCTGGCAGTCGGACAATCTCTGGCTGCTGGTTGGAAGTCATCTCCTCACGGGCATGGTCATTGTCTACCACCATATCGGCGTCAGCGTCCTGGTAAACGCCATCGCCCCGAAGGAGGTCAGGTCCACGGCCCAGACGTTGTTGATCCTGTTCGGCTCGGGAATCGGTCCCATGCTGGCCAATGGGGTGGTGGGATGGATCACCGCCGCGTCCGGTCAGAATCTGCGGATGGTCTTCGCATTCTCTACGGCATTGGCCGTGGCCGGAGGCACGCTACTGGTAATCCGTTCCCGGCGGCTGAACGCATCCGTCAATCCCGCCGCGTAATCAACCGTGTCCGGGTGGTTGCAGAGGAATGGAGCCGGGTGAGTTGAATGCTACCTCGTCGACGTCTGCATCTCCGCATCGTCCAGCGGTCGTTGACGATCCAGACGGCCGGGAAGAAACGTGAACGCCACCGCTCCCAGCAGACAGGCAAAGGCCGCGAGGTGATTCCAGCGGAGCCGCTCACCGAGCCATGAGAAGACGAACACACTGAAGACGCCGAGCGTGATTACCTCCTGGATGATCTTCAGCTGTGTGGCGGAGAAACTCGCATGGCCCCATCGGTTCGCCGGCACCATGATGACGTACTCGAAGAAGGCGATCCCCCAGCTCACCAGAATCACCACCCAAAGGGGCGAATTCTTGAATTTAAGATGCCCGTACCAGGCAAAAGTCATGAAAACGTTGCTGGCCACCAGCATGACGATCGGCAGCCATTTCATTTGTGTCGGTTCCAGATGCATAGAGTTGACCGCGAACGGAGGAGTCGCGGCCTCCCGGTTATAGCTCTCCGGTTCACGTTGGCAATCCCCGCCGAGTTTCCAAGCATGAGGAGCTTTACTGGCGGCCCGACATTTGCAATGGTCCCGCCTCCGGCCGGCAAGGCGGCTCAACCGGTCGCGGAAACAAGCCAATGGACCATCAATCGCTCACCGCCGATCATCCGGTACGCCAGGTGTTTCGATTCATCGAATCTCAAGGCGAATCGCCGGAGGCCCTGTCGGCGGATGGGCTGGATGAACGGTTCAACGAGCTTGCGCTGGCGCTGTTTGAATTCCAGTTCGCCCAGAATCCACCCCTTCGCAGGTGGTGCGAAAATCGGGGTGCACATCCGCAAAAGATCGATCACTGGACCCAGATTCCCGCGATGCCCACGACGGCGTTCCGGGAAATGGAGCTTAGCTGCATCCAGCCGGATCAGCGCAGCGTGTCGTTTCATTCGTCCGGCACGACCGGCCATCAGCCCAGCCGGCATTTTCATTCGGCTGCCTCGCTGCAACTGTACGATGCCTCCCTCAAGCCGTGGTTTCGACGCCATCTGCTTCCGAACTGGCAACCTTCGGTCGCCGACGAGGGCGGGAAGCTGCGAATGCGCCCCCAGATCCTTTCGTTGACCCCACCTCCTGCAGCCGCCCCCAACTCCTCGCTCGTGCACATGTTCGAGGTTGTGAGGCAGGAATTCGGCGACGCGCACTCCGTGTTTGCGGGTTCGGTTGACGTTGATGGCGGCTGGAGTTTCGCGCCGGAAGAAGTCGCAGGATGGCTCCAACGCCACACGGTGCTCAATCACCCGGTCATCTTTTGCGGCACTGCGTTCAATTTCGTGCAGCTGATCGACTGGATGATAAGCCGCGACGAATGCATCAACCTACCCCCCGGTTCCG
>DNDP01000405.1:0-1184 GCA_003484235.1 Verrucomicrobiales bacterium
CGCGCGATCGTCGTGTTGGTCGATGTGGTGGCGGTTGATACCAGTTGCGGAATGCAGGGCTTGGCCTGCTCTCCTAAAACGCGGAAAGCGACAACGGTGGCCTCAGCGCGATCAAAGTCTCGCCGGGCAAAGATCCTGATTCGATCCTCAAACTGGGTGGAAGGCAGGTGATCATCGATCTGATCAAAAGCGGTCCAAAAACGAATGGCGGCGGCCGACGGTTCGTATTCGATCCACCGCAGCAAGCTGGGAAAACCGTTTGTTCCGATCTGAGTGACAGCGTTCGATATCTCCAGGAACTGCGGTGACCGACGATCTTCCCAGTGAGACAGATCAATGCCGCCCAGCCACTCACCGAGCGTTCTCCCCTCAAACACCGGGCCTTCATCACGCTTGCCGCCCACCACGACCAACCCAATGACCAGCAAGACTATGAGAATCGAGGCTGCGACAACGGCTGTTCTTCGGCTCCATGACATGTGCTGGTGAAGTTCGACAGTTGCGGGTGTGGTTTGTCACGGTTCGTCCACGCCGACGGCACGCCTGTGTCACTCCTTCATCCCCACCGCCACCAAATGCCCGCGGGTCCGGATGAACATCCGCCCGCTGCTCAGCGCCGGTGAGGACATCACCGTCTCGTTCATGGCGTTGGTGCTGACGATCGCGAACTCGCGGCTCACCGGCACGACGTAGATGTCACCCTGTTCGCTCGGGAAAAAGAGGTGCCGGCCGTCCGCGACCGGCGACGCGGTGAAACCATCGCCACCGGCGCGCAGGCGTTCCTCGAAGTGAATCTCCCCCGTCCGCGCATCGAAACAAGTCAGGACCCCGTGGTCCACGCACCCGAACAGAAGATCGCCGACGAGAATCGGCGTCTGCATGTAGTTGCCCTTCCGCGCGTGCGACCACGCGATGAACTCGTTGGTCTCGCCCACGTCATCGGCGGTGATGTCGCCCTTTGCCTCGAGCCGGACGGCCTGCATCGGGCGAAACCGGCCGTGCGCGCTGGTGAAGTACGCGAGGCCCTCGCCCACGACCGGCGTCGGCGTCGGGATGTCGCCACCGCCGTCGTGACGCCAGATCTCCTTCCCGGTGGCGAAATCATACGCGCCGGTGTGATGCCAGCCATTGACGAGGATCTGCGTTTGTCCGCCCACCTGCGCGACCGTCGGCGTGCCCCAGGT
>DNDP01000405.1:1445-4873 GCA_003484235.1 Verrucomicrobiales bacterium
GAATTGGTCTGCACGTCGCACAGCACCACCACCTTGTCGTCATGCAGTACCGGTGAACTGGCAAAACCCCACTGCGCACTCGGCACGGCGAAGAAGCCCGAGTCCATCGGGCCGAGGTCCTTCTTCCAGAGCGGTGCGCCCTCCATGTCGAAGCAGAACAACCCCTCCGAGCCGAAGATCGCGACGATGCGTTTGCCGTCGGTGGCGGGGGTGGAATTGCAATGGCTCGCCTTGGTGTGGCGCTTCACTCGGGGCACGCCCTCGTGGCCGGGCGCGTTCCAAACGATCTTGCCCGAGCCGGCGTCCAGCGAGAGCAAACGCCACTGATGGACGCCCTGATCTTCGGCCGCGCCGATGTCGCCGTAGAGCCCGACCTTCAATTCCGCGTCGCCGGGTCCGACGGCGGTCGCGAGATAGACGCGGTCGCCCCAGACGATCGGCGAGGCGTGCGCGAGCCCGGGGACGGCGGTCTTCCAAAGGACATTGCTGCCGGACTCGACGTTCCAGGTAGTGGGCAACGCCGCCGAGCTGTCAACGCCGCCCGCCTGCGGTCCGCGAAACTGGGGCCAGTCGGCGGGACTGGCGCAAACGCCAAGGAGGATCATTACGACGGAAAGAAAAGTGGATCCGGGATTCATGCTCTATTTTTATGGAATCGAGACATCTGGCTCAACTAATCCAAAATTCTCGCCACTGCGGCCACCAGATTGGCGATGGGGCCGTGATATTCTTGAAAGGCACGATGAAGTGGGGCGAGATCATCGGCACTTGGTGGGTTTTTCGGTCCGATCCAGAAACGGTTGCTATCTCCCCATGCTTCCCAAACCACAAACGGTTCACCGCGATACATGAAAGTGATGCGGTTATCGCTGAACCATCTGCGTCTCACTTCGCTTACACCAGGGACAGACCGCAGCAGTCGGCAAATCGGGCCATAGCTAATCCACGCGCTGGTGATCTCGAACGCATGCAGTGCACCATCTTCTCGGCAGATGGGATAGGTCTTCATCGCGAACCGTTTTGCGATTGGAGGGTGCTTCACGCCAAACCGACTGGCAAACGCAAATGCGGCATCAATGAAGATGATGTGCGGAATCGAGCACCGTCTATTGACAGTGAGAAATGATCTATTTTGTTCCCAGCGCCTGCACAAATTTCTCCAACGCCGGATAGCCCACGGCGATTTGCGTGACGATGCCCACGCAGAACGGCTCGGGCGCAGGCGTGAGCGGCCGCAGCACCAGTCGTTCGCCGACCATGCACCGCAGGCTCTCGGTCACGACCGCCACGCCGCGGCCCGATTCCACGGCGGCGATCAGGCTCGTCACGCTGTCGTGCTCCTCCGCGATGCGCGGCCGGCGCCGGGTATCGGGAAACAACGTCCGGAGGGACTCGTGGTATTCCGGGTAGTCGGCCTCGGGGTAGGCGATCAGGCGTTCGTCGACGAGCAGGGCCAGGGGCACCTTCCGCCGTTTGGCCAGCGGATGTGATGGAGGCACCGCGACGACGAAATGGTGGGTCACCAGTTTGCGGAATTGCAGTCCCCGGAGAGCCGCCGTGGGTATCTTCACCATCAACGCGGCATCGAGCGAACCGTCCCGCAGCCCGGCAAGCATCTGTTCGGTCGAGAAGTCGTGCAGCGCGACCTTCACGCCGGGCGACGTCTCACGAAACCGGCGCAGCGCCGGGGGAAGGAGCTGCACGGTCAGCGACGGAGCATAGCCGACATGCAGTTCCCCCGCGTCACCGCCGGCCACCGCACGGACCGCGGCGACGGCGTCATCGGCCCTCTGCAGGACGGCCTGCGCCTCGCGATAAAAGACGTCTCCCGCTTCGGTGAGCTTGAGGGACTTCGCCGTGCGCTCGAACAACTGCACGCCGAGCTCCGCCTCGAGATCCTGTATCTGCCTGCTGACCGGCGGCTGCGAGACGTGCAGACGCGCGGCCGCGCGGGTGACGTTCTCCTCCTCGGCCACGGCCACGAAGTAGCGCAGGTGTCGCAGTTCCATGCGCGGCAGAGTCTGCCTGCCGACGCGGGCGAAGCAAGCCAAGGCAGGGTGTTCAGTGTCGGCGACACCGGTTCGCGGCGGCCCGCGAGGAACCAGGGCGGGACTCCGCGTTCAAGTCCTGTCTCATTGGCGGCGCCGCCCAGTTCTGGCTAGACGAGCCAGAACCGGGTGCTAGCGTAGCGGAAATGAAAAGTGTCTGGCAGTTGCAGGAAGCCAAGAACCAGTTGAGCCAGGTGGTCGAGCAGGCGTTGAAACACGGCACACAGACGATCACCCGGCACGGCAAGCCCGTGGTGATGGTCGTGGCCGCCGGGGAATACGGCCAGTTGAAGCCCCGCCGCAAGACCGTGGACGTCCTGCGCTCCTGTCCCGCCGGACTGGAGCTTGAGCCCGTCGCCGATGTGCCGCGCGAGAGCGTGCTATGAGCCATCTCGTCGATGCGAACGTGCTCTGCGAAGCGACGCGTCCGGAGGCCAACCCCAACGTGCTCGCGTGGTTGGAGAAGCACGATGCCGATCTCCACGTTTCGGTCATCACGCTCGGAGAAATCGAGAAGGGCATTCGTCTCCTGCCCCGCAGCCGGAAGCGCTCGCAGCTCGAACGTTGGTACGACGAACTGGTCGCCAGTTTCGAGGGCCGCGTATTGCCGGTCGATCAAGCCGTGATGTCGGAGTGGTCGGCGCTCTATGCCCGCAACCAAAAGGCCGGCCGGCTCCTGCCCGGCTTCGACAGTCTGCTCGCCGCCACCGCCGCATGTCATGGCCTGACCATTGCCACCCGAAACGCCGATGACTTTCCCGCGGACGCGAAGCTGGTGAATCCGTGGAAGGCGGGTTGAAGCGGGCGGATCACTTCATTGGCGGGATTGGGCCACGATACCTTTCGGGTATCCTCAGACAAGCAACATGATATTTCCCGGCGCGGACGGATCGTGGCTATCGTGTCGGCATGTTGAAGATACGAAAAGCAAACGATCGCGGCACCGCGAAGCACGGCTGGCTCGACACCCGGTTCACCTTCAGCTTCGCGGATTACCACGACCCCCAGCACATGGGTTTCCGCTCGCTGCGGGTGATCAATGACGACCACATCGCCGGCGGAGGCGGGTTTCCGACTCATCCGCACCGCGACATGGAGATCATCACCTACGTGCTCAGCGGTGCGCTTGAGCACAAGGACTCGATGGGCAACGGCCGCGTGATCAAACCGGGCGAGTTTCAATACATGGCCGCCGGCACCGGCGTGGCACACAGCGAGTTCAATCCGTCTCCCACCGAGCCCGTTCACCTGCTCCAGATGTGGGTGCTGCCGGACAAGCGCGGCTACGAACCCCGCTATGCCGAAAAGAAGATGGCCGACGCCGCCACAGGCCGGTTCCATCTCATCACCAGCAAGACCGGCCGCGACGGCAGCCTGGCG
>DNDP01000091.1:0-189 GCA_003484235.1 Verrucomicrobiales bacterium
CGCGCTGCAGAACGCCTCGTCGATCGCGGCCCTGCTCCTGACCACGGAATGTCTCATCACCGAGATTCCGGAGAAGGAGAAGCCGGCAGCAGGCGGCCACGGCGGGCACGGCCCTGGGATGGGCGGAATGGATTACTAATCCAACGAAATCAGAACCCCTTAAGCAGGCGGGGCCCGGCAACGGGCCCC
>DNDP01000091.1:442-9209 GCA_003484235.1 Verrucomicrobiales bacterium
ACGGGCCCCGCTTTTGCATTGTGGGGTTGCGGATGGCGGGCACGGCATTCAGGAGCGCCGGAACTGCTTCGGAACAGTGACTTTGGGAATATCCGCGGGGACAGCTCATCCCACAGTCAACGTGAAGTCCGCCCCGACTCAACCGACGCTGGTGTTCGTGTACAATGCGGACAACGGCTTTTCAACGCGATCAGCGACACCATCCACAAGGTATTCTCGCCTTCCTCGTATCAATGCACGCTCTGTCTTTACTCCTATGGACTCGCCGGGATGCTGCTCCCGTGGAAGACGTTTCTTGAATCGCTGAAACTTCCTTTGCTGTTCTATCATCGAAATGAATTCCTGCGGGAGTACCACGACAGCCGGATTGGCCTACCGGCCGTTCTGCTCAGGATGGAGGGCGCCTTGGAGGTGGTGCTGAATGCTGACGAGATCAACGAGTGCCACAAGCTCGAAGGGCTGATTGAAAGGTTGAAGCCCCGGCTTGATTCGCTGGAGCATTACAAGAAGGTCGAATCGGAGAAAACGGAGGAATGGCCCTCCGTTCGTTCGGCGCTACAGAATCGCCTGTTCGGTCCTGAAGGAGCGCTAACCAAAACCTGGGAAGCTGCATGGCAGGCCGGGACAAAACCGGCCGAACAACCGGGAATTCGGGGAGCGGAATGGAGCGCGGAATTGGCGACAATTAGCTGGTTGGAAGCAGCTGCGGAGCGTATAAACTAAATGGTTTCCTTGGGCGGGGCGCAATGCTAGCGTGCGCGCCCGTTGAACCGCAGTCTTTAAGCGATCCAAGACCCCGAATTATGTCGAAAGAAGCAGCAACCCTGGACCAAAAGTCCGCTGGCGCCACGAAGAAGCCGAAGTATCCGGGGATCCCGGTTACCTGCAACGGCAATTACCTGGTGACCAAGCACGTCGAAACCCGCATCACGGACGGTGGCATCTTCTACCCCATCACCCCATCGACCGAAGGCGGCGAAATCTACCAGCAATCCTATGCACAGGGAGAGCTGAACGTCTTTGGCGGTACCAAGATCGCCGTCGAGTGTGAAGGCGAACACGCCGCGCAGGGCGGCGCCACCGCTTTCGCCGTCAGCGGCAAGCGCGCGGTCAACTTCACCTCCGGCCAGGGCATCGTGTACGCGATGGAGCAGTACTACCACGCGCCCGGCAAGTTCTCGACGATGGTTCTCGAGGTCGGCGCCCGCGCGCTGACCAAGCACGCGCTGAACGTGCACTGCGGTCACGACGATTTCTACGCGGCGATGGACACCGGCTGGACGATGATGATCGGCAAGGACGCGCAGCAGGCGGCGGATCAGGCGATCATAATGCGCAAGGTCAACGAGCTCTCGCTCAATCCGGGCATGAACATCCAGGACGGCATGCTCACGACCCACTCCGAGCGCACCTACCTCTCACCCGAGGCCGATCTGCTCCGCGAGTACCTGGGTGCCCCCGACGACATCATCGACTGCCCGACCCCGGCCCAGAAGGAGTTGTTCGGCCCGAGACGCCGTCGCGTGCCGGAGATGATGGACCTGAAGAATCCGATCCTCCTCGGCCCGGTGCAGAATCAGGAGCATCACATGAACGGCGTGGTCGCGCGCCGCAACAATTTCAATGAGCCGATACTCGGCTTCATCGAGCAGGCCATGAAGGAGTTCGGCGACCTCACCGGCCGCCGCTACGGCCTGATCAGCGAATACAAGACGGAGGACGCCGACACCGTCTTCGTCTCGCTTGGTTGCGCCGCCGAGAACATCGAGGAGGCCTGCGATTACCTGCGCGACCAGCGCAACGCGAAGGTCGGCTCGATTCACATCAACGTCATCCGGCCGTTCCCCGAGGCGGCCGTGATCAAGGCGCTGCGCGGCAAGAAGCGAGTCATCATCCTCGAACGCACCGACGAAGGTCTGGCCACCGACAATCCGCTGGCCCGCGACATCCGTTGCGCGCTCGGCAAGGCGCTGGAGGCCCACAAGGAAGGCAGCGATCGCCGGCCGCCCATAGCGGAGGACGAGATGCCCGTGCTGTTCCGGGGTTCCTACGGCATCGGCTCCCGCGATTTCCGGCCCGAGCACACGCTGGGCGCCTACGAATTCGCCACCGGCGTCACGGCCCGCAAGGACGGCAAGAAGGTCGCCGACGGTGCCCGCTTCTTCGTCCTCGGCGTCGATCACCCGTACGCGGTGATTTCCAAGGACACGCCGTCGCTGCTGCCCGACAAGGCGATCGCCGTGCGGTTTCATTCGATCGGCGGCTGGGGCATGATCACGACCGGCAAGAACCTCGGCTCGATCATCGGCGAGTTCGGCGCGTTGCTCGACGAAAAGGACCCGCACCACGACGCGGACGGCAACCTCATCCCGCGCCTGTGGGTCATGGCCAACCCGAAATACGGCTCCGAGAAGAAGGGTGCGCCTACCAACTATTACCTCACCGTGGCGCCCAAGCGGATCCGCGTGAACTGCGAGCTGAACCACGTGGACGTCGTGCTCTGCTGCGATCCGAAGGCGTTCACGCACACCAACCCGCTCGAAGGCTTGAAGAAGGGCGGCGCGCTGGTCTGGGAATCGAGCGACTCGCCGGAGACCGCCTGGCAGCGCGTGCCGCAGCATCACCGGCAGTTCATCAAGGACAACAACATCCGGATCTACATCCTGCCCGGGTTCGACATCGCCAAGAAGGCGACCGACCGGCCGGACCTGCAGCTCCGCATGCAGGGCAACAGTTTTCTCGGCGCGTTCTTCCGCGTGTCGCCGTTCCTCAAGAACAACAACATCTCGGAGGAGATGTTCCAGGAGACCGTCCGGCAGCAGTACGAGAAGAAGTTTGGCCGCTTCGGTGAAGCCGTCGTGAAGTCGAACATGGACGTCATGGAAGGCGGCTTCAACCGCGTGCAGGAGATCAAATACGGCGAGATCGAGGACGCCGACCGCTCGAGCATGCGCAATCCGCCGGTCAAGCCGGAAACCGACCAGCACATCATCCCGACTGCGGGCTGCGGCACCGCCGGGTGCGGCAGCATCCCGATGCCCGGTGACCAGTCGAAACGCGCGCCGTTCCAGACCCTGGCCAAGTTTGACAGCGAGTTCCGCAATCAGCTCGGCTACCACCAGCCCGCCGGCGCGCTCGCCTCGGCCGGCGTGATGGCCGCCGGCACCGGCGCCACGCAGTCCAAGTACGTCGCCCGGCGCGAGACTCCCGTTTACATCGCCGAGAACTGCACCCAGTGCATGGAGTGCATCACGGCCTGCCCGGACACCGCGTTGCCGAACACTTCGCAGGAGATCAGCACCGTGCTGACGACCGCCGCCCGTTACTATGTGAGCGACGCCGCAGAACGGAAGAACCTGATCGCCGAGTTGAAGGGCGTCGAAGAGCGCGCGCGCGCCAAGATGGTCGAGACCGTCAAGGCCCGAGAGAAGCTGCCGTTCAAGGACATCGTCCGTGCGGAGATCAGCGCCCTGACGGCGGTGGGCGAGAAGGCGCGCATGGAGTTCCTCGGCATCATTGACAAGCTGCCGCTCGCCTACTCAAACGTGCCCGCGATCTTCCGTTCGCCCGAGACCAAGAGCCCCGGCAGCGGCGGTCTGTTCTCGATCTTCGTTTCCGACCTTTGCAAGGGGTGCGGCGAATGCGTGCAGGTCTGCGGCGATCACGATGCGTTGCGCATGACCGTGGAGACCGAGGACCTCAACGCCGACCTCACCACCGCGCAGATCTTCAGCCGCCTGCTCCCCGACACGCCGCAGAAGTATCTCGGCCTGTTCGACGAACAGGACGCCGCCAACTCCCGCGAGGCCGCGCTCCGCAACCACCTCATGGTCCGCCGCAATTACGAGGCGCTCGTCTCCGGCGACGGCGCGTGCGCCGGTTGCGGTGAGAAGTCCATCCTCCGTGCCTGCGCCTCGGTGACCGAGGCCTACATGCGGCCGATGTATCATCGCAAGGCCGACCGCCTCCGCGACAAGGCCAACAAGCTCGAGAAGGAAGGTCCGGCCAAGCTCGCCGCCCTCAAGTCCCGGAGCGAAGAGGAATTCAACCATTTCAAGCGCACCATCGCCCATGTGGTGATGGGTCTCGGCGGCGAGGACGATGCCGACACCGACAAGCGCATCGCCGCCTACGAGGCGAAGCACGGCGCGATCACCGATCAGCAGATCGTTGGCGGTCTGTGCGCCGTGCTCCGGCAGGACGCCTTCAACCACAAGGAACTGCAGGCCATCGACGGCCGCCTGGCCAACGGCCAGAGCGTGATGTTCATGGGCGCGAGCACCGGTTGCAACACCGTGTATGGCTCGACCCCGCCGTCGAACCCGCATCCGTATCCCTGGATGAACTCGCTCTTCCAGGACGGCGCGACGATCTCCTGGCTGCTCAGCGAGTCGCTGATCCAGAACCATGCCCGTCGCTCGGTCGTGCCCGAGCGCCTGACCGACGCCCTGCTCGAACGCGAGGACGGCGTCTCCGGCCCGGCCGAATACTTCCTCATGACCCACCTCGAGGATTCGCTGATGACCGACCAGGAAATCCGCGAGCTGCCGAAGGTCTGGGTGATCGGCGGCGACGGCGCGCTGGGCGACATCGGTTTCCAGAACGTCTCGAAGGTGATTCTTCAGAACCGCCCGAACGTGAAGATCCTCATGCTCGACACCCAGGTGTACTCCAACACCGGCGGCCAGAACTCGGATTCCTCGACGATGCTCGGCGGCTACGACATGAACCAGTTCGGCATCGCGTCGCAGGGCAAGTTGATCGAGAAGAAGAACGTCGCCGAGGCGTTCACCAGCGGTCACGGCTCGCCGTTCGTCGCGCAGGTTTCGATGGCCAATGCCGCCAAGCTCTACAAGGCGATGCTCGACGGCCTCGAATACCGCGGCACCGCGTTCTTTCAGAGCTACACCACCTGCCAGCCCGAGCACGCCGTCGCCGACAACATGTCCGCCGACCAGGCCAAGATGGTTCGCGACGCCCGTGGCATGCCGGAGTTTGTCTACAATCCGCGCGCCGGCGAGACTTCGCAGGAATGCTTCGAGCTGAAGGGCAATCCGACGCTCAATCGCGACTGGTGGGAGACCAAGTACAAGTCCTCCGGCGACAAGTACAACTTCACCGTCGCCCACTGGGCGCTCACCGAAGGCCGCTTCCGCAAGCACGTGAAGTCGATCAAGGAAGAGCAGGCCAAGGAGATGATCCACTTCGACGACATCCTCGTGTGCATCACGCAGGAGGACGTCATCTACCGCCGCGTGTTCGACAAGAACCACCGCAGCTATGTCCCGGACTTCGGCGTGTTCATCAAGGCCGAGGTAAACGGGAAGATGAGACACTACGCCGTGTCGCGGCAGATGGTGCTGTTCGCCGTCGAGCGCCGCAAAGCCTGGCGCATGCTCCAGAGCAAGGCCGGCGTCGAGAACAAGGACTACCGTGCACAGCGGGCATTGCTGGCCAAGTTCGAGAAGGGCGATGTCAGCCAGGCCGACCTGCAGGGCCGGACACGCGAGCTGTTTGAGAAGGAACTTGCGGCGCTGGGTTGATCCGCCATTTTGGCGACCGATCTAAAGCGGGGCATCCAACGGGGTGCCCCGCTTCATTTCAGGGACAGCTTGCGTCGAAAGCTTCGCAATGGGCGAGGAAGCAGGAAACCGTGGACGAGCGCATAGATAATCCGGGACTCTGCATGACGGCAATGGCCGTAGCCGTGGGTCTATGGGTAGCACCGGTTCAGGCGGTGGACCCGGTTCGGCTCAGCGGTGATGGCAGGGGATTTGTCCTTGGTGATTCGGATCGACCTTTCCGCATCTGGGGTGTGAACTACGACCATGACGCCACCGCCGCGAGCCGGCTGCTGGAGGATTACTGGGAGGAAGAATGGGAGACCGTCTGCCGGGATCTTGAGGAGATTAGAGAGCTGGGCGCGAACGTGGTGCGCATCCATCTTCAGTTCGGTAAGTTCATGGAGTCCACAAACACCCCGAACGCCGCGGCGCTGGCGCGGCTGTCACGCTTGATAGACCTAGCTGAAGAGAAAGGCCTCTATCTAAACCTCACCGGGCTCGGCTGCTATCACAGGCGCGACGTGCCGGACTGGTACGACGCGCTGGACGAAGCGGACCGGTGGGAAGCGCAGGCAGTCTTCTGGCGGGCCATCGCACGTGTCGGAAGGGGAAGGGCGGCGGTCTTCTGCTACGACTTGATGAACGAGCCGGTGGTCGGCGGCAACGAGGCCGGGGGCTGGCTCGCCGGCGAGTTTGGCGGCAAACATCTCGTGCAACGGCTCACGCTGAAACAGGGCGGACGGCCCGCTACAGAAATCGCCCGGGCGTGGGTCGCCAAGCTGACCGGGGCGATCCGCGAACAAGATCCCGACACCTTGATGACGGTGGGGGTGATTCCGTGGGCGATGACCTGGCCGAACGCCAGACCGGTGTTCTATTCGCCCGAAGTGGCGGCACTGCTCGATTTCGTCAGCGTGCATTTCTATCCGAAGGTCGGCGAGGTGGACCAGGCGCTGGAGGCACTGCGCGTCTACGACATCGGCAAGCCGTTGGTGATCGAGGAGTTGTTCCCGCTGCGTTGCGCGCAGAGGGAGATGGAGGATTTCATTCGGCGATCGGAGGAGACGGCCGAGGGCTGGATCAGTTTCTACTGGGGCAGGACCATTGAAGAATATGAGGCCCAAGCGGACGCCACGATGGCCGACGCCATCATGGTCAGATGGCTAAGGTACTTTCGAGAGGCGGCGCCGAGGTATCGGCAACCGCAGTGAGAGCACCGGGAGGGGCGACGCCGGGAGCAGGGAAGGGGCTAGGAATGCCGGATGGTTTCGCGGATTGCCGGCAGCCGGGGAATCCCGCAGGATCCGAAGACCATGACGACCAGACCCTGCGCCGGAGCGCTGGCACTGCTGCTGGCACTGATCCCCTTGAAATTGATTTCCGCCGAGAAGGCGGCGGCAGGATTGATCCGCGTGGCGGCGGCGCAGGCGCAAGGCCGGGTCATCGACTACCGGCTTGGTGCGGCGGAGGCGCTGGCCGCCGTGGACCGGAACTTGTCGGCGCTGGAGTCCATCGTCGATCGCGCTGGCGAAGCGGGCAGCGATGTCCTGGTGCTGCCCGAGGACACGCCCGGCCTGTTGAACTGGGTGGGTGCGAACGAGGAGCGGTTGAAGGAGGTCCTGCCGGAGGCGGTGGGGCGGATGAAGCGGCAGCTCGGCACGGCGGCGGCGCGGCACCGAATGTATCTGGTCGTCTGCAGCGATTTCATCGAGGCCGACGGCGGTGTCTACAACACATCCTTCCTGCTCGGACGCGACGGGCGGGAGATCGGGCGCTATCACAAGGTGTGTCCGACGTGGGGCGAGGCGGGTGCGCGCAGGAGAGGACGCAGCTTTCCGGTGTTTCCAACGACCGATCTCGGCCTGGCGGGCATGCTGATCTGCTACGACCTCGTGATGCCCGAAACGGCGAGGGCTCTCGCCTTGAAGGGCGCGGACATCATCTTCTTTCCGACCATGGGCGGCGCGGCGATTGGCGAGGGCGACATCGGGGAACAGGCGTTGCGGGTGCGGGCGGTCGAGAATTTCATCTGGCTGGTGGTCGCCCAGCGGGGAAGCGGCGCGATGATCATCTCGCCCCAGGGCAGGATCATCGCCCGGGCGGAAGGGCGGGATGGATTGGCCATGGCCGACATCGATCTGCATGGACAGCGGGAAGGAGGCGACTCCATGAACTGGCAGCGCGACATGCGGGCGCGGATTTTTCGCGAGCGGAACCCGGAGGCGTTCGAGGTTCTGACGGACACGAACGCGCCCATCCTCGCCAAGGTGCCCATAGCGCAGACTTCGGAGGAGGCGGGTAAGATCATGGCCAGGGCGCTGACGGTGGGCGAGGAGGAGTTCCGGCGGGCGGACGCGCTGGCAGCAGCCGGCGAAACCGGGAAGGCAATCGCGGCGTTCGAACGGCTACAAAGGGAATATCCGGGCACGTGGATTGATCGACGGGCCCAGGAACGGGTCGAGAGACTCCGAGGGGAGACGACTCGGTAGGGAGCGACCGGCTCACGGACATGGAAAGAGGAACAGGCGGGTGAGGGACCGATGGGAAAAGCGAGCCGGAGATTCCACGGACCGCGATGATCGGGGTGCGCAATTTGGAGTTGGGCTGTCCTGCATTAACGGCTAACCTTCGCCCCTGTGGAGTGGCCGGTCATTTTCATCAACAACCGACCGGCACGCTGCACTACCCCACATGCGAATACATCTCTACAGTCTTCACGGTCTGTTCCGGGCGGAGAACCTCGAAATTGGCCGTGACGCTGACAATGGCGGACAGATCGCCTACGTCATGGAGCTGGCGCGGGCGCTGAGCCGGCGACCGGAAGTGACCCACGTTCACCTGTTCACCCGCCGCATCGAAGACGAGGCGCTGTCGGCTGACTACGCGAACCCGGTGGAGCCGGTGAACGAGAAGCTGGACATCCGACGGATCGGTTTCGGCGGCAAGAAATACCTGCCGAAGGAACTGCTCTGGGCGCACTTGGACGAATTCGTGACCAACGCGGTGACGCACATCAAATCGGAGAAGATCATTCCGGACTGGATCCATTCCCACTACGCAGACGCGGGCTATGTGGCGTCCGAGCTGTCGGCGATGCTGAACGTGCCCTTCGTGCACACCGGGCACTCGCTCGGGCAGCCGAAGCTGCAGAAGCTGCTGGCCGGCGGCATGCCGGAGGCCGAGGCGATGGAACGCTACCGGTT
>DNDP01000262.1:0-1394 GCA_003484235.1 Verrucomicrobiales bacterium
GGAAGGTGTCCGTGAATGCGATCGGAACTGGCAGGGGAGCAGGGTCGGGTCCGGGGGAATGATTGAGCCCGGAGCCCCGGGTTGGTGCTGCGGTTGGGCCTGTCCTGTTCCGAGCAGGGGAGGCGGCGGTGGTGGGCCGGTTACCTCGCGTTTCGCAGCTCCGGCAGCAGCACGTCCTCGATGGCGTGATGCGAGATCATGTGGCCCGGTGCCGTTTCATCGATCTCCAGTCGGAACGAGCCGCTGCCGGTTTCCTTGAGGGCCGCCTTCACGCGCCGCTCGTAATCCCGCATCGCTTCGGCATAGGGCAGTCCCGTGCCTGTCTCGTCGTGCTGCGCCCGGCCAAAGCAGCAGTCGTCCCGGAGCACCAGAACCTGCACCTGCTTCCGGCCCGGCCCGTGGGCACCCATGAGGTACAGGTCGGGATAACCGGCGATGCCATAGAACGAAGCTTCAAACTGCTCACGGTCTCCGACCGAGTCGCCGGTCCGCAGGTAAAGGGGAATCGTCCCGGCCACCGGAAAGCTGCACTGGATGGTCGGATCGATCGCTGCATAAACCGTCGTCGTCCAGCCCCCGCCGGAAAGGCCGGTCATGTGAAAAGCCCGATAACTCGGGAAGTCCCCGTCGCGGCTGCGGCTCTTGAGGTGGTTCAGGCTGATGGCCGTGGGTTCCAGGAAGTATTTCATCGGACTGCCGACGGTGTTCGTTTTGAACAGGGCATCGTGGCCGCCGGTGCAGTCGCCGGGCCGCATGCGCGGCATGAACACGCCGAGCACACCGTAGCCCTCGCGCAACAGGCCGTTGATGGTCCTTTGCAATCCGTAGCCGGCGTCCAGGGGCCCCGGATCATCGTCCAGCGTGCAGCCGTGGCCGTGGTGCACCACCACCAGCCCGCCATTGGGCTGCCCCGCGATGAAGTGATAGGCGAGCCCCTGCAGGCCGGGCGCCATGTCGATGCGGAACTCGTCCACGCGCGCGAGATGGCCGAGCTGTTTCACCGGACTGGCAACGTTGGTCAGTACGCCATCGGGAAGCCGGTGCACGGGAAAGCCCTCGTCACCCCAAAGGTATCGGATCAAGGCACGGCGCCTCTCGGCGACTTGGTCCGCGGTGCGAATGGTGACGGCGCGGTCGTCGGTGAGAGGTGCGGATTGAACGCTCCGGGCGAGCAGGCCGACGACGAGAATGGCAAAGGCATGATGCAGTGCCGTGCGAATTCGTTTCATGGGGTGAACATTCAAACTGCCACTCCTGCGGGCGTCGCAGATCCGAAACACACGGTCCTTATGGCCGAGGGGCCTCACCCGCACAAGGCGCAAAACTGGACGCGCGGGCCTTCCCACAGACGGATTGGGATGCGATCGCCCGCGGCGGAACTGGCCTGGTCCGGA
>DNDP01000262.1:1635-5924 GCA_003484235.1 Verrucomicrobiales bacterium
GCCAGGTTCGTAGGGTCGCAGGAGGTCACCCAATCCCCTCCCATGCTGTCTTCATCATGATCCATTCCCTGCCGCCGCCTGTTTCGGCAACGACGCGATGCGCGCTTGCCCTCTGTACCCTCTTTAGCTGCCCGGTCATTGCGCATGCGGCGTCGGGACTTGTGATGCACCTGAAGCTGGATGAGAACCCGGCCTCGAACGGGATGGTGCTGGTCGATGCGTCCGGCAACGGGAACAACGCCACGGCCATCAACAACAACGGATCCGCCAACAAATCAGTTCCCGGCATCAACGGCAACGCCCTCCGCTTCGATGGCGGAGTGGACCGGGTGGATGCAACGGCGTTCGACATCGAAGATTCGTTCACCGTCGCCCTGTGGTTGAATCCCAATACCACCGACCGGCAGGCTTTTGTGGGCAAGCACGACAGCGCCGGGGGCAATCAGTTCGTGCTGGGTTTCTATGGCGGCGGCTATCACGTCAGCATCCAGGGAACCACCCACGAGGCAGGCTCGCCGACGACCGGCTGGCAGCACATCGCCGTGGCGGCCGAGGCCACCGGCACGGGGTCGACGACGGTCATTCTCTACCGCGATGCCATCCCGCTCTGGACGAACACCATCCCGGCCGTGATGGGCAACGTCGCCGGCGGTCGCGCATGGACCTTCGGCCAGGAGTGGGACAGCGGTCCCACGGCCAGTGATTACTTCGACGGTGCGATGGACGACGTCGCCATCTGGAACGGAGCGTTGAGCGCGGATGAGATCGACCATCTGGTGAACGGCAGCACGATCAACGTCACGACCACGACAGACGTCGTGGATTCCGAGGACGGGTTCACCAGTCTGCGGGAGGCGGTCATCGAGGCGAACCAACGACTCGGTCCCAATACGATCGAACTCCCGTCCGGCCCCTTCCGCCTGAACTTGACCGGCGCAGACGAAGACGCCTCCGCTTCGGGCGATCTGGACGTCACCGACACCTTTGGCACGCTCACCATCCAGGGAAGCATTGAAAACGAAACGATCATTCATGGGAACTACACCGATCGGATCCTTCATCTGATTCCCCACACCGATGTCTTTCTCAAGGATCTGACGCTTCGGAGCGGCGTCGCTCCCGGAAATGGCGGTGGCGTATTCGCGGAGGCCCGCAATGGACTGCGCGGTGAGCGGTTGCACTTCCTGGAGAACCGGGCGAATGGCGGCAACGGAGGTGGATTGTTCAGCGGCGCGTTCAACCGGGTTGCACTCGTCGATGTGGATTTCGAAGAGAACCGCACCAGCTTGAGCGGCGGAGGTTACGTCGAACGGGGCGCAGGCCTGGTACAAAATGTGCGATTCCTCGCGAACCATGCGGACAACTCGGGCGGAGGTGCCGCCGGAGATGCCCTGGGCAATATGTCCGTTTACAATGCCGTCTTCGTCGGAAACACCGCAGCGGGATTTGGCGGCGCGCTGAGCATCGCCGACAGCACCGAGTGTTCATTAGTCAACGCCACCATGGTCGAGAATGTCGCGGCCAACGGTGGTGCTGTATGGAACGGCGTGGACATTTTGCTCCGCAATTCCATTCTCTGGGGCAACCAAGACTTCGCGAGTGCACCGTCACAGATCGGAGGGAATCCCCTGTCTGGCGCGTCCGGTCCAAACCTGATCGAGGGCGAACCCGGCGCTCGGACGCCCTTGTTCGTGCGGCTTCCCGATTCCGGTGACGACGATTGGACCACCTCCGCGGACAACGACTTCGGCGATCTGCATCAAACCGTCTCGTCACCGGGGCTCAACGTCGGCAACAGCCATCTCCTCCCCGCGGATCTGTTGACGGACTTGGACGGAGCGCCGCGCATCCGACAGGGCATCGTGGATCTTGGTGCCTACGAGGCGCAACTCATCGGCCAGTATCGGGTGGATCAATCGGCCCCCGGCCTGGAGGAGAACGGCCTGACCTGGGAGACGGCGTTCACCAGCATCCATGCGGCCCTCGCCATTGCCGAGGCCGGGGACGAACTTTGGTTGAAAGCCGACACCTACAAACCAGCCGGCCCGGGCGCCGATCCCGAAGCCGCCACCAGCTCCTTCATTCTCAAGGAAGACGTCGACATCTACGGTGGCTTTGCCGGAACGGAACCGCAGCGGGATCAACGCGACCCCATTGCGAATATCACCACCTTGAGCGGCGACCTGAACGGTGATGACGCACCCAACATGTACTCCGACAACAGCCAGCACGTGCTTCGAGCCACGGGACTGACCACTGAAACTTTGCTGGACGGAATCACCATCACCGCCGGGAACGGGTTGGGAAAATCCAACCCGCGGGGTGCGGGGCTCTATTCCGTGAACGGTGCACCCCGACTGAGCAATGTGATTTTTCTTCGCAACGAAACGACCTACGGCGGCGCGATCTACGTGGAGAACAGCAACCTCGTGTTGGAGGACGTCCAGTTCAACCGCAACTACGGCTATCAGGGTGGCGGCATCTTTCATTCCGGGCCGGGATTGTTTCGGGGAACACGCGTCCGTTTCTGGCAATGCCGCGCTGAATCCAGTCGCATCACCCCCCAGGCCTTCCTGGCTTATGGAGGGGGCATCTACACCGCGGGTGTCGTGGACCTTGTCGATTGTGAGTTCGACGACAACCGCGCCAGCTACGGTGGCGGCGTTTACCTGAATCTGGATTCGCCGGAGCAGCGGATCGTATCGTCCCTCTTCGAAGACAATCTCAGCATCGTGCAGGGCGGCGGACTGATCACGGTGGGACGGGCGACCTTGATCGATGCGACGTTCACCGGCAACACCGCGCCTCAGGGCGGTGGGACGCTTCACTACGGCGGCGACGTGCACATGATCCGTCCGGTGTTTGACAACAACACGACACTTGATATCGGCTCGGCCAGCAGGAACGGCGGGGCGATCCTTTTCGCCGGAGACACCTTGCGGGTGGACCATGGTCATTTCGAGAATAACGACGCCATCTCGAGCGGCGGCGCCATCTACACGGGCAACGGCACCGACGCGGTCGTCATTGGCTCCCGCTTCGTCCGGAACGGCTACACACCGGCCGGAGGCACTGCCTCTGGATTTCTCCAAGGCGGCGCCATCAATGCGCGTGGAGATCTCACCGTGATCAACTGCGTGTTCGATCGACAGCGGGCGAGATACGGCGGCGCGCTGTCGTTGATTGGAGCAAGCAGCACCATCATCGGCTCGGTCTTTTCGGGCAATCAGGCCGATTGGAGCGGCGCGACGATCCAGTTCCTTGGCGATAGTTGTGTGCTGCGAAACGTAACGATGGCCGGGAACAACGCCACGATCGAAGAAGGCGGCGCCGTTCGCCTGCAGGACGGTCATCTGGACATCGCCAACTCCATCATCGTAGCCAACAGGGACAGCAACCTGGGCGATTTCCGCAACGACTCCACGTATGTCGTCGGCACAGGCACGACCGCCATCGCCAACAGCATCGTGCGCGGCTACCCCTCCAGTGGTGTCTCCTGGCCAAGCAGTGTGGCGACCGACGGCGGCGGCAACTCCAACGGCTCACCCACCTTGTACAAGCTCGTCCAACCTCAGACCAATCCGTCAGATCCCTCCGACGTGCGCCTGATGACCGGCTCGGCTGGCATCGACATCGGCGGCAACACACACCTGCCGCCGGACACCTACGATCTCGACAACGACCTCGACACCACCGAACCGATGCCCGTCGATCTCACCGGTGCGCCGCGCGTGATCGGCGGCACCGTGGACATGGGGGCATACGAAGGCGGATACACCACGTTTGCCGCGACGCATCCCGGACTCGATCCCGATCTGGACGACAACAACAATGGATTCACCAACTTCGAGGACTACACGCTGGGCAATGATCCGGAGTCGCTCACGGCCCCCGTTGACAGCCTCGAGCTGAATCTGGAAGGCGGCCTGCCCGTCGTTCGTCACACCATCCGGGGGAATGGTGCCGACACCGTTCCCGTAAGAGTGTTCATGAGTTCGAACCTCACGTTCTGGTTTCCGTTCAACAGCACGGAGCCGGTGGATGTCGAGACCGTCTGGCCCGCGGGGGATCTCTCGCTGCGGCAGATCATCTATCGCTACCGCTTCTTCAACCGGGAATTGACCTTCTACAAACTCGGGTTCGATTCGGGTCCCTGAAAGCGCGCCGAATCTCGTCTGCCGACGGGGACACAGGTGATTGCGATGGTGCCGGTGGTGGGACTCGAACCCACACGACTTTTTACGGTCCCGGGATTTTAAGTCCCGTGCGTCTACCAATTTCGCCACCCG
>DNDP01000261.1:0-325 GCA_003484235.1 Verrucomicrobiales bacterium
TAATGCGCCCCGTATGCACCCACTCGGCGACGAGGATGTTGCCGTTGGCATCGAAACAGGCGTCGTGAGGGTGCAGAAACTTCCCGGACACCCAGCCTTCACCGGTCTCGCTGCGGCGCAGCTTCATCCCGTCCTTGAGCACCGCTTCGCGCCAGGCGGGATCCTCGCCCAGATGCACGATGACCTTGTCATTCCGGTCTAGGAGGGTGACGCGCGCGCTGAGGTCGGGGACCAGCAGCACGTCACCCCGCTGATCGAGATTGGCCGGGAGGATGAAGCCCTCGAGGGTCTTGAGATGCCGCCCCTCCAGCGTAAACCACTGCAG
>DNDP01000261.1:616-11778 GCA_003484235.1 Verrucomicrobiales bacterium
TCGGCCAGGAAGAATCCGCCGTCCGGCAGGAACGCGTAGTTCGTGGGCATGAAGGCATCGCGCCCCCAGCGCTTGGCGGGTTTCGTGTTCTCGCCCTCGGGGTACAGGCCGGTTTCCATCGGCGCCCGCTTCTCCCACACCAGCTCACCGCGGAGGGTGAGCTTCGCGAAGTTCTTCAGCTGCTGATAGCCGGTGACGTAGAGAAACTGCTCGTCGCCTTCGGTGCGGACTTCCAGGCCGTGTCCGCCGCCCTGGAACTGGCTGCCAAAGGCACGGACGAATTTTCCCGCCGCATCGAACACGAAAATGGACGGATGATCGGCGAGGTTTTCCCGGCCCTCGTGGATGACATAGACCAGCCCTTCGCGGTCCACCGCCACGTTGTGCGTGGTCTGCCAGCTGTACCGGGAAGGCAGCTGCGCCCAATCGTGATGAACTTCGTAGCGATGCCCGTCGGTGCCGATCACCAGCCGGGCGTCGGCCTTGGCGGCGGTGAGGACACGCGGAAATGCGACCGCGGCGGCCGTGGCCGTGGCGGCCTGCTTCAAGAATTGGCGGCGTGAAGGAAGGGTGGAGGTGTTCATGGCTTCAAGGGGTTGAGCCTTCTTAACCCCAAGCCGGGTCGGGCGGCAACTGTTCCTTTGGCGGCGGTGGTCGCGGCGTGCCGGGCAGCCGCCTTTTTCCTTTTCACGCTTCCCGACCGGCGTAGCCTGCGGATTGTATCAATATGAAAACGCACTTCATCGCGTGGTGGAACGTGGAGAACCTGTTCGATCTTGAGGATTCCCCGGCCCGTTCCGACAAGCTCAACCGAACCCTCCAGTCCGAGCTCAGGGGTTGGAACGAGAGCATCCTCAGCCGCAAGATCGCGAACCTGGCGGCAATCATCCGCGCGCTCAACGACGGCAGAGGTCCGGACCTGCTCGGCGTCTGCGAGGTCGAGAACCGGCCGGTGCTGCAGCGGCTCGTCGATGCGCTGGCGCCGCTGGGCCGCAATTACCTGGTCGCCCACCACGACACTTCGGACAGTCGCGGCATCGACGTGGCATTCATCTACGACAGCTCGAAATTCCTGGCCGAACTGACGTTCAGCCACACCATCCAGAAGCGGACGGCGACCCGGGAGCTGTTTCAGGTGAACTTTCGCACGGCATCCAACCGGCTGCTGGTGGTGGTGGGAAATCACTGGCCTTCCAAGCTGGGTGGCAGCCGGGAATCGGAGGCCTACCGGATCATCGCCGGGGAAACACTGGCCTACTTCAACCAGCGGATCGAGGACGTGCTGGGCGACGACACGCCGATCCTGGCCATGGGCGACTTCAATGACGAGCCCTGCGACCGTTCGCTGACCGATCACGCGCTCAGTGAACGAAACCGCACGCGCGTGCTGTATGCGAACACGCCCAAGCTCCTGAACCTGATGTGGCCGCTCATGGGCCACGGGTTGGGCACCCACTACTACGACAACAATCCCGGCATGCTCGACCAGTTCCTGGTTTCGGGAGGAATGTTGAAGTCCAAGTCAAAGATCAAACCGGTGGAGGAATCGGCACGGATAGTTCAGCCCGAAAGCATGACCAGCACGGGACGGTACGCGACGCCGGTGCGATTCGGCCGGCCCAACAGCGGCCTGAACCTCAACGGCGCCAGCGACCACTTTCCCATCTCCATGACGTTGACCGAATCCTGACAGCCCATGGTCCGCCACACCCCCCATCGCCCAGGCTTCAGCTGCATTGCCGACCTTTCGCGGCACCGCAGAGTGATCGGCGAGGCAGCCAATGAACCGCACGCGCAGATGGGGACTCGGGGCCGCAGGATGCTTGGATGGAGCCTGGTCGCAGCGGCTTTGTTCGCGGCCCGGCTCGGCGGAGCGCAGGAACTCGGCACCGCTCCGTTCCTGCCGGAATCCGAACGCGTCACAGTTCCATTCCGGCTGGCGGCGGAAGGAGACGTCCCGCCGATCGACACCGGCAGCAGGACGGAAGTGGTGGCCGCATTTCACGCCTCCTACCTTCCCTCCGAAGGCGTGGCGACGGGCTGGAACGGCAATGCCTCGACCTGCGTTCTCGGGGTGAACAGTGCGGCCCACGAGCAGGCGACACTACGCCGGGTAAACTATTTTCGCGCCATGGCCGGACTGCCGGGCGTGGTGGGGTTGGACGAGATCCGCAGCGACAAGTGCGTAAAGGCGGCGATGATGATGAGCGCCCAGGGCCAGTTGAGCCACGCTCCGGGAATTTCGTGGGCTTGCTACTCGGCCGACGGCGCCGAAGCGGCCGGCAAATCGAACATCGCCCTGGGCGCCGAAGGACCTTCGGCGGTCGATCTCTACATGGACGATCATGGACCCGGGAACCACTTTGTCGGTCATCGGCGGTGGATACTCTATCCGCCACAGCAGGTCATGGGCACGGGTTCAGTCCCCACGCACAGCGGCAAGGCGGCGGCCAATGCGCTCTGGGTGCTCGCCAATTTCGGTCCGCGACCGTCGGGCCCCGAATTCATTGCCTGGCCTCCACCCGGTTATTTTCCGCACCAGCTTCTCCCGAAACTCTCCACCCGGTGGTCGTTCTCGCTGCCCAATGCGGATTTCGGTCCGGCCACCGTCAGCGTCTCGCGGAATGGCCAGGCCTTGACCACGGCAGTCCAGAGCCGGAGCGATGCGGGTTTTGGCGACAACACCTTCGTCTGGACGGTGGCTGGGGTGCCCTCTCTGGCTCCGGCGGCGGACACCGACTACGTCGTTTCGATCACCCACGTATCCGTCGGTGGTCAGACCAGATCGTTCACCTACACCGTGACCGTGATCGATCCCTTCCAGCCCAATCTGGATCTGCGGCAGACAGGTGGCCAGCTGACCCTTGCATGGCCGACCGGCCCGGCCGGTTTCCTGGTCCAGACCGGCGCCTTCAATGGCACCTCCATCAGCTGGGGGACGGCCGGCTACAGCCCAACGGCCAGTGGCAGCGAGAGGCGGGTGACCCTCACTCCTTCCGAGGCGATTCAGCTGTTCCGTCTGCGCCGACCGTGATGGCCCGGCGGGCGGGGTAGAATTGTCAAATGCTCCGTTGACACATCCGGGGTCTTCTGGTTTTCTCCCCGTCCCCTTTGAAGGGGGCAGGCTTATGTACGCAATTCTCGAAACCGGAAGCAAACAGTACCGCGTCGCCGCCGGCGACAAGGTTGAGGTGGAGCGTCTCGATGTGGAGGCCGGCAATCCGGTGACGTTTGACCGGGTGCTGCTCGTCAGCAACGACGGCAAGGTCACGGTGGGCGCACCGACCGTGGCGAACGCCCGCGTGGTGGCGGACGTGCTCGAGCACAAACGCGGCGAGAAGTTGACGATCTACAAGATGAAACGCCGGAAGGGCTATCACAAGAAGCAGGGCCACCGGCAGGAACGCACGGTCGTTCAGATCAAGGAAATCAACGCGTAAGGAGATTCTATGGCACACAAGAAAGGTCAGGGCAGCTCCCGCAACGGCCGCGACAGCCACAGCAAACGGCTTGGCGTAAAGCGCTATGGCGACCAGCAGGTCAACGCCGGCACCATCATCGTCCGTCAGCGCGGCTCCAAGTTTGTCGCCGGGGTAAATGTTGGCACGGGCCGCGACTGGACCCTGTTTGCGCTCAAGGACGGGCAGGTCAAGTTCGACCAGGCCGGCCGCCGCGTGAACATCGTTCCCACCGCCGCCGCCGAGTCCAACTAGGCAAAACGAGTTTCAACGGCGGCGAGGCCCTGCGGTCTCGCCGCTTTTTGTTTTCGGCTGCGCCCCGCAGCCGAGCCGTCCTAAGTCAGCCGGCGATTCCCGGGAAAACGAGATGTTCATCGACGAGATCAAGGTCTTTGCCCGCGCCGGACACGGCGGCCGGGGGTGTGTTGCCTTTCTGCGCGAAGCGTACCGGCCCAAGGGCGGCCCCGCCGGCGGCAATGGCGGCCGCGGCGGCGATGTCATTCTCGAGGCGGACCACGACATCAACAACCTCATCGCCCAGTACTTCCAGCCCCGGCTGATTGCCCAGGATGGCGAACACGGCATGGGAAAGGGAATGGACGGCCACGCCGGCACTGATCTGGTCGTCAAGGTTCCCTGCGGCACGCAGGTCTGGCGGTTGACGCCGGACCCCAAGGCCCCGCCCGGAGTCGAATTCGGCGACGATGATCAGGTGGAGGCGCAGGACGGCGACGAGCGCCCGGTATTGCCCGTCAGCACGGCCAACCGGCCGGTCATGAGGGTGGCTGCCGACGGTTCCCGGGCCCTTGAGATGGACCTGGATGACGAAGCCCCGACTACCATTGATGAGAAAGGCGGTCAGCTCGTGGCCGATCTGACCACCCACGGCCAACGATTCGTGCTTTGTCAGGGAGGCCGGGGTGGGTTGGGAAACCGCAATTTCGCCACCGCCCGCCGGCAGGCGCCCCGATTTGCCCAGCCAGGAGAGACCGGCGATGAGGGCGAATTTCGGTTCGAGCTCAAGATCATGGCCGAAGTGGGACTGGTCGGTTATCCCAACGCCGGCAAATCCACGCTCCTTTCCGCCATCTCCAGGGCTCGTCCCAAGATCGCTCCCTATCCGTTCACCACCCTGCATCCACAGATCGGCATCGTGGAGTACGGGGATTTTCACCGGTTGACCGTCTGCGACGTGCCCGGGTTGATCGACGGAGCCCACAACAACGTCGGCCTGGGGCACGCCTTTCTGCGACACATTCAACGCTGCCGGGTGCTGGTCCTGCTGCTCGACATGGCGGGAACCGATGGCCGCAAGCCCTGGGACGACCACCAGCAGCTGCTCACGGAACTGGAGCTGTACGATCGGGCCCTGGTGGCCAAGCCGCGGCTCGTGGTGGCGAACAAGATGGATGAAGCGGCCGCTGTCGAGAATTTGAAGAAGTTCAAGCGGCGCGTGCCCCGCACGAAGGTGATGACGATCGCCGCGGCGTTCGACGACGGGATCGAGCAGTTCAAGAGCACGATCCGTGAAGCGGTGGCGGCGACGCGGGATTGAGCGGGTTTGTTACGCCTGCGTATTAACATTTGCTGATTGCGGCGACCCCCGATAGAGTCCCGCCCCGTTATGGCCGACAATTCCACCTCGCCGGGCCTGGCCTGGCTTTACTACGCGCTGATGACCGTCGTTGCCTGGGGCGTCTATGGCGTCATCCTCCACAAGGGCCGGGGTCACATGCCGATGGGTCCGGAAACTCCACACGCGGGATTGAAGGCATTTCTTTTCGTCTGCATCGCCTACGCCATCATCGGCATCGTCTCGGCGGTGCTGCTCAAACTGCGGGGATCCAACTGGAGCTTCACCAATCAGGGCGTGAGCTGGAGCTTCGTCGCCGGAGCGGCCGGAGCGGCCGGCGCCTTTACCCTCGTGCTGGCACTGGGTGCTGCGGCGCCGATCTACAAGGGCGCCGCCGCGGCGGCCGTGATGCCCATCGTCTTCGCGGGCGCTCCGGTGATCAACACCATCACCGCGATGCTGCTCCATCCTCCGCAGGGCGGATTCCGCTCCCTGCCGGTGCCTTTTCTGGTCGGTTGCGTGCTCGCAGCGGCCGGTGCGTTCATGGTGGCGCGGTTCGCACCATCCAATACCGGTGCACCAATCAAACCGCATACCATAACCGCGCCTTCCCCCTCACAACCCGGCGCATAACGTCCCGAGGCGATGGCCGACCGCTTCCCTGATCGATCGGCGCTTGAGGCCCATCAGTTGTCAAAGCTGCGGGAACTGCTCGTCGCAGTCACGGCCACCAACCCGTTCTACCAGGCCAAGCTCCCGGATCGGAAGGCGCTGGCTTCGATCACGTCGTTGAAGGAGTTTTTTGCCCGCGTGCCATTCACCACCAAGGCTGAGCTGGCCGCGGATCACGAAAAACATCCACCGTACGGCTCCAACCTCACCTTCCCGATCGAGCACTACACGCGCTGTCATCAGACCAGCGGAAGCACCGGCCGGCCCCTGCGCTGGCTCGACACGCCGGAAAGCTGGTCCGGACTGCTCGACAGCTGGTGCGAGGTCTATCGGGCGGCTCGGGTAGCCGCCGCCGACCGGATCTACTTCGCCTTCTCCTTTGGACCGTTCCTGGGTTTCTGGACAGCCTTTGAAGCGGGCCTCCGCGTGGGCTGCCTTTGCCTGCCGGGGGGCGGGCTGAGCAGCAAGGCCCGGCTGGAAGGCATCCTCAACAATCAGGCCACGGTCCTGTGCTGCACCCCGACGTACGCGCTGCGTCTTGCCGAGGTGGCGAGGGAACAGGCGGTGGATTTGGGAGCAAGCCGCATTCGGCTGATCATCGTCGCCGGTGAGCCGGGCGGCAGCGTGCCGGCCACGCGACAGGCGATCAGCATGGCATGGAACGGAGCGCGCGTGTTCGATCATCATGGCATGACCGAGGTGGGCCCCGTCACACACGAATGCTATTCCCGTCCCGGCGTGCTGCGAATCCATGGTGGCGCCTATCTGGCGGAAATCATCAATCCGGCAACCGGCGCCGCGGTTACGGAGGGCACGGTCGGGGAACTGGTCTTGACCACGCTCGGCCGCGTTGGATCGCCGTTGATCCGCTACCGCACCGGCGATCTCGTCCGCGCCCTGGCCGCCGCTGCAAATCCCGACGGCGAGGTGGATCTGTGCCTCGACGGCGGCATCCTGGGACGGACCGACGACATGCTGCTGGTCCGCGGCGTGAACGTGTATCCGACGGCCGTCGAGCAGATCGTGCGTGAGTGCGGCGGCATCGCCGAATATCAGGTGAAGATCACCACGGAGCGCTCGTTGACGGAGATTGAGCTCCAGATCGAGGCCGTCGAAGAGGCGGAGGCCACGCGGCGGCGGCTGGCGACATTGTTGCAGGAACGCCTTTCACTGCGCGTGCCGGTAACGGTGGCGGCCAGCGGCACCTTGCCGAGATTTGAGATGAAGGCCCGGCGCTGGATTCGGGCCTAGATGCCGTCCTTGCGCGGGTCGGGAGCGGGAAGGCAGGAGGACGGCCATATGGCGCGCTGAGTCACGGTCGTGACCTTCTCCAATCAATCGACGCGGATGGCTGAGCTCTCGGAGAGGACTTTCCGGACCTTCAGAGCGAGCATTTCCGGGCTGAACGGCTTGGCAAGAAAAGTTTCGGGAGTGATCGACTCCCCTTCGTGCCGTCCGGAATAGGCGTAGCCGGACACATAGAGCACCTTGATGTCCGGGCGGTCATTGCGGATGGCCTGCGCCAGTTTGAAGCCGCTCATTCTCGGCATCACCACATCGGTAACCAGCAGATCAATCGTCCCCTCGTGTTCCCGGCTGAGCCGCACCGCGGTGGCGCCGTTGGACGCTTCCAGCACGCGATAGCCTTTGGCCACCAGCGTCTGGCGGATCAGCGCCCGCACAGCCTCCTCGTCCTCGGTGACCAACACAGTCTCGGTTCCCCTTGTGTCGCGGGCTCCGCCCGCCATCGGCGTCGCCCGGGTCACCTCCTCCTTCACCACCGGCAGAAAGATGCGGAACGTGGTGCCCTCTCCCGGTTTGCTGCTCACGTCGATCGTTCCGCCGCTCTGGGTGACAATGCCGTAGACTGTGGCCAGTCCCAGGCCGGTGCCGCGCCCGACCTCCTTGGTCGTGAAAAAGGGTTCGAATACCCGGGAGAGCACCTCGGGTGACATGCCTTCGCCGGTGTCGCTGAACGAAATCATGGCATACTCACCCGGCGGGAGCTGCCCCAGGGCGCCGGATTCGTCTCCCCTCAAGGTGCAGTTGGCCGTTTCGAGCTGCAGCTGTCCGCCGCGGGGCATCGCATCATACGCGTTGACGGCGAGATTCATGATGACCTGCTCGATCTGGCTCTTGTCCACTTTCACGCGGCCAAGATCGGGTGACAGCTTCGAAACCAGTTCGATGTGTTCGCCGATGATCCGTCGCAGGAGCCGGTTCATGTCGGCCAGAACCTCGTTGAGATCCAGCACCCGCGGCTCGAGGACCTGCTTGCGACTGAACGCCAGCAGCTGGCTCGTGAGCGAGGCGGCGCGGTTTGCCGAATTCTTGATCTCCTCGAACCAGTCCTGCAGCTCGTGCTGGGGATCGATCTTCAGCGCGATGAGGTCGCAATAGCCCTTGATGACGGTGACCAGATTGTTGAAGTCATGCGCCACGCCACCGGCGAGCCGGCCGACCGCCTCCATCTTCTGGGCATGCCGCAGGGCCGTGGCCTGCTCCTCGAGGGCGGTTTCGGTTTTGATCCGTTCGGTGGTGTCCAAGGCCAGACCGATCGCGCCGACGATTCTCCCGTCAGCGGAGCGAAGCGGGTCGATGTGACATTCGTAGCTGCGCCCGGCCCAGCGTGACTCAAATGTTGCGGAGCTGCCCGCAATGGCCCTGCGATGGGCCGCCACGGGACCGCAATTCACATCGTCGGTCTGGAAATACTCAAAGAGGGTCATGCCGACGACCTCGTCCTGCTTGAGGTTGATGGCCTTGAGGCCGGCGCCGATCGAGGAGGTGAACCGGAGATTCCGGTCCACCGACCAGACGATCGCAGGAACCTGCGTGGTCAGGAGCTCCAGACGCGCCTGGTTTTCACGCAAACGGGCTTCCGAGTTTCGCAGTGATTCGGTCAGCGCCTTCATTTCCCGGTGGGCGCGGTCGTTGGCCTTCTTGCTGGAAAGCAATACAAGGGACGAAAGCAGCAGCAGCCCCACGGAGACCGTCACCAGAATCTCGCGGTAAGGCGGCGCAGGGATGAAGACAAAATCCGCCGTCGTCCGGGGCACCAGCCGGTAGCCTCCATTGTACGGGGGTTCACTGTCCTTCTGCCCGGCCACGCCGACGATCTCCGCCTCGTGGAGATTGGGAAGCTCTCCCAGAAAGCCCGGATCCTCATAGAATCGCGTCGGGACAAAAACCCCCACCATGCCGGTCCGGTCGGTCAGTTCCGCGCGCGCGCCGTCCTCGTCGGGCCGTTCCAAGAGCCGGAGCCTGCCCCGAAGTCTCACCAGCTGCCCGGCGAACTCCTCTCCATTCACCTGGGCTGCGGTGACTTCTCGCGGATCGGGCAACACACCATCGCGGAGATACTCCACCTCTTTGACATTGAGCTGCTCGGCGCCCTGAAACTGCTCGACCACTCCGGTCACCCGCACTTCGTCTCCCAGTTTGACGCGGTCGCGCAGCCGGGCCGGGGCCCGGGTGAACAGCAGAATGCCTCCGGTCTCGTCCTGAAGATTTGCCAGCGCCGCGTTGCGGGCCATCACAATGGGATCGGACGTCAAGACCCCCTGAACCACCACCAATTCGCCCAGCCGGTCGGGGACGAAATCGTCGTCGGCGTCTGACAGAACGGATCGGATGGGCACGGGTGTGGGTGAAGTGGAGTTCCCGGAACTCTCCTCCGCCGCGGGAAGAGCCGAATTAAATGCCAGCACCCAGCATCCAGTGAATGCGAGGCACCACCGGGCTAGGCGGTCGTGAACTGGCAGCTTTGTGTTCACCTTTCAGCGTCCGGAACACTCTGTGGCAGAGAAAGGCGGGAGCCACGGGCAAGATCCGGAGAACATGGGCGGGCAACACACTAGGGACGGCATTCGGCAGTAGCAAACGGCGAGACTTAAACCTCTGAACATCAATGACGACCAATCCGTCGGCCTCCCGTGCTGCCAGCGGGCCAAGGGAACGGGAATCCACGGCTTGCGTTTCAAACCCTGAATCGGCTTCCATTTTCGGATGATCCTTCGATGGCTCGTGCTTCTCGCGGTGCTTCCTCTGCGGGCGTGGCCCGACCAGATTACCCTGCTGAGCTGGAACGTTGCGGGCAACGGGGCGAACGACTGGACCACCAATTCCGCACAGGTGCAGGCCATCGGCCGGATCGTGCGCCATCTCCAACCGGACATCGTCACTCTTCAGGAAATTCCCCATCCGCACGTCTCCGAGATGACCAATTTCATCAAGGCGTACCTCCCGCAACACGAGCTGGCCCGGGCCAGCGGCACCGATGGCAGCATCCGCAGCGTGATCGCCAGCCGGTTTCCGATCAATCGCCAGCAAAAATGGCTGGATGGAGAACTCTTGAACGCCTTCGGATACGACGGCCGTTTTACACGGGACCTGTTCGAGGCTGAGATCGCCGTGCCCGGATGGCCACAGCCCCTCCATGTGTTCACCACCCACCTGAAGTCGATGTTCGACGCGGACTCCGTGGCTCGTCGCTCCGCAGAGGCGCTGGCCATTTCAAATTTCGTGGTTCATGTGTTCTACCCGAGCTGGACAAACCAGCCGTTCGTACTCACCGGCGACTTCAATGAGGACCATGTCGTCCACGCCGCGTCCGGTGCCGGCGTGGTCGCCAAGCTGACCCATCCGGCAGTCGGCCTCCATCTTGCGACGCCACGAAATCCCAGCACCGGAAGTGAGCGGACATTCTCCATCAGGACCAGCCTGCAGTCCCGCCTCGACTATGTCCTCCCGAACGGTCAGCTGCACTCGAACATCATCACCAGCCAGATTTTCCGCACGGGCAACCTGCATCCGTTGCCGCCGGGATTGCTGACCAATGACGATCGCACGGCATCCGATCATCTTCCGGTCTTGATGGTGTTCGGGAATCCCTACCCCCAGTCGTTCCGAGTCACCCGGATCGAGCTCAGCGGCGATCTTCTTTCGCTTCGCTGGGATTCAAAGCCCGGGAGGCGCTACAACGTCGAGTCGTCATCCGATCTCGTCACCTGGTCAACAAACGCGACCGATCTTCTCGTGGGTGGGACAAACGCCATCTGGAACACCGCTGCTCCCGGCGGCAGCCGCTACTACCGCATCCGCATGAACCCCTGATTGCATCACCGTTCGCAGGTGATCGTGCCGGACTCTTGTGCGGTCGCCCGAATCCGCGCTACCGTCGGGCGCGTGATCCCCTTGGAATCCAGCAGCGTGTTTGCCGAGTTGACCCCGGCCGAACTGGAGCCCGTCAAACAGGCGACGGAGGAACGCTCCTACACCACCGGACAGAGCATCTTTCAACAGGGTGAAACGGGCGATGGGATCTACGTGGTCAAATCGGGAAAGGTCGAAATCTCGGTCGTGGTCGGCAGCCAGGGCGAGCGGAAGGTGTTTTCCCGGGAAGGCCCCGGCGCCCTGTTCGGAGAAATGGCGGTGGTGGACAACCTGCCGCGTTCCGC
>DNDP01000260.1:0-4069 GCA_003484235.1 Verrucomicrobiales bacterium
CGGCAACCGAGACGCCCAGCGCCCTCCAAAGCGCCGTCGCCGCTCAGCTCTGCCGGCGCACTCCATGGCCTGGCGGAGAGCGCGGCTCTTCGATCCGGCATAGTTGCTCTTGCCCGCATTCATTGCCATCGCTCCAGCAGTTGACGATGGCCGGCAATCACGGCGCCCTTCAGTTCGTCCGCGCCGACCAGTTCAAGCCGCCGATTCAGACCCAGTTCCTCAGCCGCGAGCTGGTAGCTGCTCGCAACTGGACCGGCAGCAGCCAGCAGGACTGGGAACGTTTCGTCGGCTACCACTTCATTCAGTTCCGCGCCGATCAACAGTCCGCCGAGGAAGCTCCGATTGGCAGTGGCCGCAATGCCCCGGAGCACGCCCCGGGTGCGCACCTGAAACAGCGATCCAGCCAGGCCGGTTGCCTTCGCGGCTCGCACGCCTTCGATGAACGCCTCCGCGTCGAACGCGTCAGCCCCGGCGTCGGTCGTGAAGCGCAGCACGCTGTGGCGGCACAGGACGTCGTAGAGTTCGCCGGTCATGAACGTTCGCAACCCGGCAATCGCCCCCTGCCGGACGCGTACATGTTTCGAGTGGGTGCCGGGGAGGATCATCAGGCCATTTTGGGCGACGTGTTCCCGGTCCGCGGCCGCCAGCAGTCCGATCACCTGGGTTTCCTCGCCGCGCATCATTTCGGAATCGCTGGCGACGCCGGAAACCAGGAGCACCGGCAACTGGCGATTGGCAAAGACAATCGTCAGCCGTTCCGCGCGCGTCTGCGAGCCGTCCACCGCAAACGGCAGCGGTGCGTAGGGCAGCTCCCGCCAGCCGATGCTCGACGACGCCATGCCAGAGACGATCACCTGCGCGCCCGCAGCGATCACCGACTCCGCCATTGGCATGGCAAGAACGTGCTCGACCAATGTGCGTTCAAATACCCGCGCACGGTCGATGGCGCCCGCCCCAGCGGGAAGGCCCGCAGTCAATTCACGGGCGCCCTGCGTCGATTCCCTCTCAGCGGCAACCCGGAGTGAATCCATCTCAACGAGCCGCAGCCTGAACGTCGTGGTCCCCCAGTCGCAGCTGAAGAAGTGGGAGGGATTGCTCATGGCCGTTGCGCGGAAGGCTAGAGGCCCGGGCCACCGGTGGCAATGCGGAGGTCGAACCAGCCGGCAAACCGGCACCTCGGCAAGAGGGCCGCAGAAACGTTCCCGGTTCACGCCTTTCCCTTTGCCCGGCCGGATGCTTTGGCCTACAACCTCTGCATTCCCAGTTCATCCGATTGCACAGCCATGAAAACCATTTCCTCCCTCCCTCCCGCCGCTCACGCCACTTCGCGCCGACGTTTTCTGAAAGCCGCGTTTGCTTCCGTCGGTTTTGCCGCAGCCGCCCCGCTCGCCCGTGCCGCCGAACCCAAGCCAGACCTCGAGGCCTATGCCGGCGGCGAGCGCGACAAAGAAGGCCGGCCTTTGCGGCTCAAGACGAAGCTCCGCATCACGAAGCTGGAAACGATGCTCGTCAAACCGCGCTGGCTGTTCCTCAAAGTCCACACCGATGAAGGCATCACCGGCTGGGGTGAACCGATCACCGAAGGTCGGGCGAAGACCTGCGCCGCTGCGGTGGACGAGATCGCGCCCTACCTGATCGGCAAGGATCCGCGCAACGTTGTCCACCACTGGCAGGCGATCTACCGGCACGCCTTCTATCGCGGCGGCCCGATCCTGACGAGCGCCTTGAGCGGCATCGAACAGGCGTTGTGGGACATCAAGGGCAAATTCATGGGTGTGCCCGTGTATGAACTGCTCGGCGGTCCGACGCGGGATCGCATCCGCGTTTACGCCCACGTCGGCAACCGGCCGGAGCGGCTGAAGGAGCGGAAGGCCGAAGGGTTCACGGCGTTCAAGACCGGCGTGAAGGACAACATCGAGTCGGGCGTGGTTGCCTCGAAAAAGTTCATCGACGACGCGGCGGACGCCTTTGCCGCGTTGCGTGAGGCGGGTGGCGATGACGTGGACATCGGGATCGACTTCCACGGTGCGATCAGCCCGCAGAACGCCAAGCTGCTCATAAAGGCGCTGGAGCCGTATCAGCCGATGTTCATCGAGGAACCGATCCAGTGCCAGGATGTGGACGGCATGGCAGAGATCGCGCGCGGCACGCATCTGCCGATCGCGACGGGCGAGCGACTGTTCACCAAATGGGCGTTTCGCGAAGTGCTGGAGAAGCGCGCGGCGACCATCCTGCAGCCGGACCTGTGTCACGCCGGCGGCATCATGGAGACGCGGCTCATCGCCGGCATGGCGGAGGCCTATTACGCGGCGATGGCGCCGCATAATCCGCTCGGCCCGATCTCGCTCGCGTCCGGTTTGCAGCTCGCGGCGTCCATCCCGAATTTCCTCTGCCAGGAACAGGTCAATCTCGGCGAAGGCTATTTGAAAAATCCGTTCACGGTGGAGGACGGTCACGTGGCGCTGCCCGAAGGACCGGGTCTGGGCATCGAGATCGACGAGCACCAACTCGCGGACAAGATCGACCACGACTGGCGCAACCGCGAAACCTACTTCAAGGACGGCTCGGTGGTGGATTGGTAGAGTTGCCGCAACCCGCAGGGTGCGATCAGAAGTGGCGGCCACGCAAGTTACCGGGAGATGGCGAGGCCGGCGGAATGGTCCCGGGGAGCGCGCCCGCCTCGGGCGCACCCACGGCGCCCTCGTCGGTGGGATCAGGCGCGTGATCCGGGCTGACAAGGATCGGGTGCTCGATCACGCCACGTGTGTCCCGCGAGGGCGCGGGACATTGCGGGCGAGGGCGCCCGCGCTCCCCGGGACGTTCCCTGACCGCCACTTGCGATCGCACCCCACACCGCAAGCGCGCTTGCCGCTGCGGGGCATTCCACCTAGCGTTTCGCCATGTCTCCCTCGAACCGCAGAAGGTTTCTGCAGCAGGCGGCCGTCGGCGCGAGTGCCGTTGCGCTGACGCCCGGCTTGATGGCCGCCAACCGCCACCGGACCGTTCCCCACCGTGAGCAGCGTGTGCCCGGCGTGCATGCCTACGCGTTGAGCGAGAGCGTCGCGGCCGGCGGCACGCTGGAATTCTGCGTGAGCGCGGACCGGCCCTACGATTTCGCGATCATCCAGCTTGGTGAAGACCCGGACAGCACCAACAAGGACAAGATCCTTCACCAGTTCGCCCGCCAGCCGCACCGCGTGCAACCGATTCATCCGGGTTCGTGCGTGACGCTCGAGCGCGGCATGGACCGTGCGCCGGAGGAGTTCACGGTCGAATGCTGGCTGCGGCCGTTTGCCTTCGGCCGTTGGCAGGATGTCGTCTGTCAGATGAACTATCCGGTGAACTGCGATTTCGCGCTGGCGATCAGCCCGGAGGGGCACGTTGCGTTCTACCTGGGCGACGGCGGAAAGTTCGACAACCGCTGGCCGCTCAACGCCGGAGCCGCCGGCCAGCTCAGCAAACTCCGCTGGCATCACATCGTGCTGACCCGTGCGGGAGCGAGGACCGCGATCTGGCTCGACGGAAAACAGGTCGCCAGCGGCACCGCCTACGCCGAGTCCGGCGGGCAATCGTGGAATGCTCCGCTCCGGCTCGGCGCCGGAGGCACCGAGGGGCGCACCGACGATCTCTTCGATGGCGACATCGCCATGCCGGTGCTCTATTCGCGCGCGCTTACCGCCACGGAGATTGCAAGGCGCTTTGCCCAGCGAGGCCTGGAGCCCGCGACCGGTGATGGCGTTCTCGGGTGCTGGCCGTTGACCGAGGAGCGCGGCGACCGCATTCGCGATGTCTCCGGGAATCGCCGGCACGGCCGCATCGTCAATCATGCGACCTGGATGATTGGCGGCCCGAGCTTCGATCCCGAGGTCGCGCGGTTCGGCGACTACGACCCTGCGACCGATCCGAAGCGCGGCCACGGACTGCGCTTCGCTTCGGACGATCTCTACGATTGCGGCTGGGACGTGACACATCGCTGGCGCGTGCCCGGCGATACCAAACCCGGCATCCACGTCGGCCGGCTGCGTTTCATGGAGGGCGACGAACTCCACGTCCAGTACGTCACGTTCAT
>DNDP01000260.1:4283-5686 GCA_003484235.1 Verrucomicrobiales bacterium
CCGCCCGCCTACAACTTCTATCGCAACCACGCGGCCGGTCAGGGCACCTACCAGATGGGCACGCGCCTCCCCTGGCCCGCCGCCGGTCCGCACATTCTCTACGGCGGTCCGACGCTCTACAGCCACCTGATGCGCGCCGAGCGTTTCGTCCACGTCTGGCTGGCGAAGGAAGGCTACGACTTCGACGTCATCACCGATCACGATCTCCATCGCGATCCCAATCAACTCCGCGGCTACGACGCCTTCGTCATCAACGGGCACAGCGAGTACTGGTCGTTTGAGATGTATCGCGGTTTGGAGCGCCATCTCGCAAGGGGCGGCAACGCGATCGTGCTCTCCGGAAATTCTTTGTTCTGGCGGGTCAGTTTCAGCGACGACGGCACGGTCATCGAATGTCGCAAAGTCGATGCTCCGGGCGAACAGGTGCCGGCAGAGCGTCGCGGAGAATCCTGGCACAGCCACGACGGCCAACGCGGCGGCCTCACGAACGAATGCGGCATGCCCGGCTGGAAACTGATCGGCCTGACGACGCTCGGCTGGAACAACCAGGGCAACCCGAAGAACTTCGGCCCCTACGTCGCGGAGTTGACCGATCATTTTCTCTTCAATGAACCCGAAAAGGTCGGGTTGAGGCCCGGCGACAAGTTCGGCTGGACCGGCAAGGACGACGTGACGCCGCTGGCGAACGGACACGAATTCGACGTGCGTCTCTCGACGCTGGCCGCCTTGCAGGAGAAGCCTTCACCTCCCGGACAGAGCGTTCCCGCCGATCCGGCCGGCATGATCCGGCTCGCCAACGGGATCATTCCGTGGAAGGAAGGCGGCGCGGCTTTTGACTACTGGTTCAACCCGATCAAGCCCAAGACCGATCAGGGCGGCGAAATGATCTACTGGGAGCGTCCGGAAGGCGGCCGTGTCTTCAACGCCGGCTCGATCGGCAGCGGCTGGGCACTGCTGGAGGACAAGACGCTGCAGAAGCTGCTGCGAAACGTGCTGCACCATTTCGGTGTCGCGCGACCGAAGAGTTGAACTGCGAGAGCCAGACTCCTCCAACGCCATGCCGCCCGAATCCACGTCACCCGTTCTCGAAATTCGCATCGATGATCTTCGCGGGCCCGAAGTCGCCGCGTTGTTGCGCGAACACCTGGACGAGATGGCCCAATACTCGCCTCCGGAAAGCCGCCACGCACTTGATCTCGAAGGACTGCGCCATCCTGCGGTCGTTTTCTGGACCGCGTGGGAAAACGGCTCGCTCGTCGGTTGCGCGGCCCTCAAGCGCCTCGACGACGGTCATGCGGAGATCAAGTCGATGCGCACCGCGGTCGCGCACCAGCGCCGGGGCATCGCGGGGCGTCTGCTCGAACACGTGATCGCCGAAGTGCGCCGTCGCGGTTTCCGGCGCC
>DNDP01000260.1:5903-6266 GCA_003484235.1 Verrucomicrobiales bacterium
CGCCGTCGCGGTTTCCGGCGCCTGAGTTTGGAGACGGGCGCTATGCCGGCCTTCGATCGGGCGCGTCGTCTCTACGCGAAGTTCGGCTTCCAGCCCTGCGAACCGTTTGCCGCCTACCGACCGGATCGGAACAGCGTGTTCATGACGCTTGAGCTCTGAATCCCACCATAGCCAGTAAAAGGCGTGCCGGAAGCTCCGTCACTTGCCGGCAATGCCGAACAAGTGATCATCGCCGCGAACCAGCAGAAACTTTCCGGCCGGCACCGGCGAGGCGATGATCCGTTCCCCCATGGGTTGCTCGCCGATCAGTTCGAAGGTTTCCCCCACCCTCGCCGTGAACACCACGCCGTCCTCGCGGGCGGC
>DNDP01000260.1:6417-6774 GCA_003484235.1 Verrucomicrobiales bacterium
CCACGCCGTCCTCGCGGGCGGCGTAAAGCACGTCGTTCACAATCAAAGGCGACGCATAGTAGCTGGAACGTCCTTCCGGCAGTGCTCCAGACCAGACGGTGTCGCCCGACTTGGGATCGAGGCACACGATCTCGCCACGGTTGCGCAGCAGAATCACCTTCCCGTCATGGACGGCCAGCGCCGGGACAAAGACGCCAATGTCATTGCGCTCCCATGCGCGATGGGTGCCGGTCACGTCACCGTTGCCGCCCAATTTCACCGCGTGGATGCGGGACTGACCACGACGATCGTCACGTCCAACGGGCACGATCACGCGATCCCCGATCACGACCGGGGTGGAGATCGCCGGCCAGTAGC
>DNDP01000260.1:7010-7242 GCA_003484235.1 Verrucomicrobiales bacterium
GTGGAGATCGCCGGCCAGTAGCCGGTGCCTTCCGGGTTGAAACCGCCTGCCGACCAGAGAAGTTTGCCGTCGGCCGCGGAGTGGGCGGTAAGGTGGTCGGCACCCCAGAGAAGGAACGCCCTGGTCCCGTCCTGCTCAAAAAAGACCGGCGTCGCGTAACCGTTGTCGTTCTCGGTCGGCACGCTGTAATTGCGCGGCACCTGCCATTTCATCTCGCCCGTCGCCTTGTCGA
>DNDP01000413.1:0-3904 GCA_003484235.1 Verrucomicrobiales bacterium
CGCTGAACATGCTGATCGAGTTTGGGGACGCATTTGACTTCTCGGGGGCGGATTACCGGAAGTGGTGCACCGAGGCGGGCTTCAATAAGGTGGACGTGGTCCATCTCGCGGGTCCGGCCAGCGCCGCGATTGCGTGGAAGTAATCCCACCCGGGCCGCCCTGAAGGGCCGGGCGGCGGTTTCTGAATCCAGTCGGTAACCGCTGGCGCCTTTTTCCCAAGCGGCAGCGGTCGGGGTTTAGTTGGGATCGGATTTTGACCCCCGGGCGATTTTTCCCTATGGTGGAGGAAATCCGGGAACAGGAGTTCTACGGATTTGACCTCGCTTATGATCATTGACGTCCATACCCACCTCAACAACTACGACGAGACGAAGATCGTGCCGCTGGAGGAGAACCTGGCCGAGCTGCAGAAATCGATGGCCTACAACAAGGTCGATCACGTCCTCATCCTCACTTCCTACAAGGTCAACGAGCACCGTCCCTCGACGCGCGACGTGGTCAACGCCACGCGCGACCTGAAGAACATGGACGTGGTGGCGGGCCTGAGCTTTCTGAACTTCAAGGAGCGCGACCTGCGCGAACTGAGCGAGTTCCTGCAGGACGGGCTGGTCAAGGGCATCAAGCTCTACCCGGGCTACGAGCCGTTCTATCCCTACGATCCCCGCTGCCAGATCATTTACGACCTGGCGCAGGAGTTCGACGTGCCGGTGATGTTTCACACCGGCGACACCTACAACCCGAAGGGCAAGCTCCGCTTCTCGCACCCGCTGAACATCGACGACGTGGCCGTGGACAACCCGGGCATGAAGATCGTGATCTGCCACATCGGCAACCCGTGGATCCGCGACTGCATGGAGATCGTCTACAAGAACAAGAACGTCTATGCCGACATCTCCGGTCTGGTGCTGGGCGACTTCAAGTCGCGCTTCAAGAAGTTCATGCTCCAGCAGGTCAAGGACATGATCCTCTACGCCGGCGAACCCCGCTACCTGCTCTACGGCACCGACTGGCCCATCTGCCGGATGCGGACCTACATCAAGTTCGTGGACGAGCTGGGTCTCCCGCCCGACCGCGAGGAGATGATCTACTGGCAGAACGCCGCGCAACTCTTCAAGCTGGACGTCGGCAAGCCGATCAAAAAACCGGCCCCGGCCCAGACGAGCATCGCGCCCGAGCCGGTAATGGGCACCAGCTGATCCCGCGGAGGAATTGATTGGGCCCGTACCCGGCACCCGATTGCCGGTGGCCTGCCCGGGCACCAGCATGAAGCTCATCTTCGCGCGTGCGATCGCGACCGGGGCTGGCTAGCCTGTCCGCGTTTGAACGCAAAGTTCCTCATGGTCGGACGCTGTCTGGCGGCAACGTTCCTCCTGCCCTCCTCCGCGTCCGTGGCCACTGGGGCGGACGGCCTACTGACGCCCATCCTGCGCGAAACCACCGCGGACGAAGTGGAGGAGTACTCGACGTTCAGCCGCGATGATTCGGGGACTCCGGCCACCATCGCGTTCCACGCCGTCACCGCGCGGGAATGGCCCACCGGTCTGGTGCCGGTCTACGCGTTCGAGCGGCGTGGTGTCTATCAGCTCGGCCGCCTGCCACCTCGGGGGCGCGAGAACTTCATTGAGCCGCTCTTCTTCGCGCTCGCCCCCGGGCACGACACCAATGCCACCCGGATTGCCGGGAGATGGCGGGTCGTGGCAACCCATCGCGAGGGCAGCGTCAGCGAACTGGGCTGGGAGCTTGCGGTGGAGGGAGAGAAACTGGCCGGACGGTTCGATCAGAACACCGATTACCGGTTTGCCTACGTCACCGAGGGTGTCTGGCGGACCAACCGAATCGAGCTGAAGGTCGATTACATCAACGACCGTTTCGAGATCGGTGGTGGCGTGACCAACGGCCTGGCCGGCGGCTCATGGCGCAGGACCGACGATGGCGACAGCGGTAGCTGGACGGCGCGCCGTCCCCCCGACAATGAATCTGCAACCGTTCCGTCGCTTGTCGGAGTCCCTCTCTTCGAATGGACCCATGCAGAATCCGGGCGTCGCCGCTACCGGCTCGAACATGAGACGCTGCCCGCACCCTGGAGCCGGTCCATGCTTCCCCTTTGTCTTGTTTGGAATCCGACGGACCGCCACTGCCTCGAGCACTCGTCTGCATGCCAATGACCCGCGGGAACAGCGCCGGCCATCGACCGTTTCCGCCAGGTTCGCACAGACTGATTTGACGGCCGTCACAGACGTCCGCACGAACGTGCGAAACTGAGGGCACGGAAATCGCCTTGGTCCAAAGGAGCGTTTTCTGGTTTAATGGGTGTTGGTGACATCCTTTTCAAAAGCAGCGGCTGGACGCCCTGCAATCCCGGACGGCGACCGGCCTGCACTGCGCCGGTCGTTGTCCCAATTCGAATTCTTCGCGCTGGCCTTCGGCTCCATGATCGGCGTCGGCTGGGTTACGGCACTGGGTGGCTGGTTCACGCAGGCGGGTCCGCTGGGGGCGATCATCGCATTCGGCATCGGCGGAGTGATGATGCTCTGCATCGGCCTGTGCTACGCCGAGACCACGCCCATGCTGCCGGTGGCGGGAGGCGAGGTGGCCTACTCGTATCTGGCATTCGGCACCTTCAAGTCTTTCGTCGTCGGCTGGTTCCTTGCATTCGGCTACATCGCCATCTCGGGGTTTGAGGCGATCTCAATCGGCAAGGTGCTCGGCTATCTGTTCCCCGACTCCAACTGGTGGCCGCTCTACGAGGTGGCCGGCGATGTCGTCTACGGATCCCACCTGCTGCTCGGCGCGGTCTTCACGGCACTCATCACGTGGCTGCATTACCGGGGCATCGAGACCGCCGCCAGGGTGCAGCGCTGGCTGGTGCTCGGTTTCGTCGCGATCACCTTCATCTTCATTGGATCGGGGCTGTTCGGAGGCAGCTGGGAAAATTTTTCACCCGCCTTCTCCTCAAGCGGCACGGAAGGCATCGGGCCGATTCTGAGCGGAATCCTGCTGGTGCTGGTGACGGTTCCCTTCTGGTTTGTCGGATTCGACACGATTCCACAGGGAGCGGAAGAGGCCGATTCCACCATGGCACCGCGCAGGTTTGCCCGGCTGATCGTCGGTTCGATCATCGCCGCCACGCTGTTCTACATCGTGCTGATCGTCAGCGTGGGTCGGATCGTACCGTGGGAAACGATCGTCAACACCGACCTGCCAGCGGCCCGGGCGTTCGAGTCCGCATTCAGCAGCAGGACGATGGTGAATCTCGTCCTCGTCGCCGCGCTGCTTGGCCTGTTCACCAGCTGGAACGGATTCTTTCTCGCAGGTTCACGCGTCCTGTTTTCACTGGGTCGCGGCCGCATGATCTCCGCCGCCTTCGGCGAGGCCCATCCCAGGCACGGCACGCCGCACCGGGCCGTCCTGCTGACCGGGTTGTTGACTCTGATGTCGCCATTCCTTGGGCGCCAGGCGCTGCTGTCGTTTGTCAACGCGGGTTCCTTCTGCATCGGCATTGCCTTTCTCGGAGTTGCCCTGTCCGTGCTGCGCCTGCGACGGACGCATCCGCAGCTCCATCGGCCCTACCGCATCCCCGGCGGCGCGACCGTGCCGCTGGTGGCGGCCGCCAGCGCGTTGCTTTTGCTTCTGGTGATGGTGTGGCCGGGCAGCCCGGCCGCCCTGTCGTGGCCGCGCGAAGTGATCATCCTTTCGGTGCTGACGCTGCTGGGCACCGGATTTTGGCTTGGTGGCACCCGCTCACGTGGGCTAGTATCTGAACACCAGCGGACCTTCCTCATTCTTGAGCATCACGCTGATCGCCCTTCGACCGATCACTCCGCGTCCGCCGGACAACAATGACTTTCTTATGAGCATTAAATCGATCAATCCCGCGACTGGAGAAACGATCCGCGAACACCCA
>DNDP01000413.1:4059-4368 GCA_003484235.1 Verrucomicrobiales bacterium
AAACGATCCGCGAACACCCACAACTGGAGAACAGCGAGGCCCGCCGGGCCGTGTCCGCCGCCAACAAGGCCTTCCTCAAGTGGCGCAAGGTGCCCTTCGCCAAACGTGCGACGCTCATGAAGGCCGCGGCCCACGTGTTGAAGGACAACGCACCGCGATACGCGCGGCTCATGGCCGAGGAGATGGGAAAGCCCGTCAAGGCCGGACGGGGCGAGGCGGAGAAATGCGCGTGGGTCTGCGACTATTATGCGGAACATGCCGAACGTTTTCTCGCCCATGAAGAAGTGCCGATCGACGGCACCCGCAACT
>DNDP01000413.1:4644-5011 GCA_003484235.1 Verrucomicrobiales bacterium
CGGCACTGATGGCCGGCAACGCGGGCCTGCTCAAGCACGCCTCCAACGTGCCGGGATGCGCGCTGGCGATTGCCGAGGTTTTCAAGCAGGCCGGGTTTCCGGAGAACGTTTTCCAAACCCTGCTGATCGACAGCAAACAGACCAAGGCCGTCCTGCGGCACAAGCTCGTCCGCGCCGTCACGCTCACGGGCAGCACCGGCGCCGGGCGCGCCATTGGCCAGCAGGCGGGCAAGCTCCTGAAGAAGTCCGTGCTGGAACTCGGCGGCAGCGATCCCTACCTGATCCTCGAGGATGCCGATCTCGCGAAGGCGGTGGAACTGTGCGTGACCAGCCGGCTGATCAACTCCGGCCAGAGCTGCATCGCCGC
>DNDP01000413.1:5173-5904 GCA_003484235.1 Verrucomicrobiales bacterium
CTGCATCGCCGCGAAGCGGTTCATCGTGGTCGAATCCCGGCGCGAGGAGTTCGAGCGACGGTTTGTCGAACGCATGCGTGCCGCCAAGATGGGCAACCCGCTGGAGGAGGACACGGTGGTCGGACCGATGGCGCGCCACGATCTGCGTGACGAGCTGCACGAACAGGTCGAGGCGAGCATTGCGAAGGGTGCCCGCTGCCTGCTCGGCGGCCGGATCCCCGACGGACCGGGCGCATTCTATCCGCCCACGGTCCTGGCGGACGTGAAGAAAGGCATGGCCGCCTACCAGGACGAACTGTTCGGCCCGGTGGCCTCCATCATTCCGGTGAAGAGCGAGCGGGAAGCCGTCAAGGTGGCGAACGATTCAGTGTTCGGTTTGGGGGCAGCCGTCTTTACTCAGGATGCAGCCCGCGGCGAACGCATCGCGACCAAGGAACTGCAGGCCGGTTGCTGTGTCGTCAATGACTTCGTCAAGTCGGACCCCCGCCTGCCCTTTGGCGGCATCAAGGAGAGCGGATACGGCCGCGAACTCTCGCACTACGGCATAAAGGAGTTTGTGAACATCAAGACCGTGTGCCTCCGCTGAGCGTTTTCAACCAGATTTCAGAATCCACTACATGAACACGAATCCATCCCTTTTGAAGCGACGGGCGGCCGCCGTGCCGCGTGGTGTCGGCAACGCCTGTCCCATCTTCCCCCAGCGCGCGGTGAACGCCGAGATCTGGGATGTC
>DNDP01000413.1:6123-6374 GCA_003484235.1 Verrucomicrobiales bacterium
ACGCCGAGATCTGGGATGTCGAAGGCAAACGCTACATCGACTTCGCCAGCGGCATTGCCGTGCTCAACGTCGGTCACTCGCATCCGAAGGTGCGCGCCGCGGTCGCGTGCCAGCTGGAGGGTTACCAGCACCTCGCGTTTCAGGTGACGCCGTACGAGCCCTACATTGAGCTGGCCGAGCGGCTGAACAGGCTCATGCCCGGCAAGGGCAAAAAGAAGACCATCTTCCTGAGCACCGGCGCCGAGGCCGTG
>DNDP01000413.1:6606-7052 GCA_003484235.1 Verrucomicrobiales bacterium
GTCAAGATCGCCCGCGCCCACACCGGGAGGCCCGGGGTCGTCACGTTCACGGGCGGCTTCCATGGCCGCACGCTCCTGACCATGGCGATGACCGGCAAGGTGGTTCCCTACAAGATCGGCTTCGGCCCGATGCCGGGCGACATCTATCACGTGCCCTTTCCTGCGGAGTACCGTGGAATGACCGTCGAGGAATCCATCCACGCGCTGGACAACGTGTTCAAATCCGACATCGACCCCTCCCGCGTCGCCGCCATCGTGATAGAGCCGGTTCTCGGTGAAGGTGGTTTCTACGTCGCCCCGTTCGCATTTCTCCGCTACCTGCGCAAGCTGTGCGACGACCATGGCATCGTCCTTGTCGCCGACGAGATTCAGGCCGGGTTCGGTCGCACCGGAAAATTTTTCGGCATCGAGCACTCCGGCGTCGTGCCGGACCTGATCACGACGGC
>DNDP01000413.1:7278-7899 GCA_003484235.1 Verrucomicrobiales bacterium
TGCCGGACCTGATCACGACGGCCAAGAGCCTGGCAGCCGGCTTCCCGCTCTCGGCCGTGATCGGCAAGGCAAAGATCATGGACGCCCCCGCCCCGGGAGGGCTGGGGGGCACCTACGGCGGCAATCCCGTGGCCTGCGCGGCGGCCCTGGCGGTGCTCGACATCATCGAGGAGGAAAAGCTGATCGGGCGCGCTGCGGCGATGGGGCGGAAGCTGACCCGGCGTTTCAAGAGCATGGCAAGGAAGCCGGCCTTCAAGTGCATCGGCGACATACACGGACTCGGGGCCATGCTGGCGATCGAGCTGGTGAAGGATCGCAAGAAGCGCATGCCCGCGCCGGAACTGGCCAAGGCGGTCACCCAACAGGCGCTGAAGAACGGCCTGCTCGTCTTGAGCTGCGGACTTTACGGGAACGTGCTGCGGATGCTCGCACCACTGACCATTTCGGACCAGACCCTCGACGAGGGTTTGGACATTTTGGAACGCTCCATCCGTCAGGCCATGAAAACCGTATGAGACCCTTCCCCGTCGCCGGCATCCAGATGAACGTCCGCTACGGGCAGGACAATCTGCCCGCCATGCGCCACAAGCTCGACGTGCTGATGCACCGGTTTCCGTGGGT
>DNDP01000413.1:8094-8315 GCA_003484235.1 Verrucomicrobiales bacterium
GAGATGGCGGTGTTCAGCGAACTGGCCGCCTACGGGGCCTCGCTCGCCCACGCCCAGCCGATGGACGGCCCGGCGGTGGAACAGTTCTGCGACATGGCCCGCAAGCACGGGCTGTGGCTGATCCCCGGATCGTTCTTCGAAAAGGACGGCGATCTGATCTACAACACTTCGCCGGTCATCAACCCAAAGGGTGAGATCATCCGGCGGCATCGCAAGATGTT
>DNDP01000081.1:0-3730 GCA_003484235.1 Verrucomicrobiales bacterium
TCCTCGGTCGGCGGCCTGATGGTGGCGGTGGCCAATGGACTGGCGATCAACTATGCGCTCAATCTGCCGACGCTGGGAATTCCCGACTGGTTGAATTTCTTTGGTGGCGAGATCAATGACGGAAATGCGCCGTGGCGTTACACGCTGATTTCGGGTCTGATCCCGGCGATCCCGCTGATCATCATCCGGCCATTCCTCCCCGAGTCGCCCGCCTGGCAGAAGAAGAAGGCTGAAGGCACGTTGAAGCGTCCGAGCATCGCTGCCCTCTTTTCCACGCCGGAAATGAAACGGGCGACGATTGTGGCCACCATCATGTTCGCGCTGGCCTATGGCGCGGCTTTTGGCGCCATTCAGCACATCCAGCGCATCGTGCCGGGTCTGCCGGAGGTCGAGGAACAGGCCAGAATCGCCGGAGAAGAGGCGGCGGTCGGCAAACCTGCGGATGTCGCCGCGCGGGCCTCGGTTCAGGCACAGCGGCTGAAGGAACAGGAAGTGGCCGCCTCCGTGACCAAGGTGCAGGAGTTCGGCGGACTGGCCGGGCGCGTCCTGCTGGCCATCCTGATCGTGCGGATCGTGAGCCGGCAGAAGCTGATCCGGATTTTTCAGGCGCCCGGTTTGATCTTGATGCCGCTGGTGTTCGCGTGGGCGGCAACGAGCAGCCTGAGCATCACCTACGTGGGGATGTTCCTTGTGGGGCTGCTGACCGTCGGCCAGTTCAGTTTTTGGGGCAACTACCTGCCCCGGGTGTATCCACTGCATCTGCGGGGGACAGGTGAGAGCTTCGCGGCCAACATCGGAGGCCGGCTTGTTGGAACCTCTTTTGCGTGGGTGACCAGCACTTTGGCGACGCAGGCTTGGATGCCGGGGGGTGATCCAGCGACGAAGCTGGCCTTTACTGCCGCCGGCATCGGGTTCCTGGTTTATCTGGGCGGCTTTGTCGCCTCATTCTGGTTGCCGGAACCCAAGGAAGGCGATCTTCCCGATTGATCGGGTCGCGTTCGGGTGAACCATCTTGGGACACCTCTTGGACTCTCCGGGACACTTCTGCCGGGTGAACGGGCAGGCCAGGAAGGAATTGCCCGCCAATTCCCAGCAGGAATCTGCCAAGGGGGAACGATTCGGTGCGGTGTCTTCACCAAGGAGCGGCGGGCACATCTGATTTCGCTGAACTGGTACGATTCCGAGGCGTGGGCACGGAATCTGTTAACTCGACATGCCATCGTTTGACAGGCACGGTCGGGCAGTTGCCTCGGTAAAGCAGAGAAGTTGACCGCCAGACAGGCCTGAAGGGAATCAGTCGTGCGTCTTTGGCCCGATTCGGAGCCATTGCCCTTGCCAACGTTGCGGGTGCCGGCGCATTGAGGCCGGCGTCCAACTTGTCAGACTTAGCCATAGGAACAACATGTTTGGCCTGATAAAGAAGATATTTAAGCGCGAGTCGGACACCCACTCCACGCGTGCATCGGCGCCGTCGGTATCGCCGGCCTACTCGCGAACCGCAACTCCGGCCCAACCAGGACGCGCAACCAACCCCTTCAAGACCACCGAACGCCGGGCGCCTGCACCCGCTTCCGCCCCCGCTCCCGTGGCCAAGTCCGCGCCGCTGCCGGCGGCGCCCCTTTCGCCCACGGCGGCCGTCAAAACGCCCACAGTGCCCGCCTCCGGCAATCTTCCCGATTCCGTCAGCCTTCCGCTGGGCACGGTGGTGGCCGGGTTGGCTCCCGAGTTCCAGAACCTGTTTGCGGCTGGATCGCACGCCAACGTGGAAGTCCAGTTCCCCTTGCAGGCGATCCTTCCCCAGCTCAGTTCCGGTCGCGTCCGCGTGGCCTTTGGAGACCTGCGAAAAGCCTGCCCGAACGGTTCCTGCAAGGCCGGGCCTGAACACGACGCGAAACTGATCGATCTCCCGCTGGCCAACATCCTCTCGCGCCTCAGCCCTGCGCTGCTGCCGCGGAGAACTCAACGCCAGCTCATGGACGTGCCAAAGGATGTGACCGGCCTGTTTGGGTCCATCGGCGACCCCATTGTCGGCGGTGCTACTGCCGCCACAGCGCCCTCAACTCCGGCGCCCGCACCAGCGGCACCGCCCAAACCCAAGCCCCAGCCCGCAGCTCCTCCCGTCGAGCAGACCGAGCCGGCCAAGCCCATTTCCATGCCGGCCACCGCCGGCGCTTCTCCGGCCCCCCCGGCCCGCCGCAAGTCGGCCGTTCCGGACGATCTGGAAAGCATACCGTCGTTGTTTGCCGCTCCCAAGGCGGCGCCAGCGGGGGAGCCGACGTCCAAGACGGCCGATTCCATTTCGCACGAAGGGGTCGAGCAGGAGGTGGAGCCCGCTGAACCGCCGAAGATCAAATTCAACCCTGCCAGCTTTGGACTGCCAGCCGGTCCAGCAGCCGTCAAACCGGCCGCTCCCTCCAAGGTGGCGCCCGTCGCCGCACCAACACCCGCGATGCCGCATGTGGTGCGTCTCCCCGTGGAGTCTGACGAGAACAACATCAACATCGCGATCAAGGACCTGATGGAAAGCTGGCCGCAGCCGGTGCTGGACGAAGTGCGGCAGTATCATCTGGAAGAAGCGCAGCTTTCTCTGCCCGCCGGCGAGGTGGACCGTGCGATGCGAAAGGGCAAGATAGTCTTCAAATGGAAGGTGCTGCGGGGATGGGTCGCGCCTGCCGGCGGAGCTCCGGCTTCCACCGCCTGTGATGACGCGGACATCACGCTCCCGCTCAAGACGATTGCCCCGCTGTTCCTGGCCCTTCGCCAGCCCAAGGGACGCCAGCGAAAGGCGCACGTCGAGGAATCGATACCGGATCTGTTCTCCGGCGGACCGGCTCCCGCCGAACCGGCTGCTCCCGCATCGGCGCCCACTCCGGCAGCCGACCATTCTGGGGCCGCTCCCGTTGCGGCCCGGGCTGAGGTTGCGGAAGCGGGACCAGTCGCGGAACCCGCTGCGAAGCCCGCGGGCATCAGCGCGGCCAACCCCAACGAGCTCGTGACCCGCACGGCCAAGCTCAAGGGCGTGACTGGAGCGCTGCTCGCCATGAGTGACGGCCTGGTCGTCGCCAGCGCGCTGCCGGCTCCCCTCCACGGTGAGACGGTTGCCGCGTTCCTGCCGCAGATTTTCGGGCGTCTCACGCAGTTCTCCAATGAGCTCAAGCTGGGGGAACTGAGCAGCGTGATGCTGGTCATGGACAATTGTCCGTGGATCATCTTCCGCACCGGCAAGGTTTACTTTGCGGTGATGGGAAAACAGGCTGAAGCGCTTCCATTGCCTCAACTAACGGCGATTGTCGCCGATATCAAGCGCCAGAACATATAGGGTTTCCATTATGGCGATCATCAACCAAGCCACCAAAGAGCTGCAGGTAAAAGTGGTCTACTACGGACCCGCGCTGTGCGGCAAGACCACCAATCTCGTCCAGGTGCACTCCCATGTGCAGACCGCCCAGGGAAACAAGGGGAAGCTCGTGTCGCTGGCGACCAGTTCCGACCGCACGCTCTTTTTCGACTTTCTGCCGATCGAGGCGATGACGATCAAGGGCTTCAAGACGAAGTTCCAGCTCTACACCGTACCCGGGCAGGTCGTCTACAACACCACCCGCCAGCTCGTGCTGCGGGGTGTGGACGGCATCGTCTTCGTAGCGGATTCGCAGTACGACAAGATGGAGGAGAACGTGGAGAGCTTCCAAAACCTGCAGGACAACCTGAAGACGTTGAAGCTGAACCTCGA
>DNDP01000081.1:3958-5185 GCA_003484235.1 Verrucomicrobiales bacterium
CCGGTGGACTACATGGAATACCTGCTGAACAACCGCGAGGTGCAGGTGCCGGCCTTCGAGGCCTGCGCCCACAAGTGCGAGGGCGTGTTCGAGACGCTCAACATGATCACCCGCATGTTGCTGCACAAGTTCATCAACGAGTCGGCCCGCAAAACCGCCTGATCTCCTATGTCCACCCTGCCTCAGCTGCTCGAGGAAGACATTGCAGCGATGCAAGTCTCCCTGCGGGAGCTGTTGAGAAAAAGCGAAGCCACGGCCGCCCTGGTCATTGACCGCGGGGGTTTTCAGATCACCGAATTCGGTGACTGCGAGGAGCTGGACAGCGTGACGCTCGCCGCCCTATCCGCCGCCTCCTTTGCCGCCACCCAGCAGATCGCCGGTCTGATCGGCGAGGACGATTTCAGCAGCGTGTACCAGCAGGGGGTCAAGAACAGCATCCTCGTAATCAACGTGGATGAATACAGCCTGCTGGTGATTGTCTTCCCCGCCTCGATCAGCGCCGGTGCCGTCAAGTATTACGCACCGGTGACGCTGAAGAAGATCGCGATGCAGATGAAGCTGGCCCATGACCGCGATCCCGACAGCGGGCTGGACCTGTCGGTGTTGAACCTGGCGGACACCAGCGGGCTCTTCCAGAAAAAGGCCTAGCTCAGAGCCGGGCGTGCGTGCCGTCGCAGAACGGCGCATTGCCCGAATGCTTGCAGGCGCACCAGGCCACCGTTTTCTCCTCCGTTATTTCCACCTTCCTCGGCGAGAACTCGCTGCCCTTGTGTGAACCGTCGCAGAAGGGCTGGCCGGCCGACCGGCCGCAGGTGCACCACCAGTAGGTGCCCGGCGCGGTCTTCTGCACCACCGGAGATTTTTGGGGAATATTGGGTTGGCTCATGACGTCAGGCATCGTAATGCAGCTCCCGTCCATCGCCAATCCCGGTTTTGTTCGACACCCGCAATCCCGCCCCTACGATCCTGGCCGACCCATGAAAATGCTCCTTTGCAGGTTGTACTGGGCGGTGATGCCGGTACTCGTGTCGGCAGGAACGGTTGCCGGCGACTGGCCCGAGTTTCGCGGTCCAGGCGGGCAGGGCCACGCCGAGGGCTCGAATTTGCCGGTCCGTTGGAGCGGCGACGAGAACATCGTGTGGAAGACGGTCGTTCCCGGCGTGGGCTGGTCTTCACCGATCGTCTTCAACGAGGTCGTGTATCTCACGACGGCTCTGCTGGATGATG
>DNDP01000081.1:5419-12470 GCA_003484235.1 Verrucomicrobiales bacterium
TTTCCGGTCAGCACTTCGCAGCGGAAGCATCAGAAGAACAGCCATGCCAGTCCCACGCCGATTGCCGCAGAGGACCGGGTATTTGTGCATTTCGGTCACCTGGGCACGGCAGCGCTGAACCTCGACGGCAGCGTCGTGTGGAAGCAGACATCCCTCGAATACTCGCCGGTCCACGGCAATGGCGGCTCGCCGGTGCTGGTCGATGACAAGCTGATCTTCAACTGCGATGGCGGAAGCGATCCCTTCATCGTCGCCTTGGACCGGCGCACTGGAAAGGTCGCATGGAGAACCCCGCGGGTGACTGACGCGGAGAAGAAGTTTTCCTTCAGCACGCCCCTCGTCATTGAAGTCGATGGCAGCCGCCAGCTGATCTCGCCGGGCAGCGGACAGGTTGACGCGCTTGATCCGGACACCGGCCGATCTCTTTGGCACTACCGCTACGGCGAGGGCTTTTCGGTTATTCCCCGACCCGTTTTCGGGCACGGAATGCTGTTCGTGGGAACCGGCTACGAGCGCACCTACCTGCACGGCATCAAGGCGGGTGGCAGGGGTGATGTGACCGAAGCGAATGCCAGATGGGTCATCTCGCGAAGCGCCCCCCACACGCCCTCGACCCTGTTGGTGGGAGACGAACTGTATTTCGTGTCCGACGCCGGAATCGCCAGCTGTGTGGATGCGCGTTCCGGCGAACTGCATTGGAACGAGCGGCTCGGTGGTGATTTCTCGGCCTCGCCGGTGTTCGCCAACGGGCTGATCTATTTCACCAATGAACGGGGCACCACCTTTGTCGTGAAGGCGGCCAGGAAGTTCGAGAAGGTTGCCGAGAACGAAGTGGGTGAGCGGACGCTGGCCTCGCTGGCGGCGGCCGGAGGCTCGCTCTATCTTCGATCCGATGTTCATCTTTACCGGATCCAGGAACCCACGCCTTGATCTGGCGCCGATTTCGGCGACTTTTCTCCCGTGAACACTCCGGAACCCCATTCTATCGCCGGCGGACCGACCCGGCCGCGTGCGGGCCGCTGCCTGTGCCGGGTGCCGTTGCTGGTGCTGCTGGTGATCGGGCTCATGTCGGGCCGCGCCGCGGACGCCCCGGCGGTCCCGGCCGGCTTCTCCAAGGAGTTCATCCGATTCACCAAGACCGGAAGCGGTGAAGGACACGTGGACACGGCGGTCAAATCGTATTTTCGCGAGGGCGACAGGGCGCTGGTGACACTTGCCGCCGTGATACACGTCGGAGATGCGGCTTACTATGAGAAGCTGCAGAAGCTGTTCGAGAGCTACGATTCCGTGCTCTACGAAATGATCCGTGACCGGGATGCGGAGCCCGCGTCCGAGGTCGGCACCGATCATCCCGTCAGCCAGATGCAGATCATGATGAAGACGCTGCTGGGTCTGGAGTTTCAGCTGGACCGCATCGATTACGGCCGGACCAACTTCGTCCATGCCGATCTCGATCCCGAGTCCTTTGCCCGGCTTCAGGCCGACCGGGGCGAGACCATCTTCGGTCTCCTGTTCCGCGCCGCCATGGAGGAGCAGCGCCGCCAGTCGGCGAATCCGGAGGAGGGCCTCAACCCCTTCGCGCTTCTGCTCGCCTTCACCGCCGAGGACAGCGCGCATCAGCTGAAGTTTCTCCTGGGCCAGCAGATGGGGCAGATGGAGAATCTGCTCGCCGGGCTGGACCAATCGGCGGGCGGCGAGGGCTCCGTCATTCTCAGCGGGCGCAATGATCACGCCATGAAGGTGCTGAGCGAAGAGCTGCAGAAAGGACGGAAGAAGCTCGTGCTGTTCTACGGAGCCGGCCACATGCCCGACTTCGAGAAGCGCCTGCTCAAGCAGGGATTCAAGCTGGTCACTGAGCACTGGAACGTCGCCTGGGACATCCGGAAGAAAAACGCTCCGCCAGCGGTGGTGCCGACGACCCGGCCCTGAAAGCCCGGCCTTGCGCCGAAATCCGCCTGCGGCTACCGGCCGGTTCCGGGCGCGATCCGTCGTGCAACCCCGGTGCGGAAGGCGGAGAGCGCTTCCGGAGACTCGTTAATCTCCAGTTGGCGACCCTCCGCAGCCATGGCCACCACAACCGGCAGGCTGACGACGCGCATGATGTTCAAATAGTCCGGACCCTGCCGGTAGCTTTCCGGCAGGTGGCGCAGGGAGAGCGACGTCGCCGCCGGCTCGAACAGCGCCGCGTGCAGGGTGTTCACGGCCATCGGCCCGGCTGCGTGGACCGCGAGTCCTTGACGATCGGTTTTCAGGAGTGCGCTGAGCGAACTGACCGCCCGGCGGATGTCCCAAACCCGCATGCCGTCCAGCGTCTGGCCCACCAGCATGAAACGCCGACGGAAATGGACGAAGCCCCGCGCGTCGAGGTCGGGCGCTGTCCAACCGGAGCCCCTTGGCGCGAAGAAAGCCATCGATTGGTCCAGCACGCCGGGCAGCGGGTTGGCTGCCGGAAGGGAGTTCCCTTCGCCGCTTTCCGCCACGGGTGACGCCAGTTCCTCCATCCCAAACCGCTCTTTCAATTCACCGGCAAGCCGTTGCCAGCCGGCGTGGTCCAGGATTTCCAGCCGGACCATCTCCGTCCTTGGCCGTCGCGGTTCGACCACGATCAACGGCATGGACAGGCCCGGCTGCGTTTCCAACTCGAACCGTCGAACCCTCACTCCGTCGAAGCGCTTGTCGAACACCTCCTCGCCGGTAGAAGCCGCCTCCTCCGGCCAGCCTGCAAACGTGTGCTTCCGAAGCTGCGCCATCGTCTTGTCCTTGAAGTGTTCCCACTCCTCGCCGTTATCCGGCAGGACGGGTTCGGCCGCCGGAACGAACGTGTCGTGGATCCGGGTGGTGATCTCGTCTGCGGGCAAATGTGTGAAGACTTTGAGCTGCTCCGGCTCCAACAGCTTCTCGGCGGCAACGCGGATCAGCGGGTCTTCGCCCTTCAGAAAGCGGTTGAACCAGCGGAACGTCGCCACCTGGAGATCCTGCGTGTCCTTGTGCGGCCCCTCGGTGATCAGCAGGCCCAGCTGCCCTTCCTTGCCGAGCCTGCGGTAAAGCTCCGCCACCTCCCGGTGAACCCGCTGCACGCCGTCGAGCGGGAAGATGGGGTCGCGGTCGGTGTTCGCAATGAGCAGCGGGCGGGGCGCCACCAGGGCGGCCACCTGCGCGTAGTCCCAGCGGTGGGTGTTCACCATGAACATGCAGTCGCAGTGACCCTCCACCGCGCCGTCGAGCACGTGGTTGTGCAGATCCGTGATGCCCGCCACCGGCACGGCCACCTTGACCCGTTCATCCAGCGCCGCAGTCCACCACGAATAGGCGCCGCCGCCGGAGCGGCCGGTGATGCCGATGCGCTCCGGGTCCACCTCGGGGCGGGACTGGAGGTAATCGATCGCCCGGATCGAGTTCCAGGCCTCGACGCCGGCCGGGGTGTAGCCCCGGGAGTTCCACCACCACATGCCCTCGCGGTAGGTGCCGTGGTGCAGACCCTCAAGTTCCCCGAGCTGGATGGTGTCGATGGTCAGGCACACGTAGCCATGCCGGGCGAACCAAGCACCGTGGTGCTGGTAGGTGACCTTGTTGCCGTAGCTCACGCCGTCCTTCTTCACCGGTCCATGGCCGCACACGTAAAGAATGGCCGGCAGCGGCCCGGCGGCCTCCTTGGGCAGGTAGAGATTGCCGGTTACGTAGAGGCCAGGCGAAGACTGGAAATGCAGGCGCTCGACGCGGAACTCCTCGTGTTCGGTCGTGCCGGTGACGACCGGCTGCAGCGGAGTCCGCTCGGGCCACGGATTCAGGCCCAGCATGTCCTGGAGCTGAAGCCGCAGTGCGGGGGCGCGTTGTTCCCAGTCGGCCGCCGAGGCGATTGAAACCGGCGAGCGCCCTTCGATGGCCGCCACTTCGGCGGCGAAGTATTCGGCCCACAACGGCGGCAGTTGGCGGGCTGGCGTCGCACCCCCGGCTGGGAGCGTTGCCAGCAGCAGAAGCAGGACGGAGGAGATGGCGGATGGGTGCATCATGGATGGCTGTGACCGTGCCACGAACGGGAACCAAGACAAGGCCGAACCCATCGTATCCAATGGGGGCCGGCAGCTTGACTGGCTGCGGACCCGTGGAAGAGTGACTGACAATCCCGGCAACGGGAGTCTGTCCAGAAATCTCTGCCTGCCCTCTGCGCCCAGAGACGTTTTGCTCCTTCGCCGGCGCCCGATGTGTTCGTGCTTCCGTTCATGAGTCGGCCGTTATGTCTTCATCTCCACACAGCCGTGGTTTCACGCTGGTTGAACTGCTGGTGGTCATCGCGATCATCGGGCTGCTCGCGTCGTTGCTGTTGCCGGCGCTTGCGAAGGCGAAAGCGCGGTCCCAGCGGATCGGGTGCGTCAACAACCTGCGACAGCTCGGACTCGCGTGGACGATGTACGCCGGCGATCATCAGGGCGTCTATCCTTTCAACCGGGTGATCAACGACATGGGCGTTTACCGCAACGGGCCCGGCTCGTGGGTGCTGGGCAACGCGCAGCAGCCCCGGATGCCGGCCGACATCATGAACGGCTCGCTGTATCCCTACGCTCGGGCCGTGGGCATCTACCGGTGCCCGGCCGACCGCTCCCTGATCCGCGCCTTTGGCCGATCCGCCCTCAAGCCGCGCACTTTCTCGCTGAGTGTCCCTTTCAACAGCTTCGGCGCCGCCAGCGTCAACGACCGCTCGCGTTACCGGCGGGTGCGCAAGGACTCGGACATCGGACGCCCCGGCGCCTCCCGTGTCATCACCTTCGTGGACATGAACGAGCGGGCGATCGACAGTGGTGAGTTCTCGCTGGCAATCACACCTGATCCCAACGCCTTCAATTGGGAACACAAGCCCACGGATCGCCACTCCGGAGGCGCCAACTTCGGCTTCGCTGACGGCCACGCGGAGTATCGTCGCTGGCTCTGGCCCAAGACCTGGACCCGCTTCAATGAACCGGTGGCCAACGCGCTGGATCAGGAGGACATGGACTGGATTCTCGGCGGCTGGCCGCTCAAGTAGGCGGAATCCGGGCGACGACCTGGTTGGCGGGTTGTGCCCGATCCCCATGTCCGGTAAAACTCCGGGGTGCTTGCATCGCTTCAACGGCATCTCGTTTTGCTGCTCACTCTGCTGAGTCCCGGCTTGGTGCCGCATGCGACGGCTGCGGACCGTCCGAACCTCGTTCTGATCATTGCGGACGACATGAACTGGAACGACTGCGGTGCGTATGGGCATCCGCATCTGCGGACGCCCAATCTCGACCGTCTGGCGCGTGAGGGCATGCGCTTCGAGCGCGCCTACCTGACGGCGAGTTCGTGCAGTCCGAGCCGGGCGGGCATCATCGCCGGCCGCTACCCGCACAACACCGGGGCCGAACAGCTTCACTGGCCGCTGCCCGGGGGCTCCCTGACGTTTGTCGGGCGACTGAAGGACGCGGGTTACTACACCGCCGCCGCCGGCAAGTGGCATCTCGGCAACGCCGTAAAGGACCGTTTCGATGCGGTTGCCGAAGCCTCGACCGCGGGATTCGTGCTGCCCACGGGCGATGGTCCCGCGCCGGCGCGGATGATTGCGCAGTCTCCGAGCGGCTGTGAGGACTGGGTGGCGACACTGAAGAAGCGACCGAAGAGCAGGCCGTTCTTTCTCTGGCTGGCGGCGCTCGATCCGCATCGCGAATACGAGGCCGGCGCGTTGAACCCGCCGCACCGGCTTGAAGATGTCGTGGTGCCGACGCATCTGCCCGACACGCCGGAGGTGCGCGAAGACCTGCGCCTCTACTACGATGAGATCGGCCGGCTCGACCGGTATGTCGGCGAGGTGCTGGCCGAGCTCGAGGCACAGGGCGTCGCGGACAACACGCTGGTGCTGTTCATCAGCGACAACGGCCGGCCGTTCCCTCGTGACAAAACCACGCTGTACGAAGGCGGCATCCGCACGCCATGGATCGTGCGCTGGCCCGCTCGGGTCAGACCGGGCACGGTGACGGCCAGCCTCGTCAGTTCGGTGGACATCGCGCCGACGATGCTCGCGGCGGCGGGTCTGCCGGCCCAGCCTTCGTTTGAAGGGGTGAGTTTCCTCTCGGTGCTCGATGATCCGTCCGCCCAAGTGCGGCAGTTCGCCTTTGCGGAGGATCACTGGCACGACTACGAGGATCATGGCCGCGCGGTGACCGATGGGCGCTGGAAGCTGATCCGCAACGACTACCCCGAGCTGCCAAACACCCCGCCCGCCGACGCGGGTCGCAGCCCGACCTGGCAGATCATGTTGAAACTGCACGAGGCAGGCCGGCTCAACAACGCCCAGCAGGCGTGCTTTGTTCAGCCGCGATCCCGGTTCGAGCTGTTCGACCTGCAGGCCGATCCCGGGGAATTGCGCAACCTCGCGACAGAGGCGACTCACGAGCCGGAACTCGACCGCTTGAAGACGGCACTGGATGCCTGGGCCGAACGCACCGGCGACTACCTGCCGTCCAAAAGGACTCCCGACGAGTTTGACCGCGTGACGGGCGAGCCAGACCACTCCGTGCGCCGTCGGCCGCGACCGTCGAAGCAGGAGATGTTTGGGACCAACGAACGCTATTGATTCGATTGATCCGGTTCGGGCACCGCCCGGCCGCGAAACTGGATCCTTGATCCGTCCCGTGGCAGGACCACCATCCCGCATGGCCATCGACCGAACGCTTCAGGCTCTGTTGAACCCCGGTGAAGCGGAGGACTTCTTTTCGCTGGCCGCGGGGGTGACCTTCGAGTCGTCGGTGTGCGACCGCTTTCTTCCGGCCAACGCCCTTTGGCTGGCGGAGTTCTGCCGGCTCATCTACCGGCAGGAACTGGACGAGGTGGCGTCGCGTCCGGCCGGGCACCGCACCCGCAGGCAATGGCTGACGTCCCACGGCTGGACCGAGGCGACTGGACACCACTTCCAGGCCGGCACCACGCGGGCGTCACTGTTTACGCGTCCGGCCGGCGACGTTGCCGTGCTGGTGTTTCGCGGCACGCTGGGCCCGGGAGATTTCCTGATTGATCTGCAGGTGCCCCTGCGGCCTTGGACCGG
>DNDP01000031.1:0-2873 GCA_003484235.1 Verrucomicrobiales bacterium
CCATCAGGCCGCCGACCGAGGAGAAAGCCTGCGTGTAGCCCAGCACCTTTTCTCGCTGTTTCGGATCCGGGAACAATTCAGCCAGCCAGGCCACGGCCGCGACGAATTCCACGCACACACCCACAAAAACCAGGCAGCGGAAGAACAGGAGCATCCAGACCGACGTGGAGAATCCGGCCGCGAACGCGCCAAAGGCATACAGCAGGATGCTGTAGGTCAGCACCCGCCGCCGACCCAGGCGGTCCGTCAGCCAGCCTCCAAGCAGACCGAAAATGCCGCCGCAAATGGCAGGGATGTAGAACAGCCGCCCCACCCACATCCCAAACTCGACCGAGCCTGGTGCCGCGCCGATCAGCTCCATCAACGCCGGCCGGACAATCAGCGGCAACATCAGCAGTTCGTAGATGTCGAAGGCAAAGCCAATGACGGCGATCACGCAGACAAGCCATTGCGTCGGGGTGAGGCCGCGCACCGCGGCGGGGGTGGAATTCATAACAGTGCGGAGTATGTCGGCCCGCCCTTTCAAGGCAAGCCATTAGTACGTAGTCGTATTAAATGCGGGCATCCTGTCCCGCTCCCCTGCGGCGCGGCCGGCGGTCACCGGTACAGGCCGACGCCGATCCGCCAGGTCTCGCTTCGTTGGTTGTAGAGCAGCAGGCTCTCGCCGTAGCCCGTGAAGTACTGGCCCTGAAGATAGATCGAAAAGCTGCGGGACAGCAGATTGTGCAGCGGATACGTCACATCAATCTGGGCGCTGCCATTGTCGAAGTCGTGCCCGGCCCTCAGCCAGCCGGCAACCTGCAGCCCCTTGGCCCAGCCGAGCTTGGCCCGGAGGTCCACATGACCCCGGAAGTCCCTCAGATCGGGATTCTCGGCCAGACCGCCGACGTAGAACCAGGCCCGCGGTTCGACGGCCACGTGGAAGGCGTTCTCGTCTCCGAACACGAAAGGCATCCGCAGATAGGCGATGTTCAAACTGCGCGAGCTCAGGCCATCGCGGCCGTTGGATTCGTGCTGGAACCCGATCTGCGCGCCGATGCGGTCCAGCCACCCGCGGGCGGGATCGACCAGGTCGCGATACTCGTAGAGCAGCTCCGGCATGTAGCTCGAGTCCAGGAATGGAGCGGACTCCGCGGACAAGTCCCACAACGAGCGCTGCGTGTAGGCCATGTGCAAACCATCCATCCAAGGCGCCCGCCGGTGCAGCCAGCCCTCCGGTTCGCCATCCTCGCCGACCTCGCTGTTCACCAATCGGTACTTGAAGCTCACCTGAAACTTCGCGTTGGGTGAATCCGGTCCGGCGATGAAGTAGAACGGTTCGTAGGGGAAGAAGTGTCGCTTGAAGAAACTGGTCTCCTCGGTCTGCTCGTCCATCCCTTCCCGCAACGTCACGGGCCGGGCGCGTCTCACCTCGGCCGGCACGCCAGGTTCCGGCTCCGCCAGTTCTAATACGAACGACTGGCCCGGCGACACCGAGGGCTCCAGCCACACACGACCGCGCAACCCCGACGGCACTGCCGCGGAATACCGGCCCGTCGCAAAGGCACCGGGGTGGATCACGACAGCCGATGTGACATTCGCCTCGGCCAGGAAGTTCACGGCATGCCTCTCCGCGCCGGCCAACAGAGCCGCGCCGAAGGACGCCGGGAAATCAGCCATCTCATCGGCCTTACCGGAGTTGACCTGCACCAGCTCAAGCACGATCTGCTCGCCGGGGTCCACCTCCGCCGAAACCAGCCGGACCAGAAGGTCACCTGCGGCGGAGCGCCAGCCCGCGACCAGCAGGACCGCCGTCAGCATCGCCAGGAGGAAAAGCCTTGGGGTTGATTGCAGATGTCTTCTCATGATGTCTCGACCGTTGGCGTCACGCATTGTCGTTCACTCACCGAGCACGTGCATGACGAGCTGCCGCGAGTGGGCGCGCGCGCGGTGTTCCCAAAGGTAAATCCCCTGCCAGGTGCCCAGCACCATCCGCCCGTCGGCGATGGGAATGCTGAGACTCACCGTCGTCAAAGCGGTGCGCACATGCGCGGGCATGTCGTCGTCGCCCTCCATGGTGTGGACGAAGAGCGGGTCACCGTCCGGCACCAGCCGCTCGAAAAAGGCGTCCAGATCACGGCGGACATCGGGATCGGCATTCTCCTGGATCAGCAGTGAAGCGGACGTGTGCCGGAGATGGAGCGTCGCCAGGCCGGTGCCGATCTTCGCCCCTGCCACGGCCCGCGTGACCTCGGCCGTGATCATGTGCAGTCCCCGGCCCCGCGTGCGGATGGTGAGTTGATCCAGGTGTTGGCGAAGCACGACGGCATTACTCCAAATCCTACGGTCCGCCACAAGGGTCGAATCATTCAGATCGCCGACCGGTGAGGGGCGATCCGACCTCGCTCCGCTGATGCTTGTCCCATGCGGGTGACATTGAGCGCAACCGCCCGACCATGCGGGCGAACAGTTCGACAAACGCTTCAATCTCCTTCGGCTTGGTGTCCATCCCCGGAGAGATCAAAACCGCCGCCCGCGCGAGATCTGCGGACACCTTCATCGCGTCCAGAACGGGCGACGCCCGGAGGTTTTTCAGGAGACATGCCGTGCCGCTGGCGATCGAGACGCCCTGCGCGTCGCACATCAGCATCAAGCCCTCGCCCTCGGTCGCCTCGGCGCTGACACACAGGTGCTGTGGCAACCTCCGGTCGCCCGGCACGGGGCCGTTCAAATGAATCCTGGGCACGCGCTGTTGCAGCTGCGCCCACAGCTCGGCGGTCAACTTCGCCACATGGTCTGACCGGCTCTGCCAGTCCCGACCGGCGCACTCCGCCGCGACTCCCGCGCCGACAATGGCCGCCACATTCTCGATTCCCGCACGGAATCCCGCCTCC
>DNDP01000031.1:3012-3807 GCA_003484235.1 Verrucomicrobiales bacterium
AGTCCCGACCGGCCTGCTCCGCCGCGACTCCCGCGCCGACAATGGCCGCCACATTCTCGATCCCCGCGCGCAGCCCCGCCTCCTGCGTGCCGCCGTGAATCAATGGCGCCAGCCGGACCCGGCGGTTGCGATACAGCACACCGACACCCTTGGGCCCATAGAACCGGTGGGGCGAAAGCGTCAGCAGATCGATTCCGAGTTCCTGGACATTCAACGGCAGCCAGCCACCCGTGTAGTTTGCCTCCACCAGAAACGTGACCCCCGCATCGGCCGCCACGGCTCCGAGTTCCCTGACCGGTTGAATGGTGCCGGCATCGTAATTCGCCGCGTGCGTTGCGATCAGGAACGTTTCATCCGTGATCGCCCGCCGCACGGCCCCCGGATCGATGAACCCCTCGCCGTCCACCGGCACCCGCGTGCAGGTGATGCCGTCCCGCTTGAGAAACTCGATCGAGGCGAGCACGGCCGGATGCTCGATGGCGGAACAGACAATGTGCGAACCGCGCCGTCGCGAATGCCACGCCAGCCCCTTGATGGCGTGATTGACCGCCTCGGTCCCGCTGGAGGTGAAAAGGATCGACTCGGGCGACTCGGCATTGACCAGGACACTGAACTGCTCGCGCGCCCGGGCGAGGGCGTCCCGGGCAGCGAGGCCCTGCTGGTGGATCGACCCCGGCTGACCGAACCGCTCGCCAAGAAACGGCAGCATCGCCTCGCGCGCCTCCGGCAGGAGCGGCGTCGTGGCAAGATGATCGAGATAGATGGCGTCGCCGGCCATGTGCCCGATGAAGCGGG
>DNDP01000384.1:0-461 GCA_003484235.1 Verrucomicrobiales bacterium
CCGGCGGGAATCTCCGCGGTCTGCGTGACGTTCGTGGCAGCCTTGAAATCGCCCGGCGTGGCAATGCGAATCCCGGCGTCGCAACCGGATGCGGCCAGCAGCAAAGCGGGGATGATTACTAGAGGGCGGATGTTTTTCATATGAGGGATCGCGTTGAAGTTGCTCTCGTAAGGCGGCATTTCATGCCAACCACGGATCGAAGCCACGACACGCTCGCAAAATGCGCCCTCGCTGTCGAGACCCGGCGCAGGCACGGCGTGCGATCCGAAATGGCGGTCAATTGACGGGAGTCGCGGAGCAATCCGGTTGAAGGCAGCCGTGGCTTTCAACCCACGGGAATGGGTACTGGTTTCATCCCGTCGTGGGATCGGCTGACCGTGGATAGAAATCCACGGCTACCACCGAATCCTCGCTTCGCGAACTTCGCCATCTCCCAAAGTGCCCGCCACTTCTGATCGCAC
>DNDP01000384.1:700-3338 GCA_003484235.1 Verrucomicrobiales bacterium
CGCCACTTCTGATCGCACCCCCAAGCTGCCCACGCCTTTGACTTTGGCGACGGTTTCCGATAGTTCCAACCCATGTCCTTTCGTCTTATCCGCACTCGCCGATTGGCCGTGATTTTGGGCCTGGCCATGTTCCCGCTGCCGCCCACCGGTTCGCTGCTCGCCGAACCGCCCCTACCCCAGATCGAACGTCTGCAATCGAGCCCGGTGCTGCGGCACCTGAAGCCGAACCCCGTCGCCGGCGAACCGAAGACCGCCGCCGAGCGCACGCTCGCGCAGATGTACGTGCCCGAAGGTTTCCAGGTCGATCTCATCGCCGCCGAGCCGGACATCCATCAGCCCATCGCCTTTGCCTGGGACGAGCGCGGCCGCATCTGGGTCGTGGAAGCGCACAGCTACCCGACCAAACGCGCGCCCGGTGAAGGACTCGACAAGGTGGTGATCTTCGCGGACGAGGATGGCGACGGCCGGTTCGAGACGCGCAAGGTCTTCGCGGAGGGACTGAACCTCGCCAGCGGAATCGAAATCGGCTACGGCGGGGTGTGGATCGGCGCCGCCCCCGAACTGCTTTTCATCCCCGATCGCAATCGCGACGACATTCCCGACGGCCCGCCGCAGGTGTTGCTCGACGGCTTCGGCTATCAGGACACACACGAGACGCTGAACAGCTTTCTCTGGGGACCGGACGGCTGGCTCTACGGCATTCAAGGCGTGTTCAACACCGCGCGCATCGGCAAGCCCGGCGTGCCGCCCGAGCAACGGCCCGAACTCCGCGCCGGCGTCTGGCGCTATCATCCGGTCCGGCACGAGTTCGAGATCTTCGCGCACGGCGGCAGCAATCCGTGGGGGCTCGACTACGACGAGCACGGCGAGCTGTTCATGACCCATTGCCGCAGCTACTGGGGCAAGGGTTTCACCACGCACGTGATCCAGGGTGGGCAATTCTGGAACCAGGTGAACGCCAACTACGCGCCGTTCATCATCGCCAATCCGCCGGCGGAGTTTCCCGAGTTCCGCAACTACCTGCTCGCTTCGGCGCGCTACGGTCACGGTGCCGGCGGCGAGGGTACGCGCGGCAGCGACATGATCTACGGCGGTCATTCGCACGTCGGCACGATGATCTACCTCGGCGACAACTGGCCGGACGAGTATCGCGGCCATCTCTTCACCCACAACCTCGGCGGACACCAGATCAACCACGAGATCAACGAACCGCTCGGCTCCGGCTACAACACGGTCAGCGCCGGCAGGGACATGCTCTTCTGCACCGACCCGAGCTACGTCGCGGTCGATCTCCAATACGGACCCGACGGCGCGGTGTACATCATCGACTGGGTGGACCCGCAGCATTGTCACAACCCAAACACCGAGCGCTGGGACCGCACCAACGGCCGGATCTACCGGATGCAATGGCAGGCGACGTTCAAGCCGGTGAAGGTGAACCTCGGCGCGATGAGCGACGTGGAACTGGTCGAGCAGCTCAAGCACAAGAACCAATGGTACGCGCGGACGGCGAGGCGGTTGTTGCACGAGCGGGCGCAACGGACGGAGAATTCGAACCTGCCTCTGCTGACATCCCTGAACCAACTCGTCACGTCCGCCGATTCAACAGCGATTTCGCTGAACGCACTGTGGGCCTTTCATCTGAGCGGTCGTGCACTGGACGGTGGCGTGGAAGGGGCCATGCGCTTGACCAACTCCGTGCTGCGCGGATGGGCAGCACGGCTTGGTGCGGACAGCGATCATCCCTCGCCCGGGTTTGCGGAGCGTCTCGCGGCTCTGGCCGTGAAAGAACCGTCATCAATTGTCCGCCGATATCTGGCGTCCGCACTGTCGGACCTTGATGCCCCACTGCCGGCTTGGCAAATCGCCGAGGCGCTTGCCAAACATTCCGAAGACAAAGACGACCGAAACCTGCCCTACCTTCTCTGGCACGGGCTGGCGCCGCTTGTGAGCAAGGACGTGGATCGCGGCTTCAAGCTCGCCCAATCCACCAAGATCCCCCAGCTCGCCGACTGGATTTACTGGTACGCCGCCACACTCGAAGGCGAACCGCTGGACCGCGTTGTCGTCACCTTGGGCAGTCTCAGCGGTGAGGCATTGCACAAACGCCTCGCCGGGCTCTGGCTTGCGATGGAGCCACGCGCCAATCTCCCGATGCCGACTCTCTGGAAGGCGGTTGCGCCAAAGCTCTACAGTGATCCCAATCCCAAGGTGCAACGTCTGGCCGAGCGCCTCGCCGCCGTGTTTGGCGATGACTCCGCCTTTCCGCGGCTGCGTTCCACGCTGGCCGACACCTCGGCCGATGCCGACTCACGCAAACACGCCTTCGCCGTGTTGAGCCGCGCGCAGGACCGCGCTTCCCTCAACACCTTCGTCGGACTACTTGACGATCCGGCGTTCCGGCTGCCGGCGATCCAGTTGCTCGCGCGTTTCGAGGCGCCGACGGTTTCCGCGGCGTTGATCCGGCAGTTCAACTCCTATTCCCCGACCGAAAAGTCCGCGGCGCTCACGACGTTGACGGGTCGCCCGCGCTACGCGGTCGCCCTGCTGGATGCCGTGGGATCGGACGCCATCCCGCGCGAGGAGCTGACGGCGTTTCATGTCCGGCAGCTGACGAGTCTTGGCAACGCCGCGGTGG
>DNDP01000382.1:0-132 GCA_003484235.1 Verrucomicrobiales bacterium
AGCCAGCACGCCAGCGCGGTCAGGCCCAGCGCGAGGATTCCCGGCAGCCAGAACATCCGCATCGCCGTCCGCAGCGGCAGGGTTTCCCCGGATTGTGCGGGGGGGTGATCCACGGCGTCACCCGGCCCCGCA
>DNDP01000382.1:410-1120 GCA_003484235.1 Verrucomicrobiales bacterium
GAAGGATGTTGAGCTGGCGGCGCTTTCAACCGCGTGGCTTATGCGGCCCTGCCGTCGCCATCAGTTCCTTCAAAAAATCCGGATGCCGTCGTTCGTGAACCAGGCCAAGGAAGTAGAGGGTGTCGCCCTGAACCTGATAGTAGAGGTAAAATGGGAAGGGCCTCGTCCGCCGGCATGGAAATCCATGGGGACCGATGTGGTCGCCGCCGCCCCAGCGGATGATCTCGCGCGCCTGGCCGGCGACGCGTTCGCGGAATGAGCCTGTCAGTCGCTCGGAGATTTCGCGATACCTCGCCGCTTCGCGGTCAAGGTCGTCGCGAAACTGCCGGCTGAAGATCGCTTTCACGGCCGGCTGCCGAAGACCTCCTCAAACGTCAGCCCGGAATCCCGGCCGGAAACCAGGTCTGCAAGTCGCTGTGCCAGGTCCTCCTTGATTTCGGCATCCGTCCGCTGCTCGTCCTCGAGACTTTCGATGAGCAGCTTCGCCAATCCGGCGCGTTCGGCGGGCGCGAGCGACAGCGCTTCCTCCGCCACGGCGAGATTCGTGATCGTCATGGTCGGAGAATAGTCGGCGACCCGAGCTTGGCAAGCGCCCCCGTTCCGTGGGTCTGCGCGAAACGGCTTTTTGATGGGACGCCGAGGACCGGCTGGTGGCGGTGGTGACGGGGAGCCAGCGGAGCGAGTTCACCTATGACGGGTTCTCGCGGCGG
>DNDP01000382.1:1321-2605 GCA_003484235.1 Verrucomicrobiales bacterium
GGAAGTTCCTCTGGGTGGGCGGAACGATTGCCGAGGAGCGGGACGGGAGCGACGTCGTGCAGAAGAAGTTTTACGGGCAGGGGGAAGCTCACATTACTGTTTTCGCATTGGGACAACGTAGATTCCGTTGCGCACTTCAGCTGCTTCAGGAGTGCCGTCCAATCGAATCTCCCCATCGAAGATCCCGTTTCTGTAGGATACATCCGTCGACAACCCCAACCTGCGCCAACAGTTCGAGGTCGGTCACCGCCTGCCCGATGGTGATGCCCAGCTGGTGGGCGTAAACGACGCCTGCGAAAGGTTTGTTGGAGCGCTGGCGGGCGCCGGCTTCGGCGAGCAGATCTGAATCTTGACTGAACAGCACGCGGCCCAGTTCAGTTGCACGGGCCAACAACGCGGAATCCTCCAGCTCGGCCGCGCGATCCAACTGGGCGGTCAGTACATCCACTCCCCTCAGGACGAGACCGTGGGTGATCGCCACTGGGACATGCACGTCCATGTAAAGGCGGATGCTCAAGCGGGCCGCCCCAACGTGCGCAGTCTTTTGTGAAGAGGCGATTCACCGGCTTCCCGCCGCCGGCGTTCCACTTCGGCCACGTCCCGCTTGATCTGTCCGTCCAACTCTTCCTGATGATCGTAGTAGTAGCCCAGGGCCGCGTGAATCTGCGCGAGGGAAAGATGGGGGTGTTGAAAGTGGATCTCCTCCGGGCTCCAGCCGTGGGCGACCATGTCCAGCACCACTTCAATCACCTTCGTGTTGGTGTCATCTATCCACGGCACTCCGCGGTCATCAATCCTGATATGTGAAGCGGTCACAACTTCCATGTGGGGACCCTAACGCAACGAGTATTTCGGGGCAATGCGACAGTTGGCGGCCCTGGCTTGTGGAATTGCCCATCACTCCTTCGGAGATGCCCGGCCCCCAGCAATTGCGCCGGTAGAGGCTGAGAAAGGTGATCTGGCTCTGCCGTGGGCGCCGGCGATGTCTACCTGCAGTTCTGCAGTCGCGCCATGCGTTGGGAGCACTCGCAGCGACCAGGGAAAAATAAGCCCGCCCTACTTCAGCTTCGCCAGCGCCCGGTCCACGGCGGCGTAGAGGGTCTTCATCGTCGCCTCGGTCTCGTCGCCCATGTTCGAGAGACGGAACGTCTTGCCCTTGAGCTTGCCGTAGCCGGCGTCGATGAGGATGCCGCTCTCCTTGACCAGCTTCTGCAGTTGTGCGGTGTCCACCACCCGGCCGCCCGGCTTGGCGCCGCTGTTGATGCAGGTGAGCGAGTTGGACTC
>DNDP01000382.1:2865-6869 GCA_003484235.1 Verrucomicrobiales bacterium
TTCGCGTGCCGGGCGTAACGGTTCTCCAGTCCTTCGGCCAGGAAGTTGTCGAGCTGCGACGCCAGACCGTAGATCAGGCTGATGCACGGCGTGCTGGGCGTCATGTGCTGCTCGGCGTTCTTCTGGAACTCGACGAAATCGAAGTAGTAACCGCGGTCGGCCTGCCTGGCTGCCTTGGCCAGTGCGGCCGGCGAGACGGCGAACATCGCCAGCCCGGGCGGGAGTGCGAACGCCTTCTGCGAACCGGTCAGCAGCACGTCGATGCCGAGCGCGTCGAACTCGATCTTCACCGCCGAGCACGAACTGACAGAATCGACGATGAACATCACGTCCGGGTACTTCGCCTTGAGCTGCGCGATTTCGGTGAGCGGGCTCATGGTGCCGGTCGAGGTCTCGTTGTGGATCAGTGTCAGCGCGTCGAACTGGCCGGTGGCGAGTTTCGCGTCGATCTGTTCCGGGCGGATCGGCTGGCCCCACTCGACCTGCAGTCCTTCGGCCTGTTTGCCGCAGCGCTGGGCGACGTCGAGCCACTTGTCGGAGAAGGCGCCGTTCATGCAGCACAGGACCTTTTTTGCGACGAGGTTGCGCAAGGCGCCTTCCATCACGCCCCAGGCGGACGACGTGGAGAGGTAGACGAGCTGCTTCGTGTGGAAGACCTGCTGGAGCTGGGGCTGGATCTTTGCGTAGAGGTCCTTGAAGCCCTGACTGCGGTGGCCGATCATCGGCGCGCTCATCGCCGCGCAGGATTTCTGGCTGACTTCGACCGGTCCGGGAATGTGCAGTTTCACGTGTGCCATAGCAAAAAGAGGCGCGACTGTTTCACAGGGTTGCCGGGCTGGCAAGGGGTAGAATGGCCCGTGACGCCGCTGCAGTACGGCTGGTTTGCTACACGCGGAAAAACCGGGCGGCGAGGACGTTGGCGGCCACCGCGTAGCCGGTGAGCACGCCCAGTTCGAGGGTGACATCGCCAAGCCCTCCGCCGAAGCTGATCAGGCGGTGCAACAGGTCCATTGCCCAGGCGGTGGGCACGACATGCGCCACCTTCTGCATCGCCTCAGGAACGATCTCCAACGGCCACCAGCAGCCGCCCAGCGCGCCCATCACCAGGCTCGCGACCACGCAGATGCCGATCGTCTTTTCCTCGCCGGTGACCAGGGAGCCGATCAGCACGCCGAGGGAAGCGGCGACCCACGCGTAGAGCAGCAGCCCGGGAACGAGCGCCAGGGGTTCGCGGCCGAGCGGCACCCCGAACAGCAGACCGCCCACCAGCAGGAAGGCCGCAATCTGGAAGACGCCCAGCAGGAAACGCCCGTAGACCTTCCCCATGACCAGCTGGAGGCGGGTCACCGGATGAGCCAGCAGCCGCCGGATGACGCCGGTCTCGCGTTCGACCGCCACGCTCGAACCGCCGAAGACGAGCAGGTTGATCATGAGAAACATCACCATGTTCGACGGCAGGGAATGATTGAAACCGGACGGGACGGGCTCGCGACCGGCAAAGGTGGCGTCCAACGTCACCGGCCGGGTTTGCGACTGCAGTTCGCGCAGCCGCGCCTCGGTGATGGCGGCATCGCCCCCCTGCTGGGCGAGTTGGACGAGGTCCGAGTTGATGCCGATGACGGCGCGCAGCACGCGGAATTCGATCATCGCCGCCGACTGTTCGCTCGCCTTGTCAGTCTTGAAGACTTCGAGCTTCACCTGTTCCTTGCGCAGGACCCGTTCGCTGAAGTCAGCCGGGATGCGGATGCCGCGTTCGGCGTCCTTGGCGGCGTCACCGGAAACGGTGCGCATGCCCTGGGCGTCGAGCTTGGCCAGCAGGATCTCGGCGAGGAAGTTGGTGTCCTGGTTGTCGATCAGGACCGACGGGCGCGGATTGCTCGGACTGCCGGGACCCTTGAAGGCGACGCCGGTGATGTACATGAAGCCGAGCGGCATGAGGACCAGCCAGATGAGATTCACCTTCGCGCGGAGAAACATCCGCACGTCGTGGTGGCCGATGAGGAACAGGTGTTTCATTCCTTCACCCCCTGGAGCAGCTGCCGGCGGAAGAGCGCGGCGGCGGCGAACATGAACACCACCCCCAGCACGGCCAGTTTCAGCGCCGGCCACAGCCAGATGCCGGCGTCGTTGAAGTGCACATCGCGCACCGCCTCGATGAACCAGTAGTTCGGCAGGTGCCTGCTGACATGATCGTGCAGGAAGCCGGGCAGGCTGCTGGCCGGGAAGAACGCACCGCCAAGGGACGACAGCCCGAGAATCACCGTCATGTTGACCGTCTCCGCGCGCTTCTCGGACTGCGCCACTGCCGCCAGCAGCGCCAGCAGGCCCGACGCCGCCACCGAGAAGGCGACCAGCAGCGCCGCGATGCCCGGCGCGTTCTGCCAGCGGAACTGGAAGATCGCCGCGCTTACAAAGAAGAGCACCAGCCCGCTGAGGACCACGATCACCAGCGTGACGGCCACTTTGGAGAGGATGAATGTCATCAGCCGGTCATGCATCGTCCGAAAGCGGTCGAGCGTCCGGAACTTCACCTCACGGAACAGGTCCCGCAACGAGCTGTCCGCGATGAACAGCAGGAACATCGACGCCATCCCGGGCAGCATGAAGGCGAACACCTGCGCGAGCGGGCGCCGTTCCTCCCCGGTCTCCGGGCTTGTCTTACGGGTTTCCTTGCCATACGTCACCAGGGGCGGGGAGAGGTAGTCCTTCACCGCGTTGACGCGCTGGTCGAGCTTCGCGTAGATCTGCGAGAGGCGGAGGAAATCCGGCATCTCGCCCTCCTTGAAGACATCGACCCAGGTGGCGAGATCTTCGCCATAGTTGAGGGCCAGGGCGTTCAGGCCCTCGACGAGCACTCCGAGGAGCTCCTCCACGATTGCCGGGTGGAACGACTGGGCTGGATTCTTGATGAGCTCGATCCGGAGTCCGCCCCTGCCGTCCAGGAAGTCCTCCGCGAAGTTCGCAGGCAGGATCACCGCCGCGCTGAGCTGGTTGTCGTTGATCTGCGCCAGCGCCTGCTCGCGCGAAAGGACGACCGGCTGGAGAAACTGCTTGGCGTCGCCCTGCTGGAAGGCGCCGCGCAGAAAGTTGCTCAAGGGCGAGTCGTCTTCGTCGACGATGGCGAGTTTGATCGTGCCCATGCCCTTGGCCGAGGAACCGCCGCCAAACGCGAAGCCGATCAGCGCGGTGATGATGAACGGCAGCGCCAGGTTGATGACCAGCGCCCAGGGATTGCGCCGTTGGCGGAGCAGATCCTTCCACAGCAGCACGAGGAAAGTGTTCATTCGCGGAGGTCGCGTCCCGTGAGCTGCAGGAACACGTCGTTGAGGCTGGGGCGCTTGAGGGTGACGTTTTCGAGATCGAGATCGAGCGCCAGCAGGTCCTTCAGGCACTCGGAAGGGTGCCGGCCGTTGATGGAGGCCACGGTGAGCTGGCGGTCGGTCTGCTGGATGACCCGGAACTGTTTCTGGAAATCCGGCCAGGCGGCGGGTTGCGCACCGGCAAGTTCGCCTTCCACGATGAACAGGCGGTCGCCACCGAGGCGCTGCTGAAGCTCCGTGAGCGTGCCCTCGGCCAGCAGCCGGCCCTGGTCGATGATGCCGATGCGGTCGCAGAGCAGTTCAGCCTCCTCGAGGTAATGGGTGGTGTAGAGCAGCGCCGTGCCCGAGGCGCACAGCTCCTTGACGAAATCCAGGATGTTCTGCCGGGCCTGCGGATCGATGCCCACCGTCGGTTCGTCAAGCAGCAGCAGCTTCGGGCGGTGCATCAACGCGCATCCGAGGTTGATGCGGCGCTTCATGCCGCCCGAGTATTTCTTCACCGGATCCTTTCCGCGGTCGGCGAGGGACAATGCTTCGAGCAGTTCCGTGGCGCGTTGCCGGGCGTCGTTTTTGCCCAATCCCGCGAGCCGACCCCAGAACTCCAGGTTTTCGCGCCCGCTGATCTCCTCGTAGAGTGCGACCTCCTGCGGCACGACGCCCATGATCCGCTGGGCGCGTGCCGGG
>DNDP01000453.1:0-469 GCA_003484235.1 Verrucomicrobiales bacterium
GGCACACCCGGTGCGGCGGGAGCGGCATATCATCTTGAGCGGCCCGTATTGGTGCCCAAGCCGGACTTCGTCACGCACTGGCGCGAAATTGCAACCGGCGGCAATCACGTGCTGGCACTCGTGAACGACGGCGACCTGGTCGTCTGGGGCCACGCGCCGCAGGCGGGACTTTGCTGCAACAGCGGCACAGCGTGGCTGCCCACGGTGTTTTCAGCTTCGCCGCTCCCCAGACCGGAGGGTGTGGTTCGCTGGTCGCAGATTGCCGCCGGAGCTCAATCGAGTTTCGCCCTTTCGGACGATGGCCGGCTGTTTGTCTGGGGTGAAGTCCGCTATGGCGAACTGGGATTCTTCAGCACATGGCCGCAGGAAGTTCCCCGGGAACTGCCGCCGCCGGGAAGTGCCACCCGATGGGCGAAACTCTTCCCGAAGGCGCCGCAATTTGCCCTGGCCGACGATGGCGAGCTCTACA
>DNDP01000453.1:642-965 GCA_003484235.1 Verrucomicrobiales bacterium
ATGGCGAGCTCTACACGTGGGGTAACAACCAGTACGGCCAGCGAGGGGTGGGCCATACCGAGGCGGTGCTCTCACCGGTACGGCTTCCCAAACCTGATGGACTCGGAGATTGGGCGGAACTGGCCTCCAGCGGCGTCCATGTGTTGGCTGCTGATTCTTCCGGGCGCCTGTTCAGCTGGGGTGCCAATGACGGCGGTCAGTTGGGGCTGGGCGATCGTTCCGGCCGGCTAGTCCCCACACCGGTCGGCCTGCCCGAGGGCGTTGCCGTAGTGACGCATGTGGCGGCGGGGGAGTGGGGGGTAAGTGCGGCAACCACCGCGGAC
>DNDP01000453.1:1145-2631 GCA_003484235.1 Verrucomicrobiales bacterium
GTGCGGCAACCACCGCGGACAACCGGCTGCTCGTCTGGGGGCGGTCACTGTTTCGGCATGCCGTCGCGTTCGAGCTGCCGCAGGAACTTAAACCCCTGGAATCCCAGGTCCCCATCGTCGAGCCGGAATTGGCCGGAACGGTCTCCTGGCAAACCATTCACGCCGGGTCGAGGTACCTGGCCGGGATGGATGCGGCGGGCCGGGTGCTGACGTGGGGCGCGCAGCTGGACAGTTGGCATTGCCTTCCGAGCGCGCTGACGCCGTTTGGCCGGCCTTCGCAGCCCGCAGCCTTCCAAAGGGTGCCCTCGCCGGTCGCCGGTTTCGGCAGGGACTACGAGCTGCCCGCCGATGCAGCGGCTCTGGAACTCGCCGATGTTCCGGAGCGCACCGTCCTGTTGTCAGGTCGGTCCCATTCCTTCCTCGCCTCGGTCACCGATCCGTACGGCACCGCCAGCATGACGTCCGTTGCGATCCGGGCGATGGGCCTGCCGCCGACTTCCACGGCGACGGGATATGCGCTTTCCTCCCGGATGGAGATTCCACCGCTGGAACCCGGCAAATATTGGCTCGAGGTCGGTCTGGTTCAATGGTCCCGGTACACCTGTGGCCATCGCGAAGCTCCCGGCAATCCCCGCCCCGCCGTCATGGTGGTTCGCGAACTGTTGGTGATCGACGACCAACATCTGGATGCCTCGCGGCCCATCGTTGCCGCGCTTCCCGCCGAGGGCAGTTTGATCGAGGGACGTGAACCCGCCCTGGAATTGACCTTTGCCCGCACCGGTGATCTGGATGCGGAGTTCGATCTGCAGCTCGACTGGTCGGAGGGCGTGGCACGGCCGGAACTGGATTTTGTGATCGAACCGCCGGTGATCCGTTTCGCGCCGGGCCAGCTGGCGGCCCGGGCATCCATCCGTGCGATTGTGGACTCCCACGCGGAAGGCGTCGAAACCGCCCGATTGAAAATCTCCGCATCCAGTGCCTACCAGATTCATGATCTGGGCTCCGTTGGATTCGAGATCAGCGACAACCGGCCGCCCCGGGTCGTCGTCGGGCAGCCTTTGACCGGAGACTTCCTGGCCGCCGGTGTGGACACCGAAGTCATCGCCTATGCCGAAAGCAGCGACGGTCAGGTGGGCCAGCTGCTGTTGCTGCTGGATGATCGTCCGGTTGCCCACGTGGCACCTGCCGGCACCGATCGTTTTCTGCTCCGCTTCAACTGGGAGAATCCCTTGCCCGGAACCCACACTCTCCAGGCGATCGCACTTGATGATCTGGGTGACCAGGGAGCCTCGCCGATCGTCACGATCGAGGTTGGCCATGAAACGCCGGCGCTCGACCGGGTAAAGCTGACTGCCGGGCAGGGTCGATCGTTCGTCCGCATGCCTTCAGGGGACTGGTACGGTTGGGGCTGGCCGGGCGGGGACCGGCTCAATCTGGTGATTGGTTCCGTCAAATCTGAAAGAATGCTGCTGCCCACGCTGGTGCG
>DNDP01000453.1:2899-6148 GCA_003484235.1 Verrucomicrobiales bacterium
TGACCGACACCGGCCGGTTGCGGCCCTTCGGCTTTGCCGAACGTTGGCAGCTCGCAGCACCAGACCCTTTTGACCTGTTCGGAAATCCCGATGTTGAGCTTCCAGCCGGGCTGACGGGAGCATTGGATTTCGTAATGTCGTTTGGATGGATGCAGGTGCTCGGCAACGACTACCTTCCGTACTACGTGATTGTCCCGTGGCGCCCCAACGACTTGGGAAAACCGATCACCCTGCAACCCATGTACACTTCGGGGAACGGTCCGAACTTTGTCGCGCTCGATTCGCTGGTGGATACCAATGGCGCCGTCTGGCTGTCCGATCGGGTATTCGGCCGACGACTTCGGGTGGATTTCGGCGGGTTGCCCGCCAGAGAATCGGCGACGATCAGGACCTACAATCAGCGCATGGAAACCGTGGCGTTTCTGCTGATGGCGGATGGGAGCCTCTGGCAGTCGGGCGGGGACGGCAATTTTGGCACGACCGGGACATTGGCCCCAACCGACATGGCCGGTCTCCATGCTCGCAGGACGGCTTTTCCCGAAGGCGTGGCAGGCTGGCGGGACATCGCTGGTGCTTTCGACAATCTCCTCGCGCTGTCCTGGGAGGGAAAACTGTTCGCGTTGGGTTACAACCAATACGGCCAGCTCGGCCAAGGAGATCGAAATCCGCGGTGGATGCTGACAGAAGTGCCGGTGCCAACGGGCGCAAGTCGCTGGCTGCGGGTGGCGTTCAGCGGAAGCCACGCGCTCGCGCTGGCCGATGACGGACGCGTGTACGCCTGGGGCGCCAATGGTTCCGGCCAACTCGGGCTGGGGCACATCGATTCTGTCGAGAGTCCCACGCCCATCGCCTGGTTTGGCGACCTGCGCCGTCCCGAGGCCACTCTTCCGGCTCCCGAAGTGGACAACTACCCGCCCTACGGCAGCCTAAGGCTGACTGCTGACATCTCCCACTACCTGACGCGACCAATGACGCTCGATGTTTGGGCGGAGGATCCGGACGGCGAGGTGGCATCGGTGGAGTTCTTCCGCGACGGGTTGAGTCTGGGGGTGGCGACGAACCGTTCTTCGGTGGGCAGTTTCCGCCTCGCAACGCACGTGAACTCCGGCGGCACCTGGACTTTCCAGGCGAGGATGACGGATCAGGAAGGGCTGTCGGCCTGGACCGAGCCGCTGGTCCACACCTATCTGGACAACCAGCCGCGTCGCACGCTGCTGGTGATGGTCCCGAACAAGATCAGCGTCCGGCGCGGTGACCCGACACCGGCCGAACTGATCCTGACCCGTGACTCGCGCACCAACCTCGCCCTGACCGTGCCGCTGGAAATCTCGGGCACCGCCACGCCGGGAGTGGATTACGATCCGTTGCCAGCCTCGGTCACCTTTCCGCCCGGTGTGCTGGCCGTTACCCTGACCATCGTCACCCATGACCACACTCCCGGTGAACCGAATGAGTCGATCCTGATCCGGCCGTCGCCTTCCGGCTGTGCGTTCAACGACTACCACGGCGAAGGCTGCTACGACTCGTTCGACATCTCGACCGGAGGCGTCTACATCCTGCCGCCGCCGCGCCCGGTCATCAGCATGGAGATGACCGACTACCTCGCGATCGAGGGAGAGGACAACCACGGCCTGTTCCGGTTTGTCCGCACCGTGGAAACGAACCGGCCAGTCTCGGTGCGCTTTCACTACCGCGGCGGTCTCGATCCGGCGACCGATCTGGAATCGTTTCCGGAGACCATCGAGTTTGCCGCCGGCCAGACCGAAGTGCTGCTGCCGCTGGTGCCGCGGTTCGATTTCGACGTCGAAGGTCAGGAGTGGCTCCTGTTCATCATCTCGCCCGGCGACTGCAGCGCGGGTGAGGGCGATCCGGGCTGCTACGAAGTGGGCTCGCCGGCGGCGGGCACGATCTACCTGCTCGACGGTCCGAAATCCGACCTGCCGGTGGTCAACGTTCTTGCGCCCGATCCGGTGGCGATCGAAGGCACGACCAACACCGCCATCATCCGCTTCACGCGCAGCGGCAGCTCCGTGCATGCGCTGGACATTGGCCTGCAAGTGAGCGGTACGGCCGAGCCGGGCGTGGACTTTTCCTTCGCGCCCGCCACCGTCCGCATCGAAGCGGGAGAGGTGGAAACGGATCTCGTGATCACCGCCTTGCCCGATCAACCGGAGGAACGGGTGGAGTACGTCACCATCGATCTGCTCGCGCCTCCTTGTTTCGACGAACTGGTGCCGGAAGGCTGCTACCGCCTGGGTGCGACCACGCAGGTCCGGGCCTTCGTGCTCGATCCGGCATCGTTTCCGCCGCTGCCGGGGGCGGCGTCCCTGGCGGGGGCCACCCTCGCAACGACTATTCACACGAAGGCCGTCCTGTTCGACGAGATCACACGCCGCGACGGCGAAGTGATTCTCCGCATCGCCGGCGATCCAGGCGTGCGCTTCGAACTGGAGGCAAGCGACGACCTCCTTGGCTGGCACTCGCTTGGCGAACATACGATTGCCGATGGACACCTGACCTGGCGTGAGCCGGCCGGGACGGCAACGCGCTACTTCCGTCTGGTGCCGCGACCGTGACAGGCCACGCATGATCGAGAAGGGAACTTCGTCCGCAATGGCGAGTTCGTCTCATGGGAATGCGATTGCCAGTGACCGGTTTCGCCGCTGCGCGCCCTTGTCGCTGTCCGCGACGCTTCCGTATCCGCGGCTTGCACCGGGTCCGTCCAGCCGTCCATCCTCTCCGCGCCCATGAATTCATCTCTCGTTGTCGCGCCCAAGGTTGTGCCCGAACTCGATCCCGGCTTCGTGCCGGCGGTGCTTCATGCCCGTGTCTTCCGTCGGTTGGCGGAATCGACTGGCGCCGCGGTGCAGGTCCGGATCGCGCTGGAACAGGCCGACGGCTCGGTGTTTCACCACGAGACCGCCGTGTTGCCGGAAGCGCATCCTCTGGCTGCCTCGGAAAACGTCCGCCACGTCGAACGCCTCGTGAAGTTTCTCCTCTGGGGCTGGGGCGGGTGGCGTGTCCATGTGGACGGCCCGGCCGCGATTGTGACGGCATTGCAGGCGCACTACGCCGACACCGCGACCGGCCGGTTCGATTCGGAGATCATCGGCGAGCGCATCTACGACCGGCCGCTGGAGATCGTCGCCACGCGCGAGCTCCCGTCGGCCCGTGCCACCACCGCGCCCCTCGGCCGCCCCTGGAACGGCTGCCGGATCGGGTTCGACCTCACCTGCGGGAGATGGGCGG
>DNDP01000392.1:0-171 GCA_003484235.1 Verrucomicrobiales bacterium
AGAAGAAACCGCGGCATGGCCAGCCCCACGTGCGCGGCCGCGTCCAGCTTGCGCAGTTCACACCAGGCCAGATCAACATCCGGCGGGGGCGGCTGCTTCCAGTCATCTGGATCCGGATGGCGGCCGAAGCTGTCGCAGCCGAGCAGTTGCGGGCTGGCGCCTCCCAGAAAA
>DNDP01000392.1:270-3648 GCA_003484235.1 Verrucomicrobiales bacterium
GCCCCCTCCAAGGATCGCGGTGCCGAGCGACTGCGAAACGGCGGCGAGACCCGCGAGTGCCGAGAGGTCGGCGGTGGATCTGCCAAATTGAAAGCCACCGATCAGTGCGCCCCAGGCATGGTCGCGCAGCAGCCGGTGCAATCCATCGAGGTCGGCCGCGAGTTCCTCCAGAGTGGCGTCCAGCGCATGGTAGGCGATCCGTTCCTCGTCGGGACAACGGCGGATCAGAAGATCCAGCCCCCGCCAGGCGGCTTCCACCGATTGGAAGTCGGGATGGCTTAGCAGTGATCTCAGTCGGTCGGACAACTCCATCTTGGCGGCATTGATCAATCCCGTCAGGCCCGCGGGCGGTGGTGGGGCAGCCTTGCCGGGTTCGCTCAGGATGCGCTTGATGATGGCCTGCGCGTCCATGCCTTCCGCGGCGCGCGCGGCCGGATGCGGGTTTTCGGTCGGCGCCTTGCCCAACAACCGTGCAAGCGTCTCGCCGGTGGATTCCTCTCCGGCCCCTGAGTCCTGAGTGTCGGAATCGGATGCCTGCTTAGTTTCGGCGGGCTTGGGCGGGGCAAGCTTGAGCAGGGACTGCAGCTTCTCCGCTGCTGAAGCCGCCTTGGATGATTCCAGATCCTTGCGGATCGTCAGCAGTTCGGCGAGCGACGGAATCTTCTTCAACAGGCTGTCGGGATGGAAGTCATCGATCGAACCGATCGAGATCGAGGCCACGGCGGCCGGCGCGCCGACGAGCGGCAGGCGGATGGCAGCCTCGAAACCGTTCATCACTGCGTCGAAGGTGTCGGCATCCACCCGGCGGGGCTTGCGGTTGGCGAGCGGTTCGCGGATGCCGCGATTTGCGCGGCCGCTGAAGTCGGCGATGAACAAGAGGCGCATGGCAGCCTCGGGCTCGCGGCGTTGCGATGGCCTGGCGGGTCCGTGGGTGAACTCGAAGTGAAGGTGGCCGGGGGATGGAGGCATGGGCGTGCTGGTTGATTCCGGGGGAACTCCAGGAATGTAGCGATCCCGGGCAAACGAAACAATGAAAAGGAAACTCCTGGCCCGCATCGTTGACAGGTCGTCTCCCGGAACTAGCATGCCTCCAGTCATCCAGCATCGCCAACGAGGAAGTCCGGCGATGCCTTCAATCATCAATCTCAAACCCGAGCAAACGACATGATCCATTTCGTACCCGGCTGGGATGGTGCCGCGATCGGTCAGTCGGCGCGCCGCGGCGATCGCGGTGTTTCCCGCATGAACATCGCCGCCAGGCTTTCCAAGGACACCGCCAGAAAGATCATCGAAAAGACGGCCGAGAAGGGCGCCCTCTCCGCCAGGAACGAGTTCAAAAGGTTCTTTGCCGAACTCGTGCAGCGGGACGACCGCGTCATGACCGTCGAGAAGGGGCTGCATCAGGAGGAAGGAAGCATGCTCGACTCCGACTCCCATATCACGCTCCGCGCCGGCTTCCTGCAGCCGGACAAGACGGTCACGGCCACGCGGTTCTCCGCCTATCACCTCTACATCCGGATGATCGATCCGCCGTTGGGCAAGGAGACCTACACGCTCGCGCCGCAGAAGCTGACAGTGAGACACGGCCAGCGTTCCTTCGAACTCGATCTGACTTCGCTGGGAAGCTTTGATTCGCCGTGAAACGGTTCCGTCCGCCGCCACGGACGGACTAAAAGCTTGGCAACCTTCCGGCCACTAAGGACTCTTCGTCATGCCCAAATCGGAAAACCCGCCCCAGGGAGCCCAGGTTCCCGCCGGATTTCGCGCCGTGCCGGTGCACTCGGCGAACGCCGATACGCCGCTGCGCATCTGTGTGCTGGCGGCGGAGAAGCCCTCGACCGCCACGGGCAGTTTCATCCGCCTGCGCGATACCTGCGACGCCACGGCGCTGCTGGGCTGCCTGACCGATGCCGCCGGGGCGGTTCATGAGTGGCTGGAGCTCTGGCTGCAGGACGTCGACAACCTGGCCGCCAGCCTGCCGGCTGCGAGAAACAGTTTTTCCAACCGCACCCTCGACGAGCGCTGGCAACGGCAGACCGAATTCATCACCGGCACCGGTCCGGCCGGCATGTATCGCACCGGTTGGGAGGAGGTTCACCGCCCGCCGCTGTGGATCAACGCGGCCAAAGGGGAATCGAAGCCCGGCGCAGCGGGCACCGGCCCGGGCTGGACCCTGTGCACGTCCGATGACGAACTCATACAGGCCGGGCTGCCCGCCTACAGCGAATCGCTGCATCGATACCTGATCGCCAAGGATGACTCCGGCACTGCGAAGTTCGCGCCGCTGACGACCGGCGCGCCCGCGAACGACCGCTGCCTCGAGCTGGCAAAGGCTTTCGGCGAAGCGGGCTGGGTCCCGTTCAATCTCCGGTGCGGACTTCTGCGGATCGTGCCTTTCGCGCCGCTGGAGCTGGGCGAGTTCGCCGACCTGCTCGGCGGCAAACCATGGAAGGGATTTGCCGTTGGCAACCAGACATTGCAGCTGGACGGCGCGCACCACGGCCTCGACGACTGGCAGAAAATCCAGCAGAGCGGTCACCATCTCTTCCTCGGCCACAAGGGCAGGGGCGGCTGCATCCTCGAGGCGTTCCATTTGAAGCTGCAACTGCTTGCGGAGATCATCCGGCTCACGCGCGAGACGGTGCTGCCTCTCCAGGTGCCGTTCCTGAACATCGATGCCTCCACCTTTCGTGTGCGCCTCGGCAGGGTGGGTGCGAGGCTGCCGCTGCTGTGGACCTCCTCCGTCTCGGTGGCGAAGCCCGGCGAGGCGTTTGCGCTGCCGGTCACCGGTACAGAGGCGCAGTATTTCATCCGGCCAGGCGCTGTCGGCGAATCGATCTTCCTGCCGCAGGGCATCCACCGGTTTCTGGAGGGCACCGGCAACGCGCGGCTGCGCAAGGTGACGGCTGAGCGGGGCCGGGGCGTTGTCGAGGGCACGCTGGCGATCGAGGACCAGAGCGGTTTTTCGCAGCACGATCTCTTCTGGATCCGCCTGCCGGTCGGGCAGGGCAGGGTGGATCTCTACGCCCACTGCTATGCCGAGGACGGCCTCGCGAAGGGCGAAGTGCGCTTCCGCTCCGTCGAGCAGGCGTTCACGGAGGAGACTCTGAAGACGTTGAAGGCGGCTGAAGGTGTCGCCTTCCCGCGCACGCCCTACCAGATGGTGCCGCTGCTGAGCACGCCCTGTGATCTGTATTCGCTCGGAGTCCTGGCCGCGCGCCTCCTGCTCGTCAACGACGGCAACACCCTGCCGGTCGCGCTCGACGAGCTGCTCAGTTTTGCGCGGCAGGTCGGGGCCGATGCCGGCAGCGACAAGCCGGTCGCGGAGCGGGTGCGCGCCCTGTTGGAGAAGGATGCCCGCTACCCGGAAGCGATCGG
>DNDP01000393.1:0-7262 GCA_003484235.1 Verrucomicrobiales bacterium
GCCTACGACCTCGAGGCACGCCGCGACGTGCCCCTGCTGTTCCCTTTGGCCGGAGCACAGGAGCGGTTGCCGGAGATGAAATCCCAGATCAAGGGACTGCTCGACCTGCGGTCGGCGATTGACAGCGAGGAGGCCTCCGCGTTGAAGCGCCGCATGTCCGCCATCCAGCCGGACGAAGTGAAGCCGTTTGTCGAGGATCTGAACCTGTTCGGCAACTACACGCACGGCACCCACGTGGCGGGCATCGCCGCCGCGGGGAATCCCGCCGCCCGCATCCTTTCCGCCCGGCTGACATTTGACCACCGCATGATCCCGATGCTGCCCACCGTGGAGCTGGCCCGGCAGGAGGCCGTGATGTACCGGCAGGTGGTCGACTACTTCAAGGCGCACAACGTCCGCGTGGTGAACATGAGCTGGGGCGGTTCGCAGAAGGACATCGAGGACGCCATCGAGCTGAACGGCGTGGAGCCCGACGCGGCCAAACGCGCCGAGATGGCCCGTGAGATCTTCAAGATCAGCCGCGACGGGCTCTACGCGGCGCTCGCCAGTGTCCCGGAGATTCTGTTTGTCTGCGCCGCCGGCAACAGCGACGAGGACAACGCCTTTCAGGAGGACATCCCCTCGTCCTTCAAGCTGTCCAACATGCTGACGGTCGGCGCGGTGGACCAGGCGGGCGACCGCACTTCATTCACCAGTTTCGGGGAGAACGTCGAGGTCTATGCCAATGGCTTCGAGGTGGACAGCTACATCCCCGGCGGCGACCGCATGCCGTTCTCGGGAACCTCCATGGCTTCACCGAACGTGGCCAACCTGGCGGCCAAGATCCTCGCCGTGAAGCCCTCGCTCAAGCCCGCCGAAGTGGCGGCCCTGATCAAGCAGGGCGCCGAGAAAGGCGGGAACGAGGATTTCCCGCTGATCCATCCGAAGAAGACCGCGGGGCTGCTGCGGCGCTGAAAGAGCTGGCGCCCGAACCTTTCCAGGGGCGTCAGCCGCGCCGGCGAGGCCGACTGCCGGACTTCCCGGCCGGCGCGGCGGATGGCGCGGGTGCTCAGTACTTCACGCCTTCAAGATACTTCAGGCTCTCGGCGATCTGGCTGGCCGCCCAGGGAGATTCGTCCTCGATGAAGTAGTGCTTCACGCCGGCCTTCTGGGCGGCGGCGAGAATGGCTGGCCAGTTCATCTGGCCGGTGCCCAGCACGACGTCATTCTTCACGTCACTCTTGCCGGTGAGGTCGCCCTGGATGCCCTTGCGCATGTCCTTCAGGTGCACCAGCTGCCAGCGTGAACCCAGCTTGTTCAGCCAGGCCACGGGATCCTGTCCGGGATGGACCACCCAGAAGACGTCCATCTGAAACGCCACGTGTTTCGGGTCGGTCTCCTTCGCCAGCAGGTCCATGAACGTGCCGTCGCCGTGCGGGGCGAATTCATAGCCGTGGCAGTGGTAGAAGAACTGGATGCCGTGTTTCGCCAGCACCTCTCCGGCCTTGTTGAACACGGTGATGGCGTCTCGGGTGTTGGCCTCATTGAACGGGCCTGGTCCGTGGTTGATCCAGGCGCAGCCGGCGTATTTCAGGCCCAGCGCCTTGGCCTCCTGGGCGACTGACTCGGGATCGCTCTTGTACTTGTCGTAGGCAAAATGCCCGCTGACGGCCTTGAGACCGTGCTCCTTCAACAGCTGGGTGAACCGCTCGGGGGAAAGATTGTACGTGCCCGCGAGTTCGACCTCCTTGAGGCCGTAGTCGGCGACCTTCTTGAGCGTGGCCGGCACGCCGTCGGCCGCAAATTCACCCCTCAGCGAATACAGCTGCAGGCCGACCGGACCCTTAAAACTTGGCCCGATGCCGGAAGCGGAATCAGCGGCAAATGCGATTGAACACGGCGCCAAGGCGAGACCCAGCGCCAACAACGATGCGGCAAAAGGTGAGTGCATGGCGACGATTCAATCCCCATCTTCGGTTTGTGGTAAAGCAGGATTTGCGGCGGACTCCACCGCTGCCGTGGGCGCGTGAAAATGACGCCGGATGCGGCGTGTTCGCGATCCTCCGGTGGTCGGCGGTGCGGAATCAGGGAAGAATTCCCGCGGTACCGCCTCTGCTTCGGCGCGGCCATGAATCCCTATCGGATTGCCCGGACCGTTTTTGCAGCGGCTCCGTCTGTGCGGCCAAACGCACAGTTTGCAAAGGCCGGGCGTTACCTGTATTTACGGGCGCGCTCCCTCGGTCGCCAATCGGGCAGGGATTAACACCTTGCCATTCAAAACGGCCTTTTTAAGCTCGGGCGCCTGATTTTTCGGCATGCGACAATTCGCCACCATCGCGATCAACGCCTTCATGGAACTGATCCGGCAGCCGGTCTACCTGCTGCTGACCACCGCCTCCGCCGCCTTCATCGTGTTCCTTTCGGGAGTCGCGTACTTCGGGTTTGGCGACGATCCGAAAATGGTGCAGGACATGGCGCTGGCGGTCACTTTCCTTGCCGGCCTGCTTGGTGCCGTCCTGTCCTCGTCTTCGTCCGTCGCCCGCGAAATTCGTACCGGCACCGCATTGGCGGTGATGGCAAAGCCGGTCAGCCGCACGCAGTTTCTGCTGGCCAAATACATTGGGCTGGCCGGCGCGCTGGCGCTGATGACCTACATCAATCTGATCGCCTGCCTGCTGGCCAGCCGCAATGCTTTCGATTCCTACGGCGATGCGGACGTGAAATCGATCTTCACCTTCTTGGGTGGCATCACGCTGGCCTATGCGATGGGAGGGTTCTCGAACTACTTCCTCCGCCGCACGTTTGTGTCGGATGCCGTTTTTTCCCTCACCGCGGTGCTGACCGCCGCGTTTTTCCTGATCTGCAGCTACAACCGGCCCGTGGGCCGGGATCCGGGACAGGCAATGGACCGTGTTACGCCGTTTGCGGACGGCGTGGACTGGCGAATGATCGGAGTCGTGCTGCTGTTGCTGTTTGCCATCTGGGTGATCGCAGCCCTGGCCATCGCCTGTTCCACGAGGCTGGATGTCATCCCGACCCTGGCAATCTGCTCGGGGGTCTTTCTGCTCGGGTTGATGTCCGACTACCTGCTCGGACGGGCCGCCGGCGAGGGATCGCTCATCGCCAAGGTCGTCTACAACCTCGTGCCCAACTGGCAGCAGTTCTGGATGGCGGACGCGCTGGAGAAGGACAAGCCCGGCGTGCCGTTCCAGTACGTGGGGCTGGCCTTCACCTACATGGTCTGCTACACCGGCGCCGCCCTGTCGGCCGCCTTGTGGCTGTTTGAAGACCGCGAACTCAGCTGATTCCCATGGATCGCAACGTGCAACGAACGGTGATTTTTAACCTGGTGGTCCTCCTGGCCGCCGGGCTGGCCTGCCTGTGGACCGCACGGTTGACGGGTTCCCTCGCCGGGCAAACGGCGCTGTGGTACTTCCTGTTCGCCATTTTGGTGGGGCTGGTGAGCTGGTTCCAACAGCGGCTGCAGGACCGGGAAAAGAACGAGCAGATGGAGTTTGACGAGCTCGCCCGCAACAAGAGCGCCTCCTCCCTCTTCAACACCGATGATGCCGAGAGCTTTCCCGCGCGGCAGTCCCGCATCCAGTTTGAGAAGTGGTTCGTGCCGATCTTTGCGGCGCTGCTGGTCATCGGTCAGGGCATCGTGATTTGGCGGCAATGGCAGCTGCTGGCCGCTCCGAGGCTGATCGAGCAGTCGCTGATTGGCATGGCCGTTTACGCGGTGGCCTTTCTCGCGCTGACCATCTTCGGCCTCTATGCGTCGCGATTGGCCCAGCACGGCAATTACGGGCTGCTGCGACCGGCCGCCGGGATGGTGCTGCTCAACGCCTACCTCTCCGGGCTGGTGGCCGCCGGCCTGTTCGGCGTGGAGATCGGTGGATTCCGTTCGCTGGACCTCTACCTGGCGCGGCTGCTCGTCATCCTCCTGGGAATCATCACGGTTGAGATGGGCATCACGCTCGTGTTCGAGATCTATCGTCCGCGGATCAAGGGCAAGGGAGCCCAGCACGCGCTCTACGAGAGCCGGGTCGTCGGACTGCTGAGCCGGCCGGACAGTCTGGTGACGACAGCGGCCCACGCTTTGGACTACCAGTTCGGATTCAAGGTTTCGGAGACGTGGTTCTACCAGTTTCTGCAGCGGTCCATCGCGTGGATTGTACTGGTGCAGGTCGGGCTGCTGCTGGCCTCGACCGCCTTCGTGTTCATCGAGCCGGGCGAACAGGGGCTGCGGGAGCGTTTGGGGCGCGAGGCGGGTGGCGTACTTGGCCCCGGCATTCATTTCAAGCTCCCCTGGCCGTTGGAGGCCATCCACACCTATCGAACCAGCCAGGTGCAAAGTTTCGTGATCGGCGTGGTGCCGGACGAGGACCACGAGCAACCGGCCACCCCCTACGCCACGAAAGTCATCCAGTGGACCGTCAGCCACAACAAGGAAGAGTACAACATGCTGGTTGCCAGCGGCCGCCAGACGGATGCCAACGATACTGCGGTGCCGGTCAACCTGCTGACCGTGAGCATCCCCGTCCAGTTTGAGATTCGCGACCTGAAGCAGTGGGTTTACGGGCACAAGGATCCGGCCAAACTGCTGGAGGACATCGCCACCCGCGAAGTGGTCCGCTATCTCGTCAATGTCAACCTCCTCGACATCATGGGCGAAGGGCGGGCGTCGGCGATCCGTGAGCTCACCCGTCGGATGCAGGAGGGCGCGGATGCGGCCAAGCTCGGCGCCAACATCCTGTTTGTCGGCCTGCAGGACATCCACCCACCCACGGCCGTCGCCAAATCTTTCCAGGAGGTGATCGGCGCGCAGATCGGCATGCAGACGAACATCATCCGGGCGGAGGCGATCCGCGCGGAGGTGGCGCCCCGCGTGGCGGCGGAAACGAGCCGGCTGCTGCACGAGGCGGAGGCCTACCGCGCAAGCGTCACGAACGAGGCCGCCGGGAGGGCCGGGCAGTTTGAACGGCAGCTGATCGCCTACCGCGAGTCGCCGCGCGTTTATCTCGAACGCTCGTACCTTGACACCTTTGCCCGCGGGATCACCAACGCCCGCATTTACGTGATGGCCGTGACCAACACCGATCAGGTGATCAATTTCAACCTGGAGGAGAAATCCCGCCGGGACATTTCGGACATCATGGTCCCGAACCGTTAATCTGAGACCGCTAGCGAATTATGAAGACCAACCGACTTAGCATGGCGATCGGCTTTCTGCTGCTGATCATCTTCGCCGTGCTGCTGTTCATGTATCAGGTGCGGGTGACCGAGGTCGCCGTGAAGACCCGGTTCGGCAAGGTGGTGCAGACCATCAAGGAGCCCGGGCCCGGCTTCAAGCTGCCCTGGCCCATCGAGCGCATCCAGAGCTTCGACCGCCGCACGCAGACGCTCGAGGACCGGTTCGAGGAGACACTCACCCAGGATGGCCGCAACCTCCTGGTGATGACCTACCTGGGCTGGAGCATCGAGGAGCCGGCCACGTTCCGCGATCGCGTGAAGGAAGGCTCGACGGCGGAGGCCGAACGCAACCTGCTCAGCATGGTGCGGAGTGCCAAGAACGAGATCGTCGGCAAGTACCCGTTCAGCGCCTTCATCAACACCGACAAGGAAAAGCTCAAGTTCTCGGAGATCGAGCAGCGCATCCTCGACGTGGTGCGGCCGCAGGCGCTGAGCACCTACGGCATCCAGGTTCATTTTCTGGGCATCAAGCGGCTCGGCCTGCCGGACAACATCACCGAGAACGTCTTCGAGAACATGCGGGCCGAACGCAAGAAGCAGGTCAGCATCTACGAGAGCGAGGGGCGCTCGCTCGCCACCACGATCATTTCGGCGGCCGAGCGTGAACGGGTGGAGAAGACCGCAGTCGCCGAGAACGAGGCCAAACGGATCCGCGGGGAGGCCGATGCCGCAGTGTCCTCCTATTACAAGATCTTCCAACAGGAGCCCGAGCTGGCGATCCACCTGCTCAAGTTGAACACCCTGGAGAATTCACTCCGCGAACGCGCCACCCTGTTCCTCGACACGAGCACCCCGCCCTTTGATCTGTTGAAGCGGCAGGAGCAGCCGGCGAACAAGTGAATCAGCCATGAGCAAGCACGAACATCCGGCACCGGCCCCCGGGGGCCAGCGGCCCATCGAGGATGCCGGCACGCAGGCGCTGTCCGAGGCGCTGTCCGGCAGCTTCAAGCTGGTCAAGGTCATCATGATCATGCTCGTGGTCGTCTTTCTCGGATCGGGGGTCCGGGAGGTCGGTTCCCATGAACGGGCCGTGAAGCTGAACTTTGGCAAGGCCACCGGTTCCGGCGAGGAAGCCCTGCTGGGTCCCGGCTGGCACTGGGCCTGGCCGTATCCGATCAACGAGATCGTCAAGATCCCGATCGGCCAGGTGCAGGAGGTCGTCTCGACCGTCGGCTTCTACGGCCGTACGCGGGAGCAGGAGCTGGCCGGCATCGATCCGCAGGTGCGGCCCACACTCGACCCGGTCTGGGACGGCTACCTGCTGACCGGCGACGGAAACATCATGCACTCCAGTGCGACGCTCCGGTACCGGATCAACGATGCGGTGCGCTACGCGTTCAACTATTCCAGCGCCTCCAACGTGGTGCTGAACGCGTTGAACAACGCGCTGACCTACGCCGCCGCGACGGTCAACGTCGACGAGGCGGTGCGCCGGAACGTCACGGCCTTCAAGGACGCCGTCCGCAGCCATGTGGAAGCGACGCTTTTCGAGCAGAATCTCGGCGTGTCCGTGGAGAATCTCGAGCTCAACTCCATTCCCCCGAGGCAGGTGAAGGACGCCTTCGATGCGGTTCTCGGAGCGGAGAACCAGAGAAGCAAGGCCATCAACGACGCACAGTCCCGGGCCAACGCGATCATTGCCGCCGCGGCGGGCGAAGCCGCCGCCATCGTCAACCGCGCTTACGGTGAAGCCAACCAGTTGACGAACACCGTCGCCGCGGAGGCCCGTTACTTTCAGGTGCAGCTCGAATATTACCGGCAGAATCCCAATCTTTATCTCAGCCGGTTGCAGGCGGAGACGTTTGGCCGGATGATGACCAACGTGCAGTTGAAAGTCGTGCAGAACGAAGTTTCCGACCGCGAGCGCAAGGAACTCCGGCTGCAGGTCAACCCCGAACCGCCGGCGCCCCCGCCCGGGGCGCCGGAGCAGTAGCACCCGAGGCGGGCACAGAACTGATTTGCCATGAAAGCAGCATTTTTGACCGACCATGGTCACGACCATGATCATGGCCATGGCCATGGCCATGGCC
>DNDP01000393.1:7483-7849 GCA_003484235.1 Verrucomicrobiales bacterium
TCACGACCATGATCATGGCCATGGCCATCACCATCATCACCACGGCGCCGATGAGCACTGCCACGATTGCGGGCACGATCATTCGCACACGCAGATCCGGCTCTCGCAGACGATTGTCGGACTGCTGTTCGTGCTGAACGGATTTGTGGTCGAATGGACCATCGGCGGCAACATGGTCGCGGACTTCAGCGCGATGATCGGCGCGTTCCTGCTCGGCTACCCGATTGTCTGGACGGCGGTCAAGGATCTGCGCCGCGGCCAGCTCAACACGAACGAGTTGGTCGCCCTGGCGCTGCTCGCGTCGTTCGCTTCGGGCAACTACAAGGAGGCCGGCCTGGTCGCGTTCTTCATGCTGCTCGGCGAGAT
>DNDP01000393.1:8128-8286 GCA_003484235.1 Verrucomicrobiales bacterium
ATCGAGGCGCTGATCAAACTCACCCCGACCAAGGCGCGGCGTGTCGCCGGCACGGGCGAGCAGGAAGTGGCCGTGCAGGATCTCAAGGTGAACGACATCATCCGCGTGCGCCCCGGCGACAACGTGGCGGCCGACGGTGTGATCCTGAAGGGCGCCGG
>DNDP01000393.1:8632-8760 GCA_003484235.1 Verrucomicrobiales bacterium
GGCGTGCTCGAGATCAAGGTCACCCGCGCGGGCGAGGACACCACCATCGGCAAGGTCCACGAACTGATTCTCGCGGCCGAGAAGACCAAGCTGCCGATCATGAAGATCGTCGATCAGTACATGGGCTA
>DNDP01000476.1:0-467 GCA_003484235.1 Verrucomicrobiales bacterium
GGCGACCCGGGCTACGGCCCCCCAGCCGACCGGAAAAGCCAGGGTGTAGGCAGCGGGCAGCGCGACTACCCAGTAGGCGACCGCGACGATGATTACCGGCAGGCGCACGTCGCTCATTCCTCGCAGTGCCGAAATCATGATCACCTGGGTACCGTCCGCGATCTGGAACACGCCTGCCACGATGAGGAGCTTGGCGGCGAGCAGGATCACCTCGGCATCCTGTACAAAGAAACCGGCGATCGTACGGCCGCCCGCGATGAAGACAACGGCGAAGATTGCCATGGCACCGACACCCAAGGTCAACCCGCCGCTGACGATCCGCCACAGGCGTGAAGGCAGTCCGGCCCCCCAGGCATGCCCCACCCGGATGCTCACCCCCATGCCCACGCCCAGCGCGAACATGAACGTTGTCGCCGCACACGAGATGGCGACCTGATGGGCCGCCATGGCGTGGGGACCGATCCAGC
>DNDP01000476.1:626-5942 GCA_003484235.1 Verrucomicrobiales bacterium
GTGGGGACCGATCCAGCCCATCATGAGCGCGCCGACGGAAAAGGCGCCAACCTCCATCAGGTGCTGCATTGCCACCGGGATGCCGAGCCGGAACTGCTCGCGCAACCGTTTCCACGAAAGCGGCAGCCACCAGGAACGGGGCCTCCACCTTTCCTCGCGCCGGGAGGTCAGCACGTAGAGCAGCGTGCCGAACATCATGACCACGCGGGCGAGGAGCGTGGCGAGTCCGGCTCCGTCGAGCCCCAACGCGGGTGAACCGAGATTGCCGAAGATGAAGATCCAGTTCAGGAAGATGTTCAGCAGCACGCTCCCCAGCAGGATGAGCATGGGGGGCCACGGGTCGTTGACCGATTCGCAGAACTGTTTGCCGGTGTGCGAGATCAGCAGCGGAAGGATCGACCAGGAGAAGTAGAGAAGATAGTTCTGGCAGGTGGCCACCACTTCCGCCGGCTGACCAAGCAGTTCGAGGTGGGGTCCGGCGAACGTCATGAACAGTCCCGTGGCGACCCCCGCCAGGAGCGCCACGACCAGTCCGTGGCGAAAGGTTTCCGCCGCCTCCGGAGGCTGCCTTGCTCCGCAGGCCTGCGAGGTGAGGATCTGCACAGCGGTCAGGAGGCCGATGCCAAAGATCATGGGCAGATGTGAAACCGTGTTGACGAGCGACGCTCCGGCCAGAGGGACAACTCCGACCCGGCCGACCATGATCGTGTCGGCCAGGCCCAGCATCATGTGGCCCAGCATTCCGGCCATGATGGGAAACGCCAACGTCAGGGTGCGCTTCGCCTCGAGCAGCCACTTTATCAGGGAACGATTTTGTGGGTTGATGGACATGCCGGCCTCACGAACGGTCGACTAGCCGGCCCGTTCCGGGTCCGGCAGTGCGGGACTGGTCGCCGGGCGGGAGCGCGCCGGCCGGCCATAGATGATCAGGATGACCGCAACCAGAATCAGGCCGGTGGAGAAGACCAGCCGCATGCTGAACGGCTCGCGGCCCAGGGTGCAGCCCAGCACGACGGCGATGAGCGGATTCACGAACGCATAGGTGGACACCTTCGACGGTGTGCTGACCTGCAGCAGCCAGACATAGGCGGTGAATCCCACCAGCGCACCAACCAGCGACAGGTAGAGCCACGACCAGAAGGAAAGCGCACTGACGGCTGCCGGATCAAACGCCGGAATCTCCCCCACGGCCACGCCGAACAGCGTCATCACCAGGCCTCCCGAGATCATCTGCATGCCGATTGCCAGCAGGGCCGACGCGGGCTTTGCCGAACGCCGGCTGAAGAGCGAGCCGACCGCCCAGCAGACCGTGGCCAGCAGCAGCGCGGCCAGCCCCGGCCACGGCAGCGGAGCGCCATCGTAGCCGCGACCGCCCATGACCAGGATTCCCACTCCGGCGAATCCGGCGACGAGCCCAAGCACGATTTTCAACGTGGGCCGGCCCGCCGCGCCCTCGCGCCATTCGAGCAGCATCATCCACAGCGGCACGATGGCGACCATCAGCGCGGCGACGCTGGACGGGATCACCTTTTCAGCCCACACGACGCCGCCATTGCCGCCGAGCAGCATCAGCGTCCCGACGATGGTGGCGTCGCGCCACTGCCGGAAAGTCGGCCAGTCGCCGCTCCGGCACTTCATCCAGGCGAACAGCACCAGACCGGCGAGCACGAAACGGGAGCCCGCCATCAGGAACGGGGGCATGCTTTCGACGGCATACCGGATCGCCAGATAGGTGGAACCCCAGATGAGGTAGACCGCCGCGAAGGCGGCCACGATGAGCCCGGCCGCGGGCGGGCGGGAAGAATTGTCGGAGCTCATGCGGCCTCCTCCCTGGCATCGTCCAGAACGGTGTTGAGCATGCGCAGGTCGGCGACGGCCGCGGCTTCCGCGGCGCGGGCGGCGAGTCCGAGGCGCCGGTAGATGGCCGCCAGTTCCCAGACCAGGAAGGTGCGCAGCAGCGTTGGTGTGGCCGGTTCCGCGGGTTTCGTATCGGTGGTGATGTATTTCATGTCGGTGGCTTTCTCCCACGCTCGCGGCGGAAACGGGCAAAACAAAAAACCCACCGCCGTCGTGCAGCGGTGGGTTGGAAATTCGTCGATTTTGCCTTAATCCATGAATCCTCCACCGCCGGGTGCGCGCGCAATGACGGAAGCGCGCAGCCACATGGCTGGCTTCACTACCTGCACGCAGTTGGCGATGGAATGCTTCATCGGCTCGGTCAGGATTAATAGGGAGGCGCTTCCTGCAGGTCAACCTTCGAGTTTGAACGAAAGGCCCATCTCTCCACAGGCTGGTTGAACGCGCCAACCGAACGAGGCCGGGCTTGTAGATTTTGCGTGGCCTGCCCTAAGCTCCCCCCTCGAAAGGGTGCCCGGTGCGAAACCGAACCGGGTGGCCGCCGACTGAACCGTCCAACATCATTGGAGCTCCATGAAATCCTGCACCATTCAAGCGAACCGCCTTGCCGCCGCCTTCAACGCCCTGGTCGCCCCGGCCTCGGCACTTTTCATTGGCCTGATGACGGGTTGCTCCACCTACAACCCCGTCGTGGTCGGCTCGGACGCCGGTCCCTACGAGGCCACCATCATCCTTCCCGGCGACACCATCGCCGTCAGCTTTCCCGGGGCGACAAATCTGAACGCAACCATCACCGTGCCGGTCGACGGTGAAGTCCGTCTCCCGGCCGCCTTCGGCAATCCCGTTTCAGCGATGTGGAAGAGTCGTTCCCAGTTTGAGGCGGATCTGCTCAAGGAGTTCGGCCCGCAGCTGCGCACGCCCGAGGTGAACGTGCGGACGGTCCAGTCCGCGGCGGTGGTTTACGTCTCGGGTGCGGTGGCGGCTCCCAACAAGGTGTTGATGAACCGGCCGATGACGCTGCTGGATGCGGTGATGGAGGCCGGCGGCCCCACTCCGCTGGCAAAAATGGACCGGGTCTCGGTGGTCAGGAACTTCATGGGCGAGCAGCGCACCTACAATGTGGACCTGAGCTCGGCCTTTTCCGGCCAGGATGTCATGCCGTTCTACCTCCGCCCCTTCGACTCGGTGGTGGTTCCGGCCAGAAAGTTCAACTTCTAGTCGGCGCCGCTTTCCGCTTCCTTGGCACCTTTGCCGGACTTTGGCGCCGCGGGCTTGCGCGGCTTCACCCGTTTGCCATCCCGCCAGAGGCCTTCCAGGTCGAATCGCTCGCGCGCGTCGGGCTTCATCAGGTGCACAATCACGTCGAAGAAGTCCAGGCCCTGCCAGTCGGTCTGGTTGGAGCCGTCCACGGCCCGCGGGCGGATGCCGAAGTCGTCCCGCAGCTTGTCGGTGATCTCGTCGCGGATGGCGCGCAGATGGGGCTCGCTGCTGCCGGTGGCGATCACGAAGTAGTCGGTCACGGAGGAAAGTTCCGCCACGTCAAGGATGACGATGCCCTCGGCTTTGCGGTTGTCCGCCAGCCAGGCGCACCATTGGGCGAGTTGCTTCGAAGTCATCGCGCGGGAGAGTGGGGAACGCCCCTGGAAAGATAAAGCCGATTGTTGGCGATCGCCTCGGCAACGGCCGCCGGCACCAGACCGCGCAGCGGCAGGCCCCGGCGCACCCGCTCGCGGATCTGGGAGGACGATACTCCCAGGGGAAATCCGCACAGTCGATGTCCCCGAAACGGCTCGGGCAGCACCGCAGGCTGAACGCCCGGCCGGGGAATGACCGCGAACTCGGCGAGCGTTGCCAGTTCGTCGGCATCCTTCCACTTGGGCAGGGTTGCAACGTGATCGTCCCCGACCAGATAGAACAGCGTGGCGTCCGGATGGCGCGCGCGGATGGTCCGCAGGGTTTCCACGGTGAACGACACGCCGCCGCGATCGAGTTCCAGGAGGTCAACCGAGCAGCGCGGCTCGCCGGCCAGGGCCAGCCTCAGCAGCCGCACGCGCTCGGTGGCGGGTGCCGGATCGGCGTCGGGCTTGAACGGCGAGCGTGCGGCGGGAACGAAGACCAGCCGGTCCAGCGACAATTCCTCCAGCGCCGCCTGCGCCACCAGCAGGTGGCCGTGGTGGACCGGATCAAACGAGCCACCATAGATGCCAATCCGTTTCATGCTCCCGCCTGGAGCTTCACCCGCACCAGCAGGTCCTTGCTCTCCACGGCTTCACCGACCTTCACGTCGATCGTTTCCACCACGCCGTCACTGGGCGCGTAGATCGTCGTCTGCATCTTCATCGCCTCGAGCGTGAGCAGCTTGTCACCCTTGGCCACCTTGCTGCCGACGCTGACCGAGATCGCGGTGACCACGCCCGGGATGGGTGCTCCGACCTGGCCCGGGTTGGCGGGGTCGGCCTTGGTCCGGCTCTTGGGCTTGACCTGGCTGGACTTGTCGGCGACCTGGGTTTCGCGCGAAACGCCGTTGAGCTCGAAGGTGATGGCCCGTTTGCCCTCCTCGTCCACGTCGCCCATCTGCAGCAGCTTGATGAAGAGCGTCTTGCCCTCCTCGATGTCCACGGAGATCTCCTCGCCGGTACGCAGACCGTAGAAGAACGCCGGCGTCGGCAGGTTCGCCAGGTCGCCGTGTTCGCGCCGGATCTTCATGAAGTCCGCAAACACCTGGGGATACATCAGGTGGCTGTAGAGCAGGTCGTCGGTGATCTCGCGCTTGAACTTGGCGGTGAGCTCCTTGCGCAGCTTCTCGAGATTGACCGGCTTGAGCCCGCTGCCCGGCCGGCCCTTTTGTGGTTTGCGATCCCCCAGGATCACCTGCTGCAGCTTCCTGGGCCAGCCGCCGAGCGGCTGTCCCAGGCCGCCCATCATCATGTCGATGACCGATTCGGGGAACGGCGTGCTGCCGGGCTCCAGGTTCAGGACGTCCGCCGGCTTGATGCCGCGCGTGACGAGGAACATCGTCATGTCGCCCACCACCTTGCTGCTGGGGGTGACCTTCACGATGTCGCCGAAGAGCTGGTTCACCTCGGCGTAGGTGCGGGCAATCTCCGGCCAGTGGTTCGCCAAGCCCATGCTGGCGGCCTGTTCTTTCAGGTTCGTGTACTGCCCTCCCGGCATTTCGTGGAGATACACCTCCGCCGTGCCGCTGCGCGGCGCGCTGTCGAATGGCGCGTAGAAGTCGCGCACACGGTCCCAGTAGTCCGAGAATTCGTTCAGCGCATCCACATCCAGCCCGGTGTCGCGGGTCTGATGTTTCAGTGCGGCGACGATGGAATTGAGATTCGGCTGGCTGGTGGAGCCGGACATCGACGCAATCGCGCAGTCCACCACGTCCACGCCGGCGTCGGCGGCCGTCAGGACCGAGGCGGCGTTGATGCCGCTGGTGTCGTGCGTGTGGAAATG
>DNDP01000476.1:6138-7043 GCA_003484235.1 Verrucomicrobiales bacterium
GCACAGGCCGGCCATGTCCTTGATCGCGATGAAGTGTGCCCCCATCCGTTCGAGCTCCCTGGCGAGCTTCACGTAGTAGGCGAGCGAGTACTTGTCGCGCTTCGAATCCGAAATGTCGCCGGTGTAGCAGATGGCGGCCTCGCAGATCGCGTGCGTCCCCTGCACCGCCTCCATGGCGACCTTCAGGTTGGGCAGGTAGTTCAGCGAATCGAAGATCCGGAAGATGTCCATGCCCGCGCCGGCGGCATGCTTGACGAAGCCGGAGACAACGTTGTCGGGATAATTGGAATAGCCGACCGCATTCGAGCCGCGGAAAAGCATTTGAAAGCAGATGTTCGGGATCCTATCACGCAGCTGCCGGAGCCGTTGCCAGGGATCCTCGTGCAGAAACCGCATCGCCGTGTCAAAGGTCGCCCCGCCCCACATCTCGAGGCTGAACAGGCCCGAGGCCCGGCGCGTCAGGGCGTCCGCCACAGCCAGCATGTCGTAGGTGCGCATGCGGGTGGCCATGAGCGACTGATGCGCGTCCCGGAAGGTGGTGTCGGTGATGAGCAGCCGCTTCTGGTTGCGGGTCCATTCGGCGAACTTCTTCGGGCCGAGTTCCAGCAGCAGCTGCCGGGTCCCGGCCGCCGGCGTCTGCTTGTGGTCGAATTCCGGCGGGGGCACGGATGTGGAATCTCCGGTCCAGACGTGGCCCTTGGCGTTCGGGTTGCCGTTGACGATCACATTGCCGAGAAAGCTCAGCAGCCGCGTGGCCCGGTCACGCCGCGGCTTGAAGTTGAACAGCTCCGGCGTGGTGTCGATCAGCGTCGTGGTGGCCTTGCCCGAGCGGAACGTCTCGTTGGCGATGACGTTCTCGAGGAACGGGATGTTCGTCTTCACCCCGCGGATGCGGAACTCGCGCA
>DNDP01000476.1:7312-7480 GCA_003484235.1 Verrucomicrobiales bacterium
CGAGTCGTAGAACGGCGTGATCACGCTGCCGGCGTCGCCCATGCCGCCGTCGAGACGCACTCCAAACCCGGCCGCCGAGCGGTAGGTGAGGATCCGTCCGTAGTCCGGCATGAACTTGTTCTCGGGATCCTCCGTGGTGATGCGGCACTGCACCGCGTAGCCGTTGCG
>DNDP01000370.1 GCA_003484235.1 Verrucomicrobiales bacterium
CCGGCTGCTCGACCTGCTGCAGGTCGTCACCGGCCGGAAGAAGAACCCGTCCTCGCTGTCCGCCAGCGACGAATTCGACCGGGTGCTTGGCCGGGCCGCGCGTCACTTTGTGGCCGGCGAAGTTCAACCCTGTGCCCAGGCCTGCGCCCAGCTGACCGAGCTGCGGCCGGATGCCTGGGAAACCCTCCTGCTGGTCGGCCTCAGCCTGCGCAACTGGGCGAGCCCGAACGACGCCCGCACCGCCTTCCGCTGCCTGGTGCAGCGCCAGCACGAACGGCTTCACGAGGAGGCCGTCACCGAGGCTGAATCCGCCAGACAACAGCCGGCAGAAGGCGGGAACCTCGCGACGTTGCTCGCCGGCGTGCTGTGCGAACCGCAGATCCCCGCCGAGGCGCTGACCGCCACGCTCGATTTCGTCACCGCAATGGCGCAGGCCACCGATCCCGCGGCACTCTTGGCCAGCCGGCGCGACGCACAGACGCCCCTGCTCTTTGCGCTGCTTGGTCTCCCGGAGGAATTGCTGGCCGGCTGCGTGGAGCCCGCGGTGCAGGAGCAAATCGCCCGGGTGCGCGAACGGCTGCACCGGCCTGCAAACGCCCCGGCGCCGGGCGCCCGTCAGCGTCGGTCCGGCTACTCGTTCTGCATCATCACGGCGGGGCAACGGCCGGAGAAGCTGGCCCGGCAGGTCGCCAGCATCCACGCGCTCCAGCTGCCGGCCTACGAGATCCTCGTCGGCGGCGAGGTCGCCCAGGTGCCCGAAGGGGTTACGGCGGTGGACCTGGCCGATGCCGCGCAAGCCGGGCGGCTTGGCAGGATGCGCAATGAGCTCGGACGCCGGGCGGCCTTCGACCATCTTGTGGTCTGCGACGACGACCTCGTTTTCGAGCCCGATTTTCTCGAGGGCCTGCAGCGCTTCGGCGAAGGCTACGACGCCATGGCGGTGCGGATCGTCAATCCCGATGGCAGCCGGTTCTGGGACTGGGCCACCACCGGCGGCCCCAAGGGCTCGGTGCTGCTCGACTACTGGGACACCGACCCGAACATCTACATCACCGGCGGCTTCTGCGTCTTGAAGGCGGCGGTGTTTGACCACGTGCAGTGGGACGAGCTTCGCGGCTTCTACGAGCGCGAGGACGTGGACTTTTCCACCCGGCTCAAGGTCGCGGGCTTCACCATCCGCTACAACCCCTTCTGCACGGTGCTGCATGACGACGACCGCTACACGCGCGCCGGCCGACGCATCTACCGGTTCGAGCACCTGCGGGAAGCCATCCTCCAAGCCCACCGCGCGGGTGAAATGGACAGGGTCAGGCAGCTCTTCTCCCGCGCCCGCATCGTGGCCGGCAGCTACCCAGACCGCAAAGAGGATCTCCGGACAATCGCCCACCAGATGAAACTGCCGGAGCTCCTCGAGGGGCTGAATCCCCCGACAGCCAAGGTGGAGGCGACCGCCCCTGCCGCACCCCAGGCCATCGCGCGGTCGACGGGCAAACTGGAACTCAACTGGCTCGGCGCGTTCCTCGATTACGGCAGCCTGGCAAACATCAACCGCGTGCTGACCGATGAGCTGGTGATCGCCCACGGCGCCACCGTCCGTCGTGTGCAGACGTTGCCGGTGAACGGGAAGCTGCCGAAGGCGCTCCAGTCCTACCGCGGCAAGCTGGCGGGCCGGCCGAGCGAAACCGCCGCCCTGACCGTGCGCCATGCCTGGCCGCCGGATTGGACACGGCCGACGAAAGGCCAGCTGGCCGTGATCCAGCCGTGGGAATTTGGCGCGCTCCCACGTGAGTGGGTCCAGGCCGCGCAGCAGGTCGATGCGTTCTGGGTGCCGTCGAACTACGTTCGCCGAGTTTACGTCGAGTCGGGCGTTCCCGCCGGGAAGGTCCACGTGCTGCCCAACGGCATCGATCCGGAACTGTTCCGGTCCGACGCCCGGCCTGCGAAGCTGGCAACCCGCAAGAAGTTCAAGTTCCTCTTCGTCGGTGGCACTATCCACCGCAAGGGGCCGGACGTCCTCCTGAAGGCCTTCTGCGAGACGTTCACCCGGCAGGACGACGTTTGCCTGGTCATCAAGGACTTTGGCGGCGGGACGGTCTATGCGGGCCAGACCATCGAGGCCCAGATCCGGCAGCTTCAACAGCAGCCGAACGCGCCGGAGATCCTCCTGCTCAATGAGGAACTGCCGGCCCATGAGATTCCCGGAGTCTACACCGCCTGCGACTGCCTCGTGCATCCGTATCGCGGCGAGGGCTTCGGCCTGCCCGTCCTGGAGGCGATGGCCTGCGGCCTACCCGTGATCGTGACCGCCGGTGGCTCCACCGATGACTTCGTCCCGGCAGAGGCGGGGTATCACATCCCGTCGACCCGCAAGGTCTTCGGGCAGGAAATCAGCGGCATGCCGCTGGCCGGCGACGGCTGGCTGCTCGAACCGGACCTCGAGGCCACCAAGCGCCTGTTGCGTCATGTCTTCACCCATGCAGATGAAGCCCGCGCCAAGGGTCAATCCGCGGCGGCTCATGTCCGCGAGCGTTGGACCTGGAAACAAACGGCCAACCGGTTGGTGGAACTGGCCCATCAACTGATGCTCGACACCGCTTCCGTCACGGCAGCCGATCAAGGGAAGGCACCGGGTGCCGCCCTTCAGACACCGTCCCCCGCCACGTCGAATGGCCCGGCGACGAAGAAGACCGGCGCGATCAAGCTGCCACCCGTGGCGATGCTTGGTCATTTGGGCGCCGCCCGCGAGCTGCTTCGACGGAAGAAGCACGTGGCGGCCTGGAACGCCGCGCTCACGACCATCGCCAACCGGCCGTTTCATCCCGAGGCCTACCTGTTCATGGCGGAGATCGCCCTGCAGCTCGGTGAGGCCAAACTCATGCAGGAGTGTGTGGACCGGGCCCTGGCGCTGGCACCGGAATGGAAGGCCGCCAAGGAATTCCTCCGGGCGCATCCGGTTGGCAAGGTTTCCGGTGGGGGGCGTCTGGCTCCGCTGCCGCCCCAGGAGCTGCGCCTCTCAGTCTGCCTCATCACCCGCAACGAGGAACGGTTCATCGGCCAGTGCCTTGATTCGGTCCGCGACATCGCGCACCAGATCGTCGTGCTGGACACCGGGTCAACCGACCGGACGGTGGCGATCGCGAAGCAACGCGGCGCGGAAGTGCATCACTTCACCTGGTGCGATGACTTCTCCGCCGCCCGCAACGCCGCTCTGGAGCATGCGAAAGGCGACTGGGTGCTGGTGGTCGACGCGGACGAGGTGCTCCCGGCCGAGGCGGCCATTCACCTCCGTCGGGCGCTGACGGCGCACAACACCATCGGCTTCCGCCTGCCCATTGTGGACATCGGCCGGGAGGACGAGGGCTGCACCTATGTGCCCAGGCTGTTCCGCAATGCGCCGGGGCTTTTCTATCTCAGCCGCGTGCACGAGCAGGTTTTCAGCAGTGTGGAGGCGCGCCGACAGGAATGGGGCATGGAGTTTGGCGTCGGCACGGCAACGCTGATTCACCACGGCTACACCGCCGAGATGGTGCGCGACCGAAACAAGGTGGTGCGCAACCTGCGCCTGCTGGAACTGGCGATCGAGGA
>DNDP01000185.1:0-1144 GCA_003484235.1 Verrucomicrobiales bacterium
GCGCCGAATGGGAATCGAAGGACAACATCGACAGCCGGCTGGTGGATGGCTGGTTTCAACTGCGTACCGGCGGCGCAATCGAGATGTCGATGCCGTTACGGAGCTGGGTGGAGGCGGAGCCGCCGGTCTCGATCGCTCGTCCCTCAGAACGCTGAACAGGGCTTCGGCCACAGCGAAACCGCCTGGTTCTCACCCCATCTGCTCGGAGCCGGCGGATCAGCGACGCGCGGACGGCCCCCGAGTGTCGGCGCACCGTCTGCTGCCCGGGACATCGTGGCTTTCGCACTCCTGAATCGACGGTATAATGGGAGATGCTCTGTCAATGGCCACGGAACCATTGCACCGATTCGTCGCTGAACCTCATCCCCCAAGCATCATCATGTACACTTCATCACCTGCATTTCGGGCGTTCCTTCTAGCGCCCCTTCTTCTGGCGGCCTCAATCCTCCCCAACCAGGCCGCAGCTCCTCCGGTAATCACCTACCAGGGGCGCATTCAGGCAGAAGGCGAACCAGTCGACGGTATCGGGCAGTTCAAATTCGCTCTCGTCAACGCCGGCACGGAAACGAGTGTTCAAGCCACTGCGACGGCCACAGTCACGGGCGGTTTCGTCACGAGCATCACCGTAAACAATCCTGGCGCCGGATACGTGGTTGCACCCCAGGTGACGATCAGGGACGCCACCGGCGTGGGTGCGGTCGCAACAGCCGCCCTGTCAGGTGGACAGATCTCCGCCATCGCTGTGAACAATGCCGGCACCGGATACTCGGCGTCGCCCACCGTGGCAATCGACCCTCCACCCTCAAATCTCAATTTTGTCTCCTACTGGAGCAACGACGGCACGAGCGCCCTCGGTGCCGAACCCACCGATGCCGTCGCCATTGTGGTAAGCCGGGGTCTGTTCACCGCTGCGCTTGGTGACGCGTCGCTGCCCAACATGACGCCGATTCCCCCTTCGGTGTTTGACAACGACGATGTTCACCTCCGCATCTGGTTCAACGATGGCGTCAATGGAACTGCGCAGCTGGCCGGGGATCAGCGGATCACCGCCAGCGCCTTTGCGATCCGCGCGGATCATTCGGATTCGGCCTCCCTTGCGGACGTCGCGACCACCGCCATGAACGTGGCCTGGTCCGACATCTCC
>DNDP01000185.1:1359-1664 GCA_003484235.1 Verrucomicrobiales bacterium
CATCTCCGCGGTCCCCGCCGGGTTCGCCGATAATCTGGATCAGGTCAACGACGGTGACGCCAACCCCACCAATGAAATCCAAAGGCTCTCGCTGGCCGGCACCAGTTTGAGCCTGTCATCCGGTGGAGGCACGGTCAGCCTTTCTCCCTTCGTTTCTCCATGGTCCAGTTCGGGGTCAAACATCTACCGAACGTCCGGCAACGTGGGCCTGGGCACCACCGCGCCGGTCACGGCGCTTCAAGTCTACGCCAGCCGGGACGTCCTTTTTGGTTCCAGCCTGTCCGGGAACGGCGCAAAAATGTTCT
>DNDP01000185.1:1896-2869 GCA_003484235.1 Verrucomicrobiales bacterium
CCGCCGCGAGCAACTGGGATGAAACCGAGGTGGGGCTGTATTCCACCGGGCTGGGATTCGGCACCAGGGCTTCCGCCAACATGAGTTTTGCCGACGGCTACTACACGGCGGCGAATACCTATGCAGGCTTCTCAATCGGTCGCTACAACGTGGGGGCTGAAGGCACCTCAACAGCCTGGACCCCGGCCGACCCGCTTTTTGAAGTGGGCAACGGCACGTCGAACGCCAACCGGAACAACGCGTTCACCATCCGCAAGGATGGCCGGGTGGGTATCCACGACGCCACTCCGGACTATCTGTTGGACATCGAGAACCCGGGGTTGTCCATGCGCAGCATCTACGTCAACCATGACAACACCGCCAGCAGCTCCACGATGTACGGCTTGTATGTGAACGCCGACAACACGGCTGCGAACAGCGGCGCCAGCTACGGCGCCTACTTCGACATGACCAACAACAACGACGACTCGTACGGGCAGTATTCATTGGCCTACAGCGATTCCACCGATGGGTCGCCCGCCTTCGCGGTACGGTCCTTCGTGGACAATGACAATGGCTCGGGCGCGGCCTACGCCCTTTACGGCAGCGCGTCCGGAACCACCACCGGTCCCAAGTATGCGGGCTACTTCAGCGGCAATGTCTACACCACCGCTTCGTATCTGCCCTCGGACGCGATGCTGAAGACGGCGATCCGGCCAGCTTCCACGAGCACCACGGACCGGCTCCTGCAACTGCCGGTGTCCGAGTTTGAGTACCTCCGCTCCCAATACGCACACATGAACCTCCCCGGGGGACAGCACACCGGCCTGCTCGCGCAGGACGTGGAGGCGCTCTTCCCCGAACTGGTCCACGATGCCGTCCAGCCGGCGACGACACCGGAAGAACGCCGGGACGGCGCGCCGGCCGGCGAGGATGTCCATTTCAAGGCGGTGGATTACACCCGGCTTGTTCCGCACCTGATCAAGGCGTTGCA
>DNDP01000185.1:3043-3323 GCA_003484235.1 Verrucomicrobiales bacterium
GTGTCGTCGCCGGCTGGACACCTGATCAAGGCGTTGCAGGACCAGCAGACGATGATCGACGGCCTGCGGGCGGAGGTGGAGTTCCTGAAATCCAAGTCCAAATAGCATGCGGACCGGAAGCACCCGGTCGTTGCACGGAAGCCCTTGGGGACGACATCCGCAGAGAGACGCACCGCGTCTGGCGGCCGCCGGTTGAGCGCGCATCGGTAATCTTTCTGGAATGGGTCATGTCGGGAAGGCTTGCTTGATGGCGACTGTTTCCTAAGCTGAACTCGTGACC
>DNDP01000355.1 GCA_003484235.1 Verrucomicrobiales bacterium
GCACCCGCGAGGGCAACGACCTTTACAATGAAATGATCGAGGCCGGCGTCATCAAGGTGGAGACCGACGACAAGGGCCACCCCAAGCAGGGCGAGAACGGCCTGCCGATCATCAAGGAAGGTTCCCGCATCGGGCTGGTGTACGGCCAGATGAACGAGCCGCCCGGCGCCCGTCTCCGCGTCGCGCTCTCGGCCCTGGCCGTGACGGAATACTTCCGCGACGAGAAGAACCAGGACGTGCTGCTGTTCGTGGACAACATCTTCCGCTTCTCGCAGGCCGGCTCCGAGGTGTCCGCGCTGCTGGGCCGCACACCGTCGGCCGTCGGTTACCAGCCGACGCTGGCCGCCGAGATGGGCGACCTGCAGGAACGCATCACTTCGACGAAGAAGGGCTCCATCACCTCCTTCCAGGCGGTGTACGTGCCCGCGGACGACCTGACCGACCCCGCGCCGGCCACGACTTTCGCCCACCTGGACGCGACCATCGTGCTCGAGCGTTCCATCGCCGAGCTGGGCATCTTCCCGGCCGTCGATCCGCTCGCCTCGAGCTCCCGGGCGCTGGCCCCCGAGTACGTCGGCGAGGAGCATTACAGCACCGCCCGCGGCGTGCAGAAGGTGCTGCAGCGCTACAAGGACCTGCAGGACATCATCGCCATTCTGGGCATGGACGAGCTCAGCCCCGAGGACAAGCTCACCGTCTTCCGCGCCCGCAAGATTCAGAAGTTTCTCAGCCAGCCGTTCACCGTTGCCCAGCAGTTCACGGGTCGGGAAGGCAAACAGGTGCCGGTCGAGGAGACCGTGCGCGGTTTCAAGGAGATTCTGGACGGCAAGCACGACGACGTGCCCGAGAACGACTTCTACATGAAGGGCGGCATCGACGAGATCCGCGAATAACCTCCAGCGCTGGCGCACATGGCGGCTACACTGAAACTTGAGATCGTCACCCCGGAGGCCCGGACCTACTCCGAGGACGTGGACATGGTGACCCTGCCGGGAGTCGAGGGCGAGATGGGCATCTTCCCGATGCACATCCCGCTCATGACCCAGATTTCCGCCGGCGAGATCACCGTGCGGAAGAGCGGCGAGGAATTCTTCCTGGCCGTCGGCGAGGGCTTCGTCCAGATCACCGGCGAGAAGGTTTCCGTGATGACCGACATGGCGATCAAGGCCGAGGACATTGACGAAACCAAGGCCGAGGAAGCCCGCCGCCGCGCCGAGGCGCGGCTGGCCGAGAAGCTCGACGACGAGGAATCGGCCACCGTGCAGGCGGCGCTGGCCCACTCGCTCGCCCAGCTCAAGGTCAAACGCCGCGGCCACCGCTGAGCGCTGCTCAATCAAAGAACAATTGCACCGCGCTGCGCGAACCGCAGCGCGGTTTTGTTTTTGATGGCCAGCAGGACGGGTTTCGCCTACTCCGTTGGGCGCCATGCCGGTCATCGAAGTCAGCGGGCTCACCAAGCACTACCAGACCTACAGGAAGCTGCCCGGCTTTTGGGGCGCGGTGAAGGGTCTTTGGCACCGCGACTACGAAACCACCGCGGCCGCCCGGGATGTCTCCTTCAGCGTCGAGGAGGGCGAGCTGGTCGGCTTCCTCGGCCCCAACGGCGCCGGCAAGACGACCACGCTCAAGATGCTCGCCGGTCTCCTGTATCCCACTTCTGGATCGGCGAAGGTGCTGGGCCACGTGCCTTGGGAGCGGGAAGACGACTATCGCCGCCAGTTCGCGCTGCTGCTCGGGCAGAAGAACCAGCTGTGGTGGGATCTGCCCGCCCGCGAATCCCTCGAGCTCAACGCCCGCATCTACGGGATCGCCCAGGAACCGTTCGAGAAGATCGTCGACGAGCTGACCAGCTTGCTGGACGTGAAGGACAAGCTGAACGTCAGCGTCCGCGAGCTTTCCCTCGGCGAACGGATGAAGATGGAGCTGATCGCCTCCCTGCTGCACCGGCCGAAGGTTCTGTTCCTCGACGAACCGACCATCGGGCTCGACGTCATTTCGCAGAAGACCGTCCGCGAGTTCCTCAAGAGCTACAACGCCCGGGAGAAGACCACGATCCTGCTGACGAGCCACTACATGACGGACATCCAGGAGCTGTGCCGGCGGGTGATCATCATCGACCACGGCACGATCTTCTTCGATGGCCGGCTGGCCGAGGTGATCGACCGGTTCGCCGACTTCAAGCTGATCACCATCCACTGCGACGGGGCGATGAAATGCGACGCCGCGGATCTCGCGAAGTACGGTGAGGTGGTCGAGCAGGCGCCGGGCACGATTCAGCTCAAGGTAAAACGGGACCGCGTCATCCCCACGTGCAAGGCGCTGCTGGACGAGCTGCCCGTGCAGGACATCGACATTCAGGAAGTGCCGATCGAGGAGGTGATCCGGCGGATTTTTGCCGGGGCGCCGACCGCCGGCCGCCAACCGGCCAAAGCGCCCGTGCCGGCGGCCTAGAGCTCGCGCCTGATCGCGTCCAGCAGCCGGGGGTAGTCGTCGAACGCCTGAAACTGCGGAAACTCCCGCTTCACGTTGTCCGGCGCGTGGAACAGAAATCCCTTGTTCGCCTCCAGCAGCATGGTCGTGTCGTTGTAGGAGTCGCCGCCGGCAATGACCTTGTAGTTGAGCGAGCGGAGGGCGGCGACGGACTTCTGCTTCTGGTTCGGCTGCCGGAGCTGGTAGTTCACAATGCGGTCATTCTCCACGACGAGCCGATGGCAGAAGAGGGTGGGCCAGCCCAGCTGCCGCATCAGGGGCTTGGCAAATTGCTCGAACGTGTCCGACAGAATGATCAGCTGGGTCAGGGAACGGATCTCGTCCAGAAACTCCTTCGCCCCGGGCAGGGGCTTGAGGGTGCCGATGACCTCCTGGATCTGCGAAAGCTTGAGACCGTGTTCGTCCAGGATCTTCAAACGGCCGCGCATCAGGATGTCGTAGTCGGGCTCGTCACGGGTGGTGCGCTTGAGTTCGGGAATGCCGGTCTTTTCGGCGAAGGCGATCCAGATTTCCGGCACCAGCACGCCTTCGAGGTCGAGTGTCACGATCGTTTGTTGCACGCGGCGACGGTGGCAACATTCCGTGAGGCTGTCGAGCCGTGCGCTCCAGGAGATCCCTGGCCGGCGGGTTCTTCATGCTTTTACGATTTCGATTTTCTGCTAGGCTCCCCGGGAAGTTCCCCAAAACGTATGGACCAGTTCCTCCAGGATGCCGCCGCCCTGTATCAACGGGTGATGGGCTATCAGCTCTTCACGCTGGGCGAAAAACCCTTCCTCGTTTCCCAGTTGGTGGTGCTGCTGGTGATGGTGGGCGGCGTGTTCGTCTTCGAGCTGCTGTTCCGGCGCTACGTCATGCTGCGCGTGCTGAGCCGCACGCGGATGCAGCCTTCGCTGCAGTACGCCATCGGCCGGATCGTCGGCTACGTGGTGATCGCCTTCGGGCTGTTCGTGGCCTTGCAGACGGTGGGGCTGAACCTCAGTTCGCTGGCCATCTTCGCCGGTGCGATCGGCGTGGGCGTCGGCTTTGGCCTGCAGAACATCGTCAGCAACTTCATGAGCGGCCTCATCATCCTGGCGGAACGGCCGATCGCACAGGGGGACTACGTGGACGTCGGCGGGGTGGGGGGGCGCGTGCGGGAAATCAACCTGCGGAGCACGACGGTGGTCACCAACGACAACATCTCGATCATCGTGCCCAACTCCGAGTTCATCTCGAACACCGTCACCAACTTCAGCCACGGCGATCCCAAGATACGCGTGCGGCTGCCGATCGGCATCGCCTACGGGTCGGACGTCCAGAAGTTCAGGAAGGGAATGATCGAGATCGCCAAGGCCAATTCCGATGTGCTGCCCGAGCCCGAGCCGGTCGTCTTCTTCATTGGCTTCGGCGAGAGCTCGCTCGACTTCGAGCTGGCCGTGTGGGCGGACGACCAGGCCTTCCGGCCGCTGCGGTTCAAAAGCGCGCTCTACTACGCAATCGAGGCCAAGCTCCGCGAACTGGAGATCGAGATTCCGTTCCCACAACGCGACCTCCACATCCGCACCAGCAGCCACCGGTTGCCGGTCGATGTCCGGCGCGAGGACCCGTCGTCCGACAGATAAGTTTGCCCCCCGCTCCAGGCCGTCCTACGCTCGGCGGCGTTCGACATGCAAACCGTTCACCTGGGCACGTCCCGCCTCTCGGTCTCCCGCCTCGCCTACGGTTGCTGGCGCATTGCCGGCACGTGGGAACCTTCCGAAGTCACGGCCGCCGGGGTGGCGGCGGGCCGGACTGCGGTGATTTCGGCCTATGAGGCCGGCTACACGCTGTTCGATCATGCGGACATTTACTGCGGCGGCCGTTCGGAGGAGATCTTCGGTCAGGTGCTGAAGGAAGTGTCGGGCATGCGCGACCGCGTGTTGATCGCCTCGAAGTGCGGCATCCGGTTCCCCGACGATCCGACTCCGGGCGCGCCCTATCGCTATGATTTTTCCGGGGATCATATCCAGCGTTCCTGCGAAGCGTCGCTGAAGCGGCTGGGCGTGGACTGCATCGATCTCTATCAGCTGCACCGGCCTGACTACCTCGGCGATCCTCACGAGGTGGCCGGTGCCTTCGCCGTCCTGTTGGATGCCGGCAAGGCGAGGCATTTCGGGGTCAGCAACTGCCGGCCTTCCTACCTCGCCGCACTGCAGCGGGCCTGTCCGTTTCCGCTCGTGGTCAACCAGGTGGAGATCAGCCTCGCGCAGCGGTCCGCGCTCGACGACGGCACGCTCGACCAATGCCTCGCGGAACAGATCACGCCCATGGCGTGGAGCCCGCTGGGCGGCGGACAGCTTGCCGACGGCGCCCGCCGCGTGCTGCCCTCGCAGGAGGGCTACGGGAACGCCGCCCTCGCCGCCAAGCTGGAGGAACTCGCGGGCAGGCACGGCGGCTCCCGCAGCAACGTCGCCCTGGCCTGGATTCTCCGCCATCCGTCAGGCATCGTGCCGATCATCGGTTCGACCAATCCCGGCCGCATCAAGGAAGCGATCCGTGCGCTCGACGTGAAACTCAGCCGTGAGGAGTGGTACGACCTGCTGGTGGCGGCCCGGGGCGAGCGGCTGCCTTGAGCGGGCGCCTGCCCGGAATGGAACGAGAACGATGATTGAGATGAACGCTTCACCCACCCCTGCACAGCTTGGTTACCGCATGCCGGCCGAATGGGAGCCGCACGCCGGCACCTGGTTCACCTGGCCGCGGCCCGAAGGCATCAGTTTCCCCGGGAAGTATGAGACCGTTCCGCCCGTCTATGCGGCGCTGATTCGGGAGCTCATCGAGGTCGAGGAGGTGCACATCAACGTCTGGAACGCGGAGAAGGAGGCGTGGGTGCGCGGGCTCCTCAAGGAGTTCGGCACGCCGCTTGAGCGGGTTCACTTTCACCACTTCCCCGCGTACGAACCCTGGTGCCGCGATCATGGTCCGACCTTTCTCGTGCGCGATCATGAAGGCCGCCACGAGCGCGCCGTCGTGGACTGGGGCTACAACGCCTGGGGCAACAAGTATCCGCCCTTCGACCTGGACGATGCGGTGCCGCAACACGTCGCGAAGCTGCGCGGCCTGCCATTGTTCTCGCCGGGCATCGTCATGGAGGGCGGCGCGCTGGACGTGAACGGCAGGGGCACGCTGCTCACCACCGAGTCGTGCCTGCTCAACCCCAATCGCAACCCCGACCTGTCCAAGGATCAGATCGAGCAGCATCTGAAGGACTATCTCGGCGTGACGCACGTGCTCTGGCTGGGCGATGGCATCGTGGGCGACGATACCGACGGGCACGTGGACGACCTTACGCGGTTCGTGGATTCCCGGACGGTCGTGACGGTCGTCGAGGAGGATCCGGCCGACGACAACTTCAAGCCGCTGCGGGAGAATCTGGAGCGGCTGCAGTCGATGAAGGATCAGGACGGCGATCCCCTGCGGGTGGTGGAGCTGCCGATGCCGCGGTTGATCGAGCACGATGGGCAGCGGCTGCCGGCCAGCTACGCCAATTTCTACATCGCCAACGGCAAAGTCCTGGTGCCGACCTACCGTGATCCGAACGACGGGAAGGCGCTCGAAGTTCTGCAGCGGGTTTTTCCCGACCGACGAGTCATCGGCATCGACTCGATGGAACTGATCTGGGGGCTCGGTTCCTTCCACTGCATCAGCCAGCAGGAGCCCGCCTGAATCATCCGCGGACGTAAGGTCACCGAATCCGCACCCGCACGTAGCCTTGCTGCAATCCGAGGTCCGGCAATACGTGCATGGTGGTCGGGCTCCCGGCTGCAGCGGGCACCACCAGTGGCTCCCCACCGTTCATCACCGGCTGCCACTGCAGCCAGTCGGTCATGGTGTCGATCCGGTATTCCTTACCCGGCTGGCTGGACCAGGTCACGGTCACTCCGGCTTCTGTCCGCTGCAGATCGCTGATCGCGAACACCGACACGGCGTCGTTCGCCTTCGTGCCGGCGATCAACTCCCCAAGATTGCTGAGTCCATCGCCGTCGAGGTCGCCATCGGCGCCGTTGATGCCCGTAGCGTCGTTGGGGTTCAATCCGTTTGCCAGCTCCCACGCATCGCGCAGGCGGTCGCCGTCAGTGTCCGGACCGGGGTCGATGCCGATCTCCATGGTGTCCAGCACGCCGATGACGGAGCCGTCGGCGTTGAAGCCGTGAGCTTCCAGGCGCAGGTAGCTGTCGCGGATCGTGACCAGTGCATATTCGTTGAAGAGCCCGCCCACGATGGGCTGGGGCGGCCCGAGCACGCCGGGGCTGCTCTGTGCACGCCAGCTTCCGGGAACGTCGTGGGCACCTCCGACAACCATGTGCTCCCAGTTCTTCACCACCACCTCCGGATGATCCAGCCAGCTTCCGCCGCCGGTGATGACGTAGTGGACGTGATTGAGCTCGCCGCGCTCATACTCGTGCGTGTGGCCGCTGAAACAGGCGTCCACCCGGTAGCGCTCGAGCAGTGGGACGAGGTTCTGGCGCAGGGCCGCGCTGCCATCGATCCACCGCTCGCAGTAGGGGGGCACGTGGATTGCCAGGAAACGAAACCGAGCCTGCTGGGCGGCCGGGGAGGCCAGCTGCGATTCCAGCCAGCCGTTGGTGATCTCGTCCTGGTAGAAATGGTCGATGCAGACGAAGAAACAATTGGCGTAGGTGAAACTGTAGGAGCCATGACCGGGCGACAGCCCGGGCCGGAATCGGCTGGGCATGTCCGAAGCCAGCCGGAGCGGGGCGGTGGGGCTCCCGTTGTCATGGTTCCCCCACGCAACGAACCACGGCACGGAGGTCCCCAGGTGGCGGGCGACGCGGTCGAGGTAGTACTGACGGGTGTCGCTGTAGCTGGCGCCGTTCTCAGCAAGATCGCCGGCGGTGAGGCCGAAATCCACCCCCATGGTGACCATGTGTTTCATCATGCTGATGGTGGGCTCGAGCGGGGCGGCGGTCCACGCGCCGCGATTGTGACCCTGGCTGTCCGACCAGACGGAAAACTTGAAATCCGGCTCGCCGAGCGGTGCGGTATGAAACGTCGCAATGTCGCTCAGGTGTTCGCCCCCGGCGAGACGGACGCGGTATTCATACGAGTGACCTGGCTCGAGACCCTGCAGGTGGGCACGGTGGAACCACGACCCCCCGCCGCTGGCGACCCGCGTCATTGAGGCGGCCAGGTCCATCGAGGCGTGGGTGCCATACTCCAGCACGAGCGGAAGGTCTTCCCGGCTTTCGCACATGATGACGATGCCGTTGGTGCTCACGTTCTGCAGATAGGGTGGTGTCAGGAGGGCGATGGGTGGGCCGGTGACCGTAACTGTTTGCAGCGTGACCAGCCCGGATTGGAGACCGAACTCATCGGTGGCGCGGACCTGGATTGTGAACGTGCCCGGTGCGTTCCAGGTGTGGTCGAAGCCGTGGGAATGTCCGCTGGGAAGCAGCGAGGTGTCGGCGGTGCTGCCGTCACCCCAATCGACCGTGAGCTGAACGCGATGCGTTTCGGGGTCCGTGGCTGAAAAGGCATAGCCGAGGCGGTCGCCGACCTCCGCGGTCACCGGTCCGGCAGCGTCGGTGACGACCACCGGAGCCGCATTGTCGGGAGGTGTTTCCTGCGGCAGCCCGGTGATCCGGATGTTGTCAATGGCCCACCACCAGTTGTTGTCCGCCTTTTCGTGGGCGAACTCGATCAGGAGGGTCGATGCCGCGGCCGGAGCGCCCGGCACGTAGGCCGGCCGGATCGTTACGGGCGTGAGCGTGGTGCCCTGATCGTGGATCTCGACGCTGAGGGCCGGGCCGCCGTCGTAGTGGAACCGCACGAAGCTGCGCTCGTCTTCCTCGCGGCGGAAGTTCGAGCGGAAAGTGAGGGCCAGTGACGGGAAGTGGAATCCGCTGACATCGATCAATGGCGTCCGAAGGTAGGCGTTGTAGCCGTCATTCGGCTGCGTTCCGCGGTCGGCCGCCTCATCGCTGTCCGCGACCGCGATCACCTCCGTTGTGCTGAAGGGAAACACCAAGGAACGTGATTGATCGTCATCCCCGATCCAGAACGCGGTGGTGGTAAAGCTCCAGCCCAGCCATTCCGTGGTGCCGCCGGCCACGTTGTCAGCGCCGCGAGACCATCCGCGGAGCGATTCGGCCGGGGTTGCCCAGTCGGGGACACCGGGATTGGGATCGTATTCCACCACCGCCGAACGCAGGCGGGAGCCGTTGAAATCCTCCGCGAAGACCACCACCGGCAAAACCGTTGCGGCGTCGGCCACCCGGAGGCAGGAGAGCAAGCAGGCGAGAAGGGTCGGGGCGGGAACTACGATTCGGAACATCCCGTCTTGATTAGGCCGGGGCTGTCACAATTGCAACCTTGGAGGTTGGGGAGTGGGCGGGCAATCTGTGGTCGTTCCATCGCCGACCACGGGAGTATTCCGGGGTGGCCCATGAGAAGATGAAGCCAGAGTCCAACCTCCAGCGACTGTTTCTCGCCTTCGAACTGCCGGACGCCGTGAAGGCGGCGTTGTCCGCAGTTCAACAGGAACTGAAGGGATCATTGCCGAAAGGCTATGTGGGCTGGTCGCGGCCGGAAACGATGCATCTGACGCTTTGCTTTCTCGGCAACGTGCCCGAGGAACAGACGGGTCCGCTGCAGGTGGCGCTGGCTCCCGTTCTGTCGGCGGTCCCCGAAATGGTGCTCCGATGCGAACGCCTGGGCTGCTTTCCGGATCTCCGGTTTCCCCGCGTGCTTTGGGCGCGGGTGCAGGGAGAGCAATTGGAGGAGGTTCAGAGCCGCATCCGCGAGGCCAGCGAAGGCTTCCGTGCAACCGCGGAGCCGGGGCGCTTTACCGGACATGTCACCCTCGGACGCTTCCGCAAGATCGGGCGGCGCGATGTCGAACAGATCGCTTCCGTGATCCGGGGGCATGTTGACCGCCAGTTCGGCACGTGGCGGGCGAAAGAGGTGGTCTTGTTCCGCAGCGAACTGCTGCCTGCAGGTGCAAGGCATCAGCGCCTGAAGATCTGGCAACTTGCCGGTGGAGTTTGATTCGACCGCGCGCCGGTCACGCCTGATGCGCCCCGTCTATTTGACGAACTCCAGTTCCTGCCGGTGCGGAATGAGGCCGGAGTCGAATGCCCGGCCGAGAAACCTCCCGATGCTTTCGCGGCCCTTGGCACCGTAGTCGAGCGTCCAGTGGTTCACGTACATTCCGACAAACTTGTCGGCCAGGTCGATGCCCATGTCGCGTGCGTACTGGAGCGAGTGCTCCACCGCCTCGCGCCGGTGATCCAGGCTGAACTGAATGCTCGCGGTCAGGATGTCTGAGATCTCTTTGCGGGTAGCCGGATCATGCCGCTTGTGGATGACATTGCCGCCCAGGGGCAGGGGAAGACCGTCGTTTTCGCGCCCCCACCAGACTCCGAGGTCTTCGCAGACGACAAGTCCTTCGTTTTGGTAAGTGAGCTGGCCCTCGTGAATGATGAGGCCGACGTCCGCCTGGCCAGCCTTCACGGTGGCGAAGATCTTATCGAACGGCACCACAATAAAGTTCAGTTCCGCGGCCGGTCTGCCGATCCAGAGCTGCAACGCAAGAAACGCGCTGGTCATGATGCCCGGCACGGCGATCTTCTTGCCGGCAATCTCCTCCCGGTGGAATTTCTGCCGGGCGACGAGCATCGGACCGTAGCCATCGCCCATGCTGGCGCCGCTGGGCAGCAAGGCATACTTATCGCTGACATAAGCGTAGGCATGGATGCTGATCGCCGAGATGTCCAGCTCGCCACGGGTTGCCCGTTCGTTGAGGGTCTGGATGTCCTGCAGGATGTGTTCGAAGCGGAAGCCGCCCGTCGGAATGAGCTCCTTCGCAAGACCGTAGAACATGAAGGCGTCGTCGGGATCGGGTGAATGACCGAGTGTCAGCGTGCGGGTTTGCATGGTCGTCAAAGCGCGGCAACAGTGGCGAATTCGGTGGGGTCATGCAACCTGAGAGGGCGCCCGCGAGTCCGACCAATCTGGTTGCGGCCCAAATATCACCATGATAGTTTGGCCCACCTTTTAGAACGAAATGGCTGAAAACAATCGCAATCGACCGGATCCGAATGAACGCCGCAACGGCGACTTCCGGGTTCCTCCACGAGCTTGGATTCTCTGGATCGTCATCATCGGCACGATCCCAATGCTCTTTTTCTTCCGGGACCGCGTCCAGCCGAACGTGGACACCTGGAATTACAAGCAGCTCAAGGCCAATTTCGAGGCCGGCGTCATCGAGTCGGGCGAGATCATCTATTACCCCCAGTCCCCGGATCGCCGCGAGATCACCGGCAAATACAAGAAGAAGGACGCCACGGGTGAATGGGAGAAGGATCCGACCACCGGGAACGTCAAGCTCTACCACTTCCGGGCCAAGGAGCCGCTCCCCGAAGAGTTCGAGGACGAGTTGCTCGTTTGGGGATTCGAAACGGACGAACCCAACACGATGCTGCTGGGCTTCCTGTACTCGATCCTGCCCTTCCTCCTGATTGTCGGCCTGATCTACTTCTTCCTCGTGCGCCAGATCCGCATGGCCGGCAAGGGCGCGCTCAGTTTCGGCAAGAGCAAGGCCCGGATGCTGAGCAAGGAGAAGAACAAGACCACCTTCAAGGACGTTGCCGGCGTGGAGGAGGCCAAGGAAGAGGTCTCCGAACTGGTCGAATTCCTCAAGGATCCCAAAAAGTTTCAGCGGCTGGGCGGTCGCATCCCCAAGGGGGTGCTCATGGTCGGCCCGCCCGGCACCGGCAAGACGCTGCTCGCCAAGGCGATCGCCGGCGAGGCGGATGCCTCGTTCTTCAGCATCAGCGGTTCGGACTTCGTCGAAATGTTCGTCGGTGTCGGTGCCAGCCGCGTGCGCGACATGTTCGAGCAGGCGCGCAAGAACACGCCCTGCCTGATCTTCATCGATGAGATTGATGCCGTCGGGCGCAGCCGCGGCATCGGCCTGGGAGGCGGCAACGACGAGCGCGAGCAGACTCTCAATGCTCTCCTCGTGGAGATGGACGGTTTCGACACCCAGGAAGGCATCATCATCATCGCGGCGACCAACCGCCCGGATGTGCTCGATCCGGCGCTGCTCCGGCCCGGCCGGTTCGACCGCCAGATCACCGTCAACCTGCCGGACGTGAAGGGCCGCGAAGCGATCCTCAAGGTGCACGCCAAGAACGTGAAGCTCGATCCCACGGCGGATCTCTCCGTCATCGCCCGGGGCACTCCTGGCTTCTCGGGCGCCGAGCTGGCCAACCTGCTCAATGAGGCAGCCCTGCTCGCTGCGCGCACCAACAAGAAGGCCGTCGGTCTGGCGGAACTGGAAGAGGCGCGTGACAAGGTGCGCTGGGGCCGGGAGCGTCGCAGCATGGCGATGTCCGAGGAGGAAAAGAAAGGCACGGCCTGGCATGAAGCCGGTCACGCGCTCGTCAACGTGCTGCTGGACCACACGCATCCGCTGCACAAGGTGACCATCATCCCGCGCGGACAGGCGCTCGGTGCCACCATGTATCTGCCCAAGGAGGATCTCCTCAGCCGGAAGCGGAAGGAGCTGCTCGACCTGATCACCGTCACGCTTGCCGGGCGGATTGCCGAGGAAGTGGTGACCAACGACATCTCTTCGGGAGCCTCGGGCGACATCCAGCAGGCCACCAACATGGCCCGGGCAATGGTCTGCAACTGGGGCATGAGCGACAAGCTTGGCATGGTGCAGTACGGCAGCGACGAGGAATACTACCTCGGTCGGGACATGGCCCGCCGCAAGGATTACAGCGAACACACCGCCCAGGAGATCGACGCCGAGGTTCGCCGGATCATCGACGATTCATTCAAACGTGCCGGAGAACTCATCGCCGCCAATCGCGACAAACTGGAACTCATCGCGAAGGCGCTGCTTGAGTACGAGACCCTTGAAGGCTCCCAGGTCGAGCAGATCGTCAAGACCGGCAAATTCGACCCGCCGCCACCCGAGGCCAAGGAGGTTGACCCGCCCTCCGGCGCCCAGGCGGCAACGCCGCTGCCCGAAGTGGTCAAGCCGAAGCCCCCGGAACTGCCCGGCCTCGGTTCGCCCGCTCCTTCGCCGGCCTGAGCCCGCGAGCACTCCTCAACTGTTTTACGACTGCCGCCAGCCCTCTGGCGGCAGTTTGTCTTCTGTCGTGGGCGCGCGCTTGCTCGCCTGCGTGTTCTGGAGATGGACGCCGAGCAGTTGAAGCAGAGAAACTGAATCGGCCATGAGGTTCCGCCGCAGATCTCAATACCCGTTCCCACGGTGTCCACCGTGCGGTCGGACTCGATTGATGGCCATCTGCCTCCAACTCATTGACTCCTGCGAATCTCTCCGCGTAGCCTTTTGCCCATGATCATAGCCCCGTCGCTCCTGGCCGCCGACCATGGCAAGCTGGCGGCCGAAGTGGAGCGCACCGAGCGGTCCCGCGCCGACTGGCTGCATCTCGACATCATGGATGGTCATTTCGTGCCCAACCTCTCCTTCGGACCCGATGTCGCCCGGATCGTGCGCAGTCATTCCCGGAAGCTTTTTCTGGATGTCCACCTCATGTGCTCGCGGCCGGAGATTCTGATCGGACCCTTCGCGCAGAACGGCGCGGATCTTGTCACCGTGCACGCGGAACTGGGCGAGAAGGTGGAAGGGCTGATCTGGAAGATCCGTTCCCTTGGCAAGAAGGTCGGTCTGGCCGTAAATCCGCCCACGTCGATGTCCGCCGCCCAGCCGTTTCTCAAAAAGATCGACCTGCTGCTGGTCATGACGGTCAATCCCGGTTTCGGCGGCCAGCCCTTTCTGGAGGAGGTGCTCACCAAGATCCAGCAGGCCTATCTGTGGAGAAAGGCACAGAACCTCAGCTACCGCATCGAGGTCGACGGCGGCATCAAGTTTGACACCGCCGCGGAGTGCGCCAAGGCCGGCGCGGACACCTTCGTGAGCGGCACCGGTCTCTACAAACATCGCAACATGAAGTGGGCGGTCGAGAAGATGCGGAAGGCCGTGACGAAGGCGCACCGGCAGGACTGATCCAGGACTATGGCAGACATAAAATTTGGCACGGACGGCTGGCGCGCGGTGATCGCCGAGGACTTCACCTTCGCCAACGTCGAGCGCGTGGCCCAGGCCGCGGCCGATTACTGGCTGGCCAATCCGGTAGACGGCACCGAGCCGCTGATCGTCGTCGGTTACGATCGCCGATTCTTCTCGGATCAGTTTGCCCGGCGTGTCAGCGAGATCCTCGTCGGCAACGCACTCAGGGTCGTCCTGACGGACGCGCCAACTCCCACGCCGGCGGTCTCGCAGGCCGTGAAGGACCTAAAGGCTGTTGGTGGCGTGATGATCACCGCCAGCCACAATCCACCGGCGTTCAATGGCTTCAAGGTCAAGGCCTGGTACGGCGGCTCTGCCGACCCGGAGATCTGCAAGGCCATCGAACGGCAGCTGGATCGCTCGCCCGTCAAGGCCGCGGAATTCGAGTCCGCGCGCAGGGCCAGGCGGATCGTCGTGAAGGACCTGCGCAAGGCACACTACCGCGCCATCAAAAAGCTCGTGGACTTTCCGCTGATTGCGAACTCGAAGCTGAAGTTTGCCCACGAGGCGCTCTACGGCGTCGGCGCCGGTTGCTTCGACGAG
>DNDP01000054.1:0-511 GCA_003484235.1 Verrucomicrobiales bacterium
TGCCGCCGTTGTCGGTGTTTGAGCCCATACACCATCCCTGACCAATGGCAATGGCCGGGAGAGTTTTGCAACGAGAGCGCACGGAAATGGATATTCAATGGTCTGCTGCCGGAATTGCGCACCCGAAATAGAAAAGTGCAGACGACATATGAGCTCCACACCGGCGGAAAATCGGCGTTGAAGGATCCACGTTTGATAATTATCACAACAGCGCTGTATGGGCATCGGAACCCGTTTTGGCCGGAAGCAGACCCCAATGACGACTACTACCAGATACCCGCATCACAGATTGAGCTGCGTGGTTTGGGTGGTGTGAATCCCGATGGGCGGCTTTTTGCGGCACTGCCCCGGAACACACGGGTAAAGTTTGAACCGTGGGCGCGCAGTAAGAAGCGTTGGACCGTCCAGGCGTTGCTTGCAAGCGGACATGATATGGAGGTTCTAAACTATGCGACCACTCCAGCCGACCGGAACAGAACGACGGTAGGAGTCGGCGAACTGACCAGCATTA
>DNDP01000054.1:656-3976 GCA_003484235.1 Verrucomicrobiales bacterium
GTCGGCGAACTGACCAGCATTAGATTCCGCCCGGAATTCTACGTATCGGGAGCGGCGTTCTGGACGATCGATCCAGAGGACGCAGGCAGTTTATATCCCGCGCCGCCCAACAACCTTGGATACGAAACCCATTTTACCGCTCCCGGCCGTGATACCCCTTCCGTGGAGGTGATCGCGACCTTCCCGAGCTTCTCGCCGGGTAACCCTGTTCAACTCAAAAGAAAGTTCAAGGTCATTGAGCCCAGCAGCGTCAAACTGGAGATTCCTCCGCTCGGTGAATACCATGTGCAAGGTTATTGCCACGCAGGCTTCCATGCGCGTGTTTTGATTGAACCAACAACTGTGTCATTCTACGCTGCAGAGATTAGCGAACTGGAGGGACCAGTCACGGCAACGGGGTATTATGCGAGTCTTAACGGAATGACCCACAAGCGGTGGTCCAACCAGCCGACTGTTGGCGGATGGTTGCAGCCGAGCTTCGACAATCGATTGTCGGTCGTTGTTGACCATGTTAGCTCTACACTTGGCACGACTCCCTTCTCGCCTGGCAACTTCTCTTGTCCGATTCCGTGGCACTTCCGAATCCCCGGTGAAACGGGCGATGGCAAGAAGTTTGATACACTGACGCAAACGTACGACGCGACGCAGACCGGACGATGCACGGTGAGCAAGGATGGTGTAACGAAGAGCTTTGATGTCAATGATCCCTCAGTTTCATGGTAATGCGAATCTCGAAATCAAAAATGAAACTTCTACGCCTGCTCCTTTTCTTGTTACTCCTTCAATGTCGGCTCGGCATCGCGGATGTGTTCAGTGAATTCACAGCTGTTGGCGAATGGTCGGCTGCGACCAATGGATTACGAGGGCGATTATTGTTCACCGAACGGGCTACTTCCGTTGAGGGGCTCACGGATGGAATCGTCTATTTGCAGCTGCAAAGCGTCGCCGTGGGAGAAAGCATTCACATTTACTATGCCGTATCGAAGTTTCCGTTTCGTCCAGTGCTACGTGACGCAGGCGGAAACTTGGTGCAAGAGGGGCTTTTGCCCAGCAGCGGTATGCCGCGACCTTGTTGGTTGGTGCTGCCTTTCGATTCCTCCCTCCTTCTCCGCACGGGAGCCAGTTCCACTAGTCCCACCGTGCCGGGCCTGACCGTTATCGGCGCGTGTGCCGGCGGAAATTGGTTCATTCCAAGTCAGGATACGAATGACTACTTTTTGTCAGCAACCTTCACAGCCACCATTCCTGCCGATGAAACTCGTCCGCGCATGTGGGAAGGCACGCTGGAGCTTCCGGCCCTCCAGATTCCCAAGCCGAATTCACGGAAAGATTCGGCTGAACCATCGGACTAATTCATTGTTAATTGCCCGTTGTAAGACTGCCTTCGGTTTCCGCCACCGGGCCGCGGGCTTCCAGCCCGCAGCCGCTCCGCCAGCTCGGAACGCCTTCGAATCCCCAGGCGCGCGGTGGTCGCGAAAGCGCTGCGGGCAAGGATGCCCGCGGTCCAGCCGCAGCCGAAGGAGGCCTGCGCGAATTCCGATAATTCGCGCCAATTAGCGGAATTCGCGTAAAAAGTCAGTTGCCATTCAGCTCCTAGCCGGTGGTCACATGGCCATTCGCCCGGAACCACTCGACCGCGTCGGCGAGCGCCTGCCTGGGCGGGGTCTGCGGCAGGCCTAGTTCGCGGATCGCCTTCGCCGGATCGAACCACATCTTGTACTTCGCCATCCGCACGCCGGCCAGCGGTGCCTTGGGCGGTTTGCCGCTCAGCCAGGCGATGCCCTCGTCCACGTAGGCGGCGGCCAGCGCCACAGCGTAGGGCACCTGAAACCGCGGCGCGGGCAGGCCGGTGATCTCGGCCAGCGTGTCGAGCGCCTGTTTCATCGTCCAGTTGCCGTCCGCGCTGCCCAGGATGTAACGCTCGCCGATCCGTCCCTTCTCCGCCGCAAGGAGGTGGCCGATCGCCACGTCGCGGACGTGAACCCAGTTCAGGCCGGTGTCGAGGTAGGCGGGCAGGGCGCGGTTGAGGAAATCGACGATCACCTTGCCGGTCGGGGTCGGCTTCACGTCGCGCGGGCCGACGGGTGCGCTCGGATTCACCACCACGATGGGCAGGCCCTTGTTCGCCAGTTCGAACGCCACCACCTCGGCCCGGAACTTCGAGAGCTTGTAGTGATTCGACATCTGCTCCGCCGTGACGGTCGCCGATTCGTCGGTCGGCCGGCATTCGCCGTTCCGCTCGACCGGCAGTCCGATGCAGCCGACGGTGCTGGTATAGACGATCCGCGAGCAGCCGGCCTTGTGCGCGGCTTCGAGGACGTTGCGGGTGCCATCGACATTGGCGGCATACATCGGCGCGTAATCGGGCAGCCACAGGTGATAGCTGGCCGCCACGTGGAAGCACCAGTCGCAGCCCTTCATCGCCGCCGCGAGGGCCGGGCGGTCGCCGACATCGCCGCTGACGCGCTCGAAGTCCACGCCCTTGAGACCGCGGACGTCGCTCTTCGGCCGGAGCAGCGCCTTGACGGAGTGACCGCGCGCGACGAGTTCATGGACGAGGTTGGCCCCGATGAAGCCCGAGGCGCCTGTGACAAAGCATTTCATGCACGAAACCGCCGGAGCGGCCGCCCCGGATGTAGCGGATGTGAGGCCCGGGTGAAAACCAATTCTGCCGCTCAACGGTTGACGCCCCACCTGCACGGCGGTTGAAGTAGCCCCATGCAAGTCACCCTGCGCGGCCGCAAACGCCACGTCCGAACCGTCACGTTCGATGCCTCGGAAAACGTGGTCGAGCTGATCGACCAGCGTTTGCTGCCGCATGCGTTCAAGTTCTTCCGGGCGAAGACCCACCATGAATCGGCGTTCGCCATCAGTGACATGGTGGTGCGCGGCGCCGGTGCCATCGGTGCCACGGCCGCCTACGGTCTGGCGCAGGGGGCGGTCAGCTTTCGCGGCCGGAATCTGAAGAAGTTCGCGACGCACATGGACCGCGTTTTCAAGGTGCTGGCCGAGGCCCGGCCCACGGCGGTCGATCCGGTGAACGCCATGAAGCAGGTCCGCGCCAGCATGGCGGCCGGCGAAACGGTGGAGGAAAAGCAGTCGCTTGCCGTGGCCGCGGCCGAGCAGTTCGCCAACGAGGACGTCGAGCATTGCGAGGCGATCGGCCGGCACGGCGCGAAGCTCATCAAGAACGGCATGCGCGTCCTCACCCATTGCAACGCCGGCTGGCTGGCGTTCGTGGATGTCGGCTCGGCGACCGCGCCGATGTACGAGGCGCAGCGGCGCGGCCGGAAGTTCCACGTGTTCTGCGACGAGACGCG
>DNDP01000055.1:0-2548 GCA_003484235.1 Verrucomicrobiales bacterium
GCGACGGTGATCGCCGGCCAGGTGCCGTAGAGATACAGGCAACGAATGAAGAGGTTGGCGTCCCACGGCCATTCGCCGTCCTGGTAAACGGCTTGAGCAATCTTGAGATCCAGGTCGAACAGGCGCACGACCACCGTGAGCACCAGGAGAATACCGAGCGGGCCGACCAGCGGCGGGCCGGATCGCCGGGTCCGCGGGCCGGCGGAGACGTTAGGAGTCGATGAATTCACGGGCTAGTTCGGGAGCGCCGGCCATTCGCGCAGATTGCGGCCGATGGCGATGGTGAGCGTCTGCCGGCCTTCCCGTTCCTGCGGGTACCGCACGATCTGGTGAATGGTGACCGAGTCAAAACGGTTGGTGAGCATCGGATCGAGCTGGTCGGGCTTCTGGGCCAGGATGAGCAGGCAGTCGCGGCCCAGATGCGCGGCGGGTGTTTCCCAGAGATCGTGCTGCGAGCGGATGGTGCCCGGTTCGGGATTGAAGGTGTAAACGCGCGGATGGCCCGCGAGGTAGAAGGCCAGCTCGCTGGCCAGGTAACGATGGCCCTGCGTGATCAGGGGCAGCTCGCCGCCATCCGGGAGGTCGCGCCTCACCGCATCGACATCCCTTGCCATGCGCGACCAGCCGCGCAGCCGGGCGAGTGGATCCAACTCGCCGGCCCGCACGTAGCCGAACGAAAACAGGAATGCCGCGACATAGACTGCGACCGCCATGCCCACGGCGATTCTCAGGCCCCAGGGAAAGGCGCGGCGCCAGCGGTCAAGCTTCAGGTCCAGCGACCACCTGCCCGCCGCCCAACCGGTCATCAGGATGATCGTGGATGCGTAGAACACCGCCGGCCAGTTGGGGTTGATGCGCTGGCGCAGGCCCATGGCGAGAATGAGCAGCAGGGCCGGGCCGCCGAAGAGCCAGAGAAACCGTTCGCGGTCCCCCAGCACCTTCCAGCGCCACAGCACCGCCACGACAAGCACCAGCAGCAGCAGGTAGAACACCGGCGTGATGATGCCGAGCTGCGAGGCGAGAAACTCGAAGAACCTGCCAATCTGCTTTCCGATGCCTACGCCGCCCGATTCGAAATGGTGCATGGTGTGTTTCACCGTCAGCCAGTCATTCTGGATGTTCCACCAGAGCGGCGGCAGCAGCGCGACGAACGAACCGATCAGAATCATCCAGAGCGCCGGCCGCCTGAGCTGATGCCGGTGATCTCTGGACAAGGCGAGAAAGAGAATGGCCAGGGGATGAAAGAGCATCATCATCTGCTTGCTCAACATCCCGCCGATCAAGCCGAACAGGAGGAGCGCCCCCCATAGTAGAACGGATTTCCAGCCTGTCAGTGGCGCGCCCGCCGGGGCTTTGGAGCTCTCGCCCCGCGAGCGGGTTTTGCCGCCCTTGACCCCTTCCCGGTCCGTCCGTGCGCGCTCGCGTGACGGGCAGGATGCCTGTCCTGCTTGAATGAACTCCCAGAACGCCCAGAGGCTAAGCGTCCAGCAGAACATCAGCGGCGCATCGATCGTGAGCGTGAGGTTGAGGGCGGCGTTGGCCGGATTGGCGACGAAGACGATGGCGGTGATCATGGCCACTGCCGGGCCGTAGAGCCGGAGTGCCAGGAGGAAGAGGAACGCCAGGCTGCCGGTGCCGAGCAACACCGCGAACATGCGGATGCCGAAGGTCGTGTCGTCACCGACCCAGCCCGCCAGCGCCATGAGCCAGCCGATGCCGGGCGGCTTGCTGAAGTAACCCCAGTCGAGGTGCCGCCCCCATTCCCAGTAGTAGGCCTCGTCGCCGGAGAGGTCGAGCGGGAGCACCGCCAGCACGGTCAGGCGAAACGCCAGCAGCACCGCGGCAAAAACCCAGAAAGCCCGGCGGACCGACAGCTCCGAACGCGAGTGCCAGCGATCAAGGCTGAGAATGGAAGGGACGCGGTGAGTCATCAACGACGGGGCAATTATGTGGGGAAACCGCCGGGGAGCAACCCATTCGTGGAGACGCACCACTGGATGGCGCCGGTCTCAACCGTAACGTCGGCGAAGTTTGACACTCCCTTCCCTCGCGGGGCATTCTTCGGGGCGAATTCCCCAATCATTTCTCTTTTCATGAGCAACGACCTCTTTCGCATCGACGGCAAGGTCGCCTGGATCACGGGCGGCACCAAGGGACTCGGCCTGCAGTTCGCCAATGCGCTCGCATCGCAGGGCGCGCACATCGCCATCAACAGCCGGCACGGCGCCGAGGCCGCGGCGGCGGCAAAGGAGGTGGCCGAGAAGCACGGCGTGAAGGCGATCGGTGCCGAGGTCGATGTCACGAAGTTCGACCAGGTGGAGGCGTTTGTCGCGCGGGTGACGAAGGAGCTGGGCAGCCTCGACATCCTGGTGAACAACGCCGGCGTGAACGTCAGGCAGCCGACGGTCGAGCTGCCGGTCGAGGAATGGCAGCGGGTTGTGGACATCAACCTGACCGGTCCTTTCCTGTGCTCCAAGGCGGTTGCTCCGGGCATGATCGCGCGCAAGTGGGGCCGCATCATCAACCTGTCGTCGATCCTCGGCCAGGT
>DNDP01000055.1:2851-4608 GCA_003484235.1 Verrucomicrobiales bacterium
GACATGAACAAGGCGCTGCTCGACGACCCGGAGAAGTACAAGGCCTTTGTCGCCAAGATCCCGATGGGCCGCTGGGGCGAGCTGAACGAACTCGACGGCGCGATCATCTTTCTCGCGTCCAAGGCGTCCAGCTACGTCACCGGCACCACACTCACGGTCGATGGCGGCTGGACTGCCTGGTGACGGGCCCCGTTCGGCCCGTCCCTTCAATCCCCTGCCTCATGGGTTTCTTCCGGCGCAACTTCATCCGCATCGCGCTGATCGTGATCATCCTGCTCTGGCTCGCGGCGCTGTGGATGACCGGTGCACCGGCGGATTCCACTCTTCCGGCGGCCAGATGAAGAGCGACCGTTGACCACGGGGAACTCCTTCCGGCATGCTCCGCGGACCTTGAGCGCCGCATTGACCGATCTCCGTCCCATCCGCATCGCCGATCTGAGGATCCACTCGATCGCCGTCGCCGATCCGCCGCTGCGCAGTTCCTACGGACGTCACCAGCCCTACGCGCTCCGGACGATCATCGAACTGATCAGCGAGGACGGCGTGATCGGCATCAACGAAACCTACGGCGGCGAGGAACCGAAGAAGGCGCTGCTCGCCGTGCGCGATCAACTGATCGGGCGGGACGCGTTTCGCGTCACCGGCTTCCTGTCGTCGCTCGTCGAAGGGCCGTCGGGCGATCGTTCGCAGACGATGCATGTGCCGGGCGAGAATCCGCTCGATGCAACGACCCGCACGTTTGCCGCGATCGAAGTCGCCTGTCTTGACTTGATCGGCAAGACGATCGGCCAGCCGGTGTGCGATCTGATCGGCGGCCGCGTGCGCGACGAGGTCCCCTTCTCCGCTTATCCATTTTACAAGCACGCCGGCGGCGGTGGCGAAGGCGACGACGCCCGCGAGGACGAATTCGGCGAAGCGCTGACTCCCGAATCGCTCACCCGGCAAGTCGCGCGGATGATCGAGCTTTACGGGTTCAAGGACATCAAGTTCAAGGCGGGCGTGCTCGAGCCGGACCTCGAGATCGAGACGGTGAAAGAGATGCGCCGGGCGTTCGGGCCGGACGTGCCGATCCGCATCGACCCGAACTCGGCGTGGACGGTCGAGACGTCGATCCGCGTCGGTGAAACGCTTCGCGACGAACTGGCCGGAGGCGGTTACCTCGAAGATCCGACGGCCGGCATCGACGGCATGGCGGCGGTGCGCAGGGGCCTGATCAAGCTTGGCATCGACACCCCGCTGGCCAGCAACGTCGCGGTCACCTGCTTCGCCGACATCCCGGAAGCGGTCCGGCACGACGCCGTGCAGGTGATCCTCTGCGATCACCACTACTGGGGCGGCATGCGGCAGGTCCAGCAGCTTGCCCGGCTCTGCAAGACGTTTGGCATCGGATTGTCGATGCACTCGAACAACCACCTCGGCGTCTCGTTGATGGGCATGGCGCACGTCGCCGCTGCCACGCCGCATCTCACCTACGCGTGCGACACGCATTACCCGTGGCAGACGGCACAGGACGAAGTCGTGTTGGGCGGTCGCGTGCCAATCGTGAACGGGTGCGTGAAGATTCCCGACAAACCCGGACTCGGCGTGGAGCTGGACCACGATCAACTGGCGCGGTTGAAGGAGCGCTACGAGAAGTGTCCCTACCGCAAGCGCGACGACGAAGCGGAGATGCGCAAGCACGTGGACCCGGGCTGGAAACGCATCCTGCCGAGATGGTGACCCGAGGCTCTACACGAATTTCGCGAATCGTCGCGAAT
>DNDP01000055.1:4812-5105 GCA_003484235.1 Verrucomicrobiales bacterium
ACGAATTTCGCGAATTGTCGCGAATTTGGGGAGCACACCCTCCGGAATTAGTGAGAATTAGCGCAATTAGCGTAAATACCTCTTATGAAACCCGACGAACTACGCAGCAAGCTGGGGGGAGTGATCTCCTTCCCGGTCACGACCTTTCACCCCGATCACTCGCTCGACCTCGACGGGCTCCGCAAGAATCTGCGCGAGCTGATCCAGCATCCGGTCTGCGCCATCGTGCCGGCGGCGGGCACGGGCGAACTGTTCTCGCTGACGCCGGACGAGCATCAGCAGGTCGTGCAGGC
>DNDP01000055.1:5329-7501 GCA_003484235.1 Verrucomicrobiales bacterium
GCATCAGCAGGTCGTGCAGGCGACGCTCGAAGAGGTGAACGGCAAAGTGCCCGTGCTGGCGGCGGCGGGTTTCAATCATCCACTGGCGATCGAGCTGGCGAAGCGCTCCACCGCGCTCGGGGTGAACGGCATTCTCGCGTTCCCGCCCTACTACCCGAACGCCGACGCCGACGGACTGGCCGACTACTACGGCGCGATCGGCAGGGCGACCGATCGCGGGTTGATCATCTATTCGCGCGACTGGGCAAACTTCTCCCCGACGGCCGTCGAGAAGCTCGCGGCGCGCATCCCGAACCTGATCGCTTGGAAGGACGGCCAGGGCGACGTGCGGCGCTACCAGATGATCATGGCGCGCGTGGGCGACCGGCTGCACTGGATCGGTGGCGCGGGCGACGACTGTGTGCCGGGCTATTACTCGATCGGCGTGCGGACCTACACGTCGAGCATCGCCAACGTCGCGCCGAAGCTGTCGCTCAAGCTGCACGAACTGGCGGCAGCCGGCCACGGCGCGGAGCTGGATCAACTCATGCGCGAACTGGTGGTGCCGATGTACGCGCTGCGGGCGCGGCGCAAAGGCTACGAAGTCTCGGTGATGAAGAAGATGATGGACCTGATCGGACTGGTAGGCGGCGTGTCGCGTCCGCCGTTGCCGGAGGTCACCGGGGAGGAGGAAAAGGAAATCGCCGGCTGGCTGCCGAAATGGAAATCGTGGCTTTGAATGCCCCGCACCTTGCCGACGACCGCACCAGCCTGGGCCGGCCGGTCAGTTGACCGGGAACGCATCCAGCTCGCCTGCGGTCCAGGGCTTGTTCCGTGAAGCTTCGGCTTCGCGGATGGCCTTCACTTCCTCGGGAGTCACCCAGGCAGCGTCGTTGCCCCAGTCGGAATTGCTGCGAACGTAGGACAGAATTGCGGCAATGTCCTGGTCGGAAAGCACCTGTGCCCAGGGCACCATGGCGCCGTTGAAGGGTTTGCCACTGACCACGATCGGTCCCTGCAGTCCGTGCAGGACCAGGCGGACCAGACGGTCCGGTTTTTCGGCGAGCACCCAGTCCGACTGCGCCAACTGCGGCGCGATGCCGGGTGCCCCGAGGCCATTGGCCTGGTGACAGACCGCGCAATACTGGGCATAGGCCACGGCACCCTTGCGGGTAGGATCGTCGCCGATGATCGGCTTGAGCTGGTCCAGTTCCTCCGGCGACCGGTAGGGCCCATACACCTTCGCATCGAACGCGAATGCGCCGCCCTGATTGTCGATGTGGATGCAGCCGCGGTAGCCGAGGAGCAGCGCCACGATGAATATCCAGACGGGCACGGCGAGCCGGCCCACCGGGGTGCGCTTCGACGGTTCGTTCTGGTTGGATTCGCTGTCGCTCATGCTGGCTCAGTTGGACGGGGCGGCCATGGGCGCCTCAAACAGGGGCTGGCCGGATTTCAAGCTCTGCAGGTAGGCCACCAGCGCGATCGCTTCGGGCTTCGGCACGATCTCCCAGCCTTCACCCGGGTGCAATTCCTCGGGCAGCGGCAGCGCCAGGGGAGAAGGCTCGTCGCCCACGCGGCGCTTCTCGAAGAGGTGCCGGTGATCGGGCATCATCGACTTCTCGACCACCAGCCGGGAGCGGTAAAGGTGCAGCAGGTGCCACATCCGGTCGGGCATGCGGTCGCCGATGTTGCTCAGGTCGGGCCCGATCCGCAGGCTGCCCGGCATGGCCGGATCGTCGTAGAGGTAGTCGGCCGCGACGGAACCGCGTTTTCCCCAGCCGCGCTCCTGAATGTCCGGGCCGGTGGGCACCAGGTCGAAGCGGACCTTCGCTTCCACCGCTTCGAGACCGGCATCGGAGAAGACCTTCTCCAGGGTTCCGCGCCGATGAAGATTGATCGGTCCCAGAGGAAGCACCTCGCCTTCGGCCATGGCAAACAGTTCGGCCTCCTCCACGATCAGGCGCGGATTGGCCTGACGGAGCGCGCGGGTGACCACGTCGGGGTCGGTGCCGGCCTTTTCGAGCACCGCGTTGAAGCGGTAGCCGGTCTGGCGCACCTGCTGGCTGTGACAGGCGTAGCAGCCGTTGGCGCGATAAACTTCGGCTCCCTGCTGGGCGAGTCCGAGCGGTTCAACCGGATACACGGCGCCCGTCGTTTCGTCCCGCACGGGCTGCAGTCCGCGCAGCTGCA
>DNDP01000055.1:7621-10888 GCA_003484235.1 Verrucomicrobiales bacterium
CCGCGCAGCTGCACCTGGGGCGCCACGATCAGGCCGGCCCAGGAGAGCAGCAGCGCGAGAAAGGAACCGAGAAAGATGAAGGGCCCGTAGTTCATGACGCCACCTCCGCGGGTTTCGCGTTGCCGGCGCACCACTCGCAGCGGCTCCACTCCGCCATCAGCGTCCGGAACGTCGTGCCCGCGACGTAGAGCAGGAAGACCAGCCCTCCCATGGCGAGAAGCAGTTCACCCAGCGTGCTCATGCGGAACATCATCGCGGACTCGGCGGAGATTTCCGCGAATGTGAGGTCCTCCGCGTTCAACGCCATGCCATGCTGGAGGCCGGCGACCAGCAGCGCGATCACCGTCACCAGAATTCCGACCCGCGTCACGTGCAGGTGGATGGTCGCAACCAGCGCGCACTTCGCGCAGGGCGCCGTCAGCTTCGACATCGCCAGATAGCCGGCCGCAAAGAGGGCGGTCGCCACCACGCCGTAAAGCGCCAGCACCTGCATCCCGGTCGTGAAATGGGTGAACTGCGTGATGCGATAGACCAGCGGAAAGGTGTTGAGCACCGTCAGCACACCCCAGAGGAGCAGGCAGCGGAAGGAGAGGTCCATGAACTTCCAGGCGATCGACTCGAAGGCGGACGCGTTTGCCGGACGCCTCATGGCTCCCACACTGTAGAGGACGCCGAGAATGGGCAGGATAAAGAGTCCGGACAGGGCCGTGCTGGTCGCCCCCACCCAGGACGGCAGCGGCGTGCCGGTGGCGATGCCGCCCCACGGTCCCAAAAACGCCAGCAACCAGAAGGAAAACACCAGGGTCGCCCGGCTGGGCAGCTGACCGCCAGAAAGCGCGGGCATCAGGTAAACCAGGACGGCGATGGCGATCGGGAGGAGCCCGACGGCGAAGAATCCGTTGCCAAACCATCCCTGCACGGCGGCGATCAGGATGCCGCGCACCGGATGCACGTGAATCAGCAACACCGCGGTCGAGTAGAGCCAGGCGAACCAGAAGAGACCGCCGATCACGAACCAGACGGACGGATGCAGATCGCGGACATTGCGGTTGTGAAAAGTCACGAACACCTGCACCGCCATGCCGATGTAGCCGAAGAGCAGCACACCGGCGGCGTAGCGGGGAAACTCCAGCCCCTCGACTCCGGTGCTGTCGCCGTAGAGGACGCCGATCACGCCCACCAGCACACCGATGTTCCAGAGCTTGCCGGCGGCCATGCTGAAGAACGGGAGCTTCACCAGCGTGCGGCCCAGAATCGCGACCAGCCACAGTGCGACGCCGACGGCGGCCTGGACGGCAAAACCGAAGTTGAAGGCGCCGGTCGCGGCCGCCTTGAGCCTTCCATAGGTGAACCACGCGCAGTCGGCGAACAGGTCCGGCTTGTGCATCTGGAGGGATGCAAGCAACCCGAGGATGCCGGCCACCGCCAGCCACAGGGCCGCGCCACCGAAAAGACCGAGGAATGCCCAGCGGCCGGACGCCAGAATGGCGTCGCTGGTGGGCAGTCCGTCGTTGGAGGTTTGCGAATTCATCCCGCTTAGATTGACTGACAGGGCGGCGGCCTACTCGAACGGGTTCGGTTCGGCGGGCGCCTGGGGCAGCTCCGCGGTCGCCTTGGCCGAGAGTGAAATGAGCTTGGCGCGCCCCGCCTTCGGGCTCTGCCATTCGGCCAGCATCAGTTCGATGCCGCGGTCAACCGGCACATGGGCGATCTGGCGGTCCTTGTCCACCCAGCCATAGGAATTGATCACGGCCTGCGCGGCAGCCTCGACCTCCTCGCGGGCCTTGATCCGTTCGGCGTTCCGTTCGGCGCCCAACGGCTCCGGTGCCGTGTGCTGGCTGACCTTGTTCACCGTGTACTTCATGATCAGCAGCGCGCCGACCACGGCGAGAATGTAGAGGAAGCCCGAGCTTCCCTTGCGTTCTTCGTAACTCATTTCGCACCTCCCGGAGCCGCGGTTGCGGCGGGTTCGACATAGGCGTCCATGGCTTCGGCGATCCGCGGATCGCGCTGGGGATAGAGCGGCGCGCTGTGGAGCGTGGCGAGAAACTGCTTCGTCAACCAGCCACCGACCAGCAGGAACAGCCCGATGTCCACAAAGGCCAGCCGGAAGCCCGACTCGTGCAGACCGGGCATGATGTTGAAGTGCATGTCCAGGTAGTGCATCAGCCACGCCCAGGCGGCGAGAGGAATGATGAAGGCCGGCTTGAGCTTCACATCGATCCGGAGCAGCGCCAGGAACGGCAGGAAGAAATGGCCGAAGATGATCACCAGGCTGAGCTGGAACCAGCTGCCCTGCTCGCGGAGGATGTACCAGAAGGTCTCCTCCGGCACGTTGGCGTTCCAGATGATGAAATACTGCGAGAAGGTCACGTAGGCGTAGAACACCGTGAAGGCGAACAGCAGCGAACCGAGGAAGTAAAACGTCTTTTCGGTCGCGACCTCCTTCAACGGGCTGCCGGTCGCCTTGAGGGCGGCGGTCACCGTGTAGACGGTCGCCAGGGTGAGCCAGACGCTCCCGGCAAAATACCAGACGCCATACATCGTGGAGAACCACTGGTGGAAGATGCCCTTGTACCAGAGGATCGCTCCGAAGGTGGTGCCGATCGCGATGGCAAACACCACCCCGAGGTAGGAGAGCATCCGCATCCTGTAGGTGCACTCAGCAGCACCGGTCTCGTCCTGGCGCAAAGACCAGAACCGGAGACGGTGCGAGAAGTAGATCCAGATGCCGAGCACGATGAGCGAGGCGACCGGCCACATGAAACCGCTGAACAGCCAGCTCTTGGCGTGCAGCAGCGCATCGGCATGCGGGTCCAGCTCCATCCATTTGTAAATGTTTCCGGAGTAAAGCCAGATCACCACCCAGATCGGGACCAGCCACCTGGACTGCACCGCCATGCTTTCACAGATGCGCCGGGTGGGCACCGACCAGGCGGCGTCGAACAGGTGGTGCGCAATGACGAGGAAAAGCGATCCGACCACCAGGCTGGTGTAAAAGGCGAACACGGTCAGCAGCGAGAAGGCGAACTGCCGGTGGGCGGTGATCTCGTGCGCCTTGTCGCCGCCCACGAGATAGCCGATGAGGGTGAACAGGCCGCCCACCACGAGCGCCAGCGTGGGCAGACTGCGCCAGCGCCGGAGGTCCAGCGGGGTCCCGTTCACGGGATTTGCGGGTGAACTCATGACGTTATTTCAGATTCTCGCGGGCAAACTCCGGGACGTCCTCGATGGTCGCCAGCCGGCTCCGCTGCAGCGCCCGCAGGT
>DNDP01000055.1:11096-11512 GCA_003484235.1 Verrucomicrobiales bacterium
CATGGTGACGATGCGGGCGTCGTGCAGGTTGGCGACCGCGGCCATGCCGAGGCGGGTGGTCACGCCCTTGCCGTCGCCCAGCTGGCCGTGGCAGGGGACGCAATAGATGCCAAACTGCTGGCGCCCGCGCTGCAGCATGGTTTCGCTCAGCTGCACGGGGAGCACTTCGACGAAGTTCGTGGTGCCGGGCAGCCGGCCGGTGGTGAATTCGTTTTCCTCGTAGTGCGAGCCACGGGCCACCGTGCCGTCGACCGGCTTGCGCGAACTGCGACCGTCGCTCCAGCCCAGGAAGGCGGCGTCCGCCTGGGGCCGCAGCTTGGGTTGCCGGTCCATGTCCGGAATGAGCTCGATGGGCGGTTTGCGCGAAATGGCGCCGCCGTGATCGTGGCGGAAACCGGCGACATAGAGGATCGCCG